>JALZAY010000050.1 GCA_030948025.1 Pseudomonadota bacterium
GGGTTCAATGGAACGGCGGACGGGGAACCACGCTGAGCTACGGGCTTTTCTGCCCCTGGATGAGCCGGTCTTCCGCCCGCCACCGCTGGCCTACTACTATCACCAATGGCGTCCGCCAAGTTACAAGCGACTGTCCTGCAAACCCTCAACGCCTTGCGCGCATTTTTCTGTGGCTGGCCGGACAGCCGGGCTACCGGTCGCGGATCAGCTATTCAGACGCGGACAATTTCCGCCTTTCGGAGAAGGACACGCGGATCGCCAAAGCCGGGCGCGAGCGGCCGGTGCCGACTCTGGAGCAAATCCGGGGCGTGCTCGCCGTCATGCCGCACGCCACCGAGATCGACCGGCGCAACCGTGCCCTGATCGCCTTTACGCTCATAACCGGTGTGCGCGATGGCGCACTTGCCTCGCTGAAGCTCAAGCACGTCGACCTCGCGGCGGCAAAGGAGTTGCAGGACGCCCGGGAGTAAATACCAAGTTCTCCAAGCCCTTCACGACATGGTTTTTCACGGTGGGCGATGACATTCGTGCCATTTTCGCGGAGTGGACTGCCTATCTGCGGGACCAAAAGCTTTGGGGGGTGATGATCCTCTGTCCCCGCGACCGCGGTGGTCAACGGCAAGGGGTTGAAGGTTGAGGTCTCCGGCCTCGCTCGCCGCCATTGGTCCAACGCTGGTCCCATACGGGCTATCTTCCGGGACGCCTTCACGCTGGCGAGGCTCACCTACTTCAACCCCCACTCGTTCCGCAAAACCCTCGCGCAACTCGGAGAGCGCGTGTGCCGCACGCCGGAAGAGCTTAAAGCGTGGTTACAGAACTTGGGGCACGAGGACGTGATGACCACATTGCGCAGCTCTGGGGAGGTTCCATTCCCGCGGCAGGCGGAGATCATCAGGAATCTGCACCAAGCATCTGAGCCTGATATGGACGCCGCAGCCGCACTCAAGGCTTTAGAGACGATCGTCCGGCGGACAACGAGCGGGTTTGCTGCTGCGCAGAATTTGGGCGCCCGCAAATCAGACTGGTATCGAGCGCACGATGCCGACGAGGTGGGCGACCCGCCGCCGCTCCCAGCATTGAAGTGCCCGAGCGGACACATTTGGCCCCAAAAACCTGTCTCGGTCGCAAAATTTTCTCCTCCGGGTATTTGTTCCCGCGCGATCCGCAGATGCTTGAGCGCAAGTTGTCGTTCGTTGGACGAACACAAGAAAGCGGCATGACGGGAGGGCCAATGGGGAGCGTCGATGCACACTGATCCGCGCATATTCCTGTCGCGGCTTGCGGACGTGCCGGTTGAAGGCGCGGCCAATCACTCGAACGCATTGGGGGAGGCTGCCCACGGTCCTGACAAAATCGTCATCCTGAGGCATACTTCGGGACGGAGTACCTGAAAAAGTGTATCCTTTCCTCTGGAGCCGCAGCTTTGCGCGCGAACCCCGCGACGCCGACCAACATGACGCTTATTCAGCAGCTCCCACTCTTTTTTGTATCTGTGATCGCCGGACAGCATCGCCGTCAACCGTCAGCGTTCGCGGCGGCTTTTCCGTATATTTTCCGTACGAATGGAAAGTCGGCGTCGTGAGCAACTCTAATGTATTGATTTAATTGGCGCTCCCTAGGGGACTCGAACCCCTGTTTTCGCCGTGAGAGGGCGACGTCCTGGACCGCTAGACGAAGGGAGCCTAAAGCAGTCGCACCGGGTTCTATATCGCGGCGGGCGGAGCCGCAAGCTCGCGCGCTTGCAGCTGCCCATGCAATCGTGCCAGGCATTCGCGCAACGCCGCATTTTTTGGGCTTACCGGCGCCGCGTCAAGCCTCCCGGCTTTCCATGCGGCAACACCAACAATAGGTATAAGGGTCATGACAGATCGCCTCGTCGAACCGCCGCGTCCGCCTGCGCCTCGGCCGCACGATGTGCCGCTCGGTCCTTTTTCGACGATGCGAGTCTTGCGCCGGAACCCCATCGAGACCTGGACTACGGCGCATTTCGAATGGCCGATTCTTGTCGGTCCGACCATCCTCGGCATGATCGCGGTGGTCAACGATCCCAGCGCGATCCGCCGGGTGTTTGTTGACAACGCCGCCAATTATCGCAAGGATGCTTTGCAAAAACGCGTTCTCGGGCCGGGCTTGAGCGAAGGGCTGCTGGAAGCCGAAGGGGACAATTGGCGGGTGCAAAGGCGAACCTTAGCGCCTTTGTTCACACCCAAGACCGTTAGCTCCTTCGCACGCGCGATCACCGCCTCCGCGGAAGACCTTGTCGCGCGATGGCTGCGGCTGCGCGAGGGGCGGATCATCGACATTCAGCCGGAAATGGCGCGGGTGACGCTCGACGTTCTCGGGCGCACGATCTTTTCGGACGGGCTTGGGCGGGACTTGGATCGGTTCGCGACCGCGATCAACCGCTATTTCGCGACCGTTGGCCGGCTCGATCCTTTCGATCTTCTCGATTTTCCCGAATGGCTGCCGCGCTTGACCAAGCTTGGGAGCCGCTCGGCGGAAGCCTTTTTCGCTTCGGTCGTCGAGGCGCTCATCGCCAGGCGCAAGCGCCTCCTCGCCAAGGACAAAGCCGGCGCACCACGCGATATCCTCACCCTTCTCCTCGAAGCGCAGGATCCGCAAACCGGCGCTGGATTGAGCGACACCGAAATCAAGGCCAATATCCTGACCTTTATCGGGGCCGGGCACGAGACCACCGCCAATGCCTTGACCTGGTCCCTGTTTCTTCTCACGCTATCGGAGGAATGGCGGGCGAGGCTCACGGCGGAGGCCAGCGCGGTTCTATCCGGTTCCGTCGAGGATTATGCCGCACGGCTCATCGAGACGAAGGCCGTGATCGAGGAAGCGATGCGTCTCTATCCGCCGGTCGCCAGCATGAGCCGGCAGGCAATCGGCCCCGACGATCTCGCTGGCAAGCGGATCCGGAAAGGCAGCTTGGTCATGGTTTCGCAATGGGTTTTGCACCGGCATCGCTTGCTTTGGGAAAAGCCAGATTGCTTCGATCCGCGCCGGTTTCTTCCCGGTTCGCGCGAAAAAATCGATCGCTTTGCCTATCTGCCGTTCGGCGCCGGTCCGCGCGTCTGCATCGGCGCGTCCTTCTCGCTGCAGGAGGCGGCGATCGTCCTCGCCCATATCATGCGATCGTTTTCCCTTGAACTTAAGAAAAACCATGTGGCGATGCCGGTGCAGCGTATCACCTTGCGGCCCGAGGGCGGTATGCCGATGATCTTGCGGCGGCGGGGAAATCGCTTCCCCGCCACGGTGGCCGCAGCCGGCGCTCATCCGAGCGGATAAGCCGCCTCGACGACATAGGGGCCGCCGCCGGTCGATGCCCGCGCCGAGAACAAGACGAAGCGCTTCGCCTCGAACCGGCGCGACAGGAAATACCCCCGCGCGGAAAGATATTCGGCGACGCCGGAGCAGGAAGCCGCGCGCAGCCGCGCGAGCGTGACGTGGGGAGTGAATTTGCGCGGCTCGGGCGCAATGCCGATGCGCCGCATGAGCCGTTCTTGTTGGGCCTGAAGTTCGACCAAGGGTGTGGCAGGCTTGGCCCTGGCGACGAGGGCCCTGGGCTTGGCGCCGCCGAAGGAACTCAGCGCCTCGATCGTCACGATGAACGGCGGCCGCCGGATTTTTTCGAGGGTCGCATGGATCTCCCATGCGGTCGAATCGTCGATGTCGCCGATGAAGCGCAAGGTCAGATGGTAGTTTTCGGCATCGATCCAGCGCGCACCAGAAATGCCGCCACGCAACATGGAAAGGTCCATCGCGAGATCGGAAGGGATTTCGAGGCCCGTGAACAAACGGGGCATGGATCCCTCCACTCAATGCCAACGAGCCGCGAATCATCGCGGCAGACGGGCTAAGACATAACGTAAAAACGCTTATAGTGAAGATTCGACGCGACGGGAAATTTTGCCGCGAAAAAACGCGCGGTTTATTCGCTCCGCGCGGCTTTTGCACCGAATTGGTCCACAAACGCGCGGACGTCCGGAAGAATGCCTTTGACGATGCGTTCGACTCCGGCGCGATTGGGATGCAATCCATCGCCAAGTTTAAGAGCCGGCTCGCCCGCCACCCCTTCGAGAAAAAACGGATAGAGCGGCGCGTCATATTTTTTGGCGAGGGCCGGGTAGATCGCGTCGAAGCGCGTTTTGTAATCCTGGCCGAGGCTTGACACGGCTTTCATGCCTGCGATCAAGGCTTTGATATTGCGTACCTTGAGCTCGCCAAGAATGGCGTCGAGCGCGGCCTTCGTCACCTCCGGATCGACCCCGCGCAGCATGTCGTTGGCGCCAAGTTCCAGGATCACGCCATCGGCGCCATCGCCGAGCGCCCAATCGAGCCTCGCCTGGCCGCCGGAAGCAGTGTCGCCGGAGACCCCGGCGTTGACGACCGTCACATGATAGCCTTCCGCGCGCAGCGTCTTTTCGAGCACAGCGGGAAAGGCGGCGTCGGCCGCCAACCCATGACCCGCGACCAGACTGTCGCCGAAGGCAATGATTTTCAGTGGGGGCGTTTCCTTCGCGGCGGACCGGGCCGGGCATGGCAGCGCCTCCAACAAAAGCGCGGCCGATAATTGCAGGAAAGCGCGACGATGGCCATATCCGCCAAGCCTCGACCGTGGCATCGGATTGGGCAAGGCGGTTTCGCGTGCGGTTTCGGAGGGCATAGATGGGGGAACCGGCGGTGGAACTCGAAAATGTGCATCTAAGCCTGGGACGCGGCGCGGCGAGGGTCCATATCCTTAAGGGAATTTCGCTTAAAATAGGGCGCGGCGAAACAGCCGCCCTCATTGGGCCTTCGGGCTCGGGCAAATCTACCCTTCTCATGGTGATGGCGGGCCTTGAGAGGCCCGATGCGGGCTCGGTCAAGGTCGACGGCACCGGCCTCGGCTGCCTTGGCGAGGACGCGCTCGCGCGCTTTCGGGGCGCGCGGATCGGCATCGTGTTCCAGTCGTTCCACCTCATTCCGACCATGACCGCTCTCGAAAATGTCGCGATTCCGCTCGAATTGGCGGGCGTCCCCGAGGCTTTCGCGCGGGCCAGCGCCGAGCTCGCCGCGGTCGGCCTCGATGATCGACTCGCGCATTACCCGGCGCAATTGTCGGGCGGCGAACAGCAGCGCGTCGCCCTCGCCCGCGCGTTGGCGCCGAACCCGGCCATCCTCGTCGCCGACGAGCCGACCGGAAACCTCGACGAGGCGACCGGCGCGAGCATCATCGACCTCATGTTCGCCTTGAAGCGCGAGCGTGGCGCGAGCTTGATCGTGGTGACGCACGATCCCGCGCTTGCCAGCAAATGCGAGCGCAGGATTTGGCTCTACTCTGGCCGCATCGAGGAGAAGGCAATCGAACTTACGCTGCCTGCATAAAGCAATGGTAAATCGTAGCAAAATGCTTCACGTGAAACATTTTTGTCTGGTCGGAGCCAAAAAACCTTGCAAGGCCGCATCCGCTAAAAACGAGGAAGAATGGCCATCGGCGGCGGACGGCTCGAAGGAAATTGGCATGGTTTGTGCGAATACGGTCTAAAGAATTTGCAGCAGCGCGTTCAGCTTGCCGTAGAGCCTCGCTTGCGCGGCCTCCATCTCAGAACTTTTGAGTTTTGCGCCGACCACCGGGTCAAAATGATCGAAAGGCACGCCGGTGACCGCTTCGATATCCTCGACATACCATCTCCCTTTTTCGATTGTTTCCGGCTGACGTCCGAAAATTCCATCGCCGCCCATAGGTTGAGCGCGGGCCGTGAATGGAAAGCGCTGCGAGATCGAACTCACTGCGCCGTCGTTTTCGCGCCACTTGTCGATCACAAGATCGCCCGCTCCCCAACCCAGGATCGGCGATGTCGCAAAATCGGGCTTGAGCGCTTGAAATTCCGCGGGGCCTTTAAGCAGAACACTAATAGATTTGTCCGGCTGTTGTGTCTTCGGTCCAAAGGGCAGGCCAAGCAAACCCTCCTCATGCATCGCACGCGTCACCAGGGTGAAGTAGTATGTTTTATTCCCCGTCTTGAACTTCTGATTTGCCTTCAAACAACCCTGCAAGCTGAGGTCGAAGGCGAGATTGTCCTCCCCTTCCGCGAACCGATGGTTGTTCTCGAAGAAGGCCAGCAGCTCCTCGCTCGTCGCGTTCGCCTTGCCAATCCACTGATCGAGATAGAGATCATAGTCCCGGCCCAAATCATGGATCGGCCGTGCCGCTAGGCTTATCACCTCGACGAAGTCGAGGGCCGATTGCACCAAGAAGCCCGGTGCACCTTTCAGCCTGCCGGTCGTTTCGTCACAAGACATATACGTCAGCGTCGAGCCGTTGATGACGCCGGCCACGCAAACCACGGCCTCAACCCAGTTCTCATTGAAGCCCACGCCCCAAAATTTTTCCGCCAGCAGCTGTTGCAGCTGCAAACACGTCTGCGCTCCGGCGCTGTGGCCGATCAGAATGACAGGATTGTCCTCCGACCAATCCGGCACGAAAGCTTGGCCCGTGAAATCGCGAGAGGTTTGCGCATGGCCTGCGTCCGCGCTGTGATCGGCGCCGTAATTGATCTTTGTGCCCTTGATGTGCGCGAAGACTTCACATGCGCGGTCATGGAAGGAGCTGATCGGGCCGCATTTTACCCAATGCGTCTTGAACCGGGATCCATCGAATTGCTTCAGCGCGTCGCCCCAATAAGAAAACCCGCCCAGTTCTCCCGGACCCCAGCCGAACAATCCTGGTACGAAGATGATGTGGTTCGATTTCATCGACAGTTTCTCCAATTCGCAATTTGCTCGGTGGCGGCCCCAGATTGGCGCCGCCACCGGCCCGATCCTGCGTCCGTTCGACCTTCCAGCCGTTCAGGGCGCGGATCGATAAACGGCATTAATTCATGGCCGTCCCCGTGATGTTCCCGTCCTTGGCGGCCAAAAGGGCGATTCCCGCCGTGATCGCCGAGAGATCGGCGGCGAGGTTAGGAGGGTGGCCGCTGCTGACGGCGGTGAGGATGTCAGCAACGGCAGCCAGAACGCTCGCAAATCCGCCAGCACTCGTTTTCCAGTTAAGAAGTATCGTCTGCAACATGATCTGTCCTTTCGTTGAAACATGCCAGCATTCGGTGCGCTGGCTATCCGAGTGGTGGGCGCTACGGCAAAGAGCACAAACGCCGTTTACCCAGCTCGAAACTTATCGTTCGGGTCCATCCGGGAAATAATTCACATTATCGGATTGGCTGGCGAGTCTTATCCCGGCCGCGGGCGTTGGGCCATTCAGCCCCAAAACTGGGCCGCTTGGTATCTGCGCCATCAGTTCGGCTTCTCGTTGCACTCGCGCGCGGATCAAATCGGCAGTGCGGCCGAGCGCACCGTCAAGCATCTTCCGGCCAGCAAGCATTGCCGCAAGAAGATCCGTCAAGAATTCCTCACCAGGAACAGCCGCAAGCCGCTGTTCAAGCGCCCCAAAGGCCGCTTTCAATTCATAGCTCTGGGTTTTCGGCATGGTCGGCTCTTCCTCGGACGCAGGTCCGTCCTTGCGCGGTTTCATCGCGGCGGCCGAGACTGTTCCTATGGCAACGGCGGCAATGATGAATATCAGCGTTCCCACCCCGAGTCCCTGTTGGAGATAGGTCACTGTCGCAACACCTAGGCTGCCCGCCGTCATAACGCGGCTGCCAATTGCAACCTTGGCGATCCGCGCGTCGTTCATGACCGCCTTTGCATTGGCAACGCGATTGTCAACGTGGGCAAGCGCCATATTCGGCCGTTCAAAAATCTGGCAGAAATTGGCCGTTAGATTTTCGATTGACCGGTTGCCCGGCTTGGTCAGCTGCGCATTGAGCAGCGCATATTCGGGGCCATCGAGCTCGTGCATCAAGAAGAGGCACTGCGTCTCGAGATCTGTGACCGGCTTCCCTTGGCCTTGCGCAAACGCGTAAAGGTTGGCTTTCCGGCCCAGCCGCCATTCTGCGATCCCGCCGCTTCCATGGTCTGCATGCGGCCGCTCAACGGTCGAATCCAGATATTTTCCGCTTTCTCCAGAGAGATTGCCAACTATGGCTGCGGCGGAAATAAGCGGATATCGCCCCGTAAACACGGCCAAGGCCTGTTGCTGTCTTACTGTCATTGATTTTCTCCTCCGTCGATTTCAGTAATTGACGCTGTCACGTCAGTATTGGTAAAAAAATCCTACTGGAACACTGCTCGGGTTATTCCGAGCGCGCAGCTTCCTCTAGCAGACCTAGGCGGGTCTCGCGCCGTCTGTTCAGACGGTGCGGAAACTGCTAACGTTGGGATGCGCGAAGACATCGGAGAGGGTCCGATGGGGGCGGTCGAGCATCTCAAGACCTTGTGCTGCCTCGGGCTCAAGCCCGAGAGCGCGATGATCGCCGTCGTGCCCTTACTGCACGAGATCATTCCGCATGGCTGGACGCGCATTGGTCTTGTTGCGCCCGATGCCACGATAACCGAGGCCTACGCCGAAAACGCAGGAGCTGCGGCGCTCTTCCGCGAGCGTATGTGGCGGTTCATGGATGATCCATCGGCCCTTGCTTCCCTATGGGTGCCTGCGTTCCGCGCCGTGGCCATCGGTTGGACTTTGCACCGGCAAGGCGGCGGTTACCTGGAAACCGCTTATTACCGGGAGATAGAGGCGCCGCTTGATTCCTGCTGGCTTTTGGGTGCGATGATCGGCGATGGCGGCCGGGCTATTGGATTTTTACACCTCTCGCGTCCGCGGGGCGCGCGCCCCTTTAGGGTGGACGACGTTCAGCGCCTCGACCGGCTGCGGCCCTGGCTCGCGCACGCGCTTCGTCCGCAAACGTCGGATGACTTGGGGCCGGGCGACCAGACTGCGATGGCGGCGGCAGGCGCACCGGCACGAAGCGGTGAGATGATTTTGACCGCCGATGCAAGGCTCGTCTTTCAGACGCCAAGCCTTGAACTCCTGCTAACTATTCTTGCGGGCGAGTCCGCCAATTACCTGCGGCCCCTGCCTAGGCGCGACACGCTGCCCCCGCCCATTTTGAAGCTTCTCTGGCGGATCGCCGGAGCCGCGAACGGAACTTCCGACACGCCGCCTCGCATGCAAATTTCAACCGCCTATGGCGTCCTCACTCTCGAAGCCAAATGGCTCGTGCCGGCGGGCGCACTTGTCGAGGACGCTGCTCGGGACCCGAAAGCCTGTCTCATATCGGTGATGATCGAACTGCGCGAGAACCCCATTGCCCATGCCGCCCGGATCTTGCGGGAAAGCGGCGCCACGCCAGCCCAGACGAAAGTCGGCATTCAACTTGCCCGTGGCAAGACGAAACCTGCGATTGCGGATGAACTCGGCGTCCAACTCACCTCGGTTGCGGATCACACCAGAAAGCTCTATCAGATTCTCGATGTTCACAATTCCACCGAGCTAGCCACAAAAATCTGGCTGGGTGAAGGGCTCGACGAACCGCACAAATCTGGGCGACCGGCCCTGCCCGTCCCGATCAGTTGGTCTCCTTGACGAAAGTCCGGCGGCACCAATCACAAGGACTACGCTGGCCCTTGGCCATGCGCTTTGCCTTGCGCGATTTTCGCGGCGGCCTGCGCGGGTTCGCGATCTTTCTCGCCTCCATCGCGCTCGGCGTCGCCGCGATTACCGGCATTGGCTCGGTGTCGCTTTCGCTAAAGGACGGGCTTGCCCAGCAGGGCCGCGCGATCCTCGGTGGGGACGCATCTTTCGATCTCTCCCAGCGCGAATTGTCCGCCTCCGAGCACGATTTTCTTGCCGGGCACGGACGCCTCTCGCCGGTGGCGCTGGTGCGCGCCATGGCACGGCGTGACGGCGAGGCGGCTCTGGTTGAGATCAAGGCGGTCGATGAAGCTTATCCCTTGGCGGGCGAAGCCGTCCTCGATCCCGCAATGCCTCTCGCCGATGGGTTGGCCTGGCGCGACGGCGCCTACGGGATCGTGGCGGACGCGACGCTCCTTGGCAGGCTCGGCCTCGCCATCGGGAACCGTCTTACGATCGGCGGCGCGCGGTTCGAGTTGCGCGCGGTGCTCGTCTCCGAGCCTGACCGGCTTGCCAGCGGGATAAGGTTTGGCGCCCCCGCCTTGATCTCGCAGCAGGCCTTGCGCGCGACCGGATTGCTCGAACCAGGCTCACTCGTCAGATGGCTTTATCGTGTCGTGCTCCAGGGGACACCGGCAAGCGATGCACAAGTCGCGGCATTGACGGAGGCGGCGCAAAAGCGATTCCGCGAGGCCGGATGGGAAGTTCGCACGCGCAATAATATTTCGCCGCAGTTTTCCCGGAATCTTGACCGCTTCACCGAACTCCTTACCCTCGTCGGGATCACCTCCCTGATCGTGGGCGGCGTCGGCGTTGCCAATGCGATGCACGGTTTTGTCGAGCGCAAGCGGCAAACGATAGCGATCCTGAAGGCGCTGGGCGCGACCGGGTCCACTGTCTTCGCCTTGATGTTGACGCAAGCGATGCTTGTCGCGAGTGCCGGGGCGGCGCTAGGGGCGGCGTTCGGCGCCGCCGTGCCTTTCGCCGCAGCCTCCGCATTCGGGCCCCTGATTCCGTTCCCGATCGCGCCGGCGATTTATCCGGCCGCGATCGCCAAGGGGCTTTTCTATGGCTTTCTGACCGCGCTGGCGTTTTCCGCGGGCCCGCTCGGGCGTGCACACGACGTGCCGGTTCAGGCCCTGTTTCGCGCCGGAATCGAATCCCGGCGGACCAAGCCAAGGCCGCGCTATCTCGTCTTGACGCTTGCCGTGGCTCTCTGCCTTGCTTCGGCGGTTCTCGTTTTTGTCGCGGACCGGAGGCTCGTCTTGATTTATTTGGGCGCGACGCTTGCCGCCTTTATTTTGCTGCGCGTGGCGGCGCTTCTGATCATGGCGTTCGCAAAGAGACTTCCGCACGCGCGCGGCGTGGCGTTGCGGCTCGCGGTTGGCAATATTCACCGGCCAGGCGCGCTGACCTCTTCGGTCGTGCTGTCGCTTGGCCTCGGGCTCGCGCTTCTTGTCGCGCTCACTCTCATCGACGGCAACATCAGCGCGGAACTCCACCATTCCATTGCCGGGAAGACGCCAAGCTTTTTCTTCCTCGATGTCCAGAGCGCGAAGGCCGAAGCATTCGCCAATTTTTTGCAAGGCCAAGCGCCGGAGGGCAAAATCGAATTCGTCCCGATGTTGCGCGGACGCATCGCTAAGCTAAACGGGATCCCGGCCGGCACGGCGCGGCCGAAGCAAAGCGTCGCTTGGGTGCTCGAAGGCGATCGCGGGATCACCTTCGCCGAATCCGTGCCGGAGGGATCCAGCGTCACTAAGGGAAGTTGGTGGCCGAAGGATTACCGTGGACCGCCTTTGATTTCGGTCGAAAGCGAGATCGCCGAAGGGCTCGGGCTGGCAATTGGCGACGAGGTCACGGTTAATGTTCTCGGCCGCGACATCACCGCCACACTCGCCAGCACGCGCAAGGTCAATTGGCGCAGCTACGGGATTAATTTCGTACTTGTGTTTTCGCCAAACAGCTTGGCTGGTGCTCCCTTCGGGGAGCTTGCCACGCTAACCTTTGCCAATGGCGGCGACCCCGCGCGGGAAACCGCTCTGCTGCGCGAGACGGCGCGGAGTTTCCCCTCGGTGACGAGCATCCGCGTGAAAGACGCGCTTGACGCTATAGATACCGTCGTAGGCCAGCTAGCCTTTGCCGTGAGGGCTGCGTCGAGCGTGGCGTTCCTGGCTTCGATCCTCGTCTTGGGCGGCGCGCTCGCGGCCGGTCAGCATGCCCGCACACACGATGCCGTCGTGCTTAAGACCCTCGGCGCCACAAGGTCGCGGCTGCTTGCCGCTTATATTTATGAATACGGTCTTGTTGGGCTGTGCACCGCGCTATTCGGCGTGGCGGCGGGGAGCGCGGCCGCCTTCGCGATCGTGGGCCGCGTGATGGACCTTGATTTTGTTTGGCTTTGGCCACAGGCGGTTGCCGCCGCCGCCGTCGCGGTCGTTGTCACGATCTGCCTCGGGCTTCTCGGGACTTGGCGGGTCCTCGGGCGCAAACCGGGGCCTTATCTGCGGGATTTGTAATTAAGAGACCTTAACCATTGTTCATGATGGCGTGCCCTTGTGCGGACCGCGTGCTTGCGCCATATTAGGGCCGACGCTGAACCCGCAAGGGCAGCGGCCGGAGGCGGTCAAGCCTCCATAACGCTTAGAGGAAAACATGTCCGACTTCGACCCCAACGCTAGTGCCCGCTGGGGGCAGGGCGCCACCCGGGCTGGTCGTGCCGCAATCGACCAGGGCCTGCGTTCTTACATGCTTGGTGTCTACAACAACATGGTGGTAGGCTTGGCCCTCACCGGTGTGGTGGCGCTTGGCGTCCATATGCTGGCCGTAACCACCGATCCGGCGCTAGGCGTGCCGGTGGGGCGGCATCTGCTGCTGACCTCGTTTGGCGTGACGCTTTATACGAGCCCGCTCAAATATGTGGTGATGCTGGCGCCGCTCGCCTTCGTGTTCTTTTTCTCGTTCCGCATCAACCAGATCTCGGCTTCGGCCGCGCGTGGCTTGTTTCTTGCCTTCGCGGCGTCGATGGGGTTGTCTCTATCGACCATCCTGCTTGTCTATACCGGGACATCGGTTGCGAACGCATTCTTCGTGACCGCGGCGGCCTTCGGCGGCTTGAGCCTTTATGGCTACACGACGCGGCGTGACTTGGCGCCAATGGGAGCGTTCATGGTGATGGGCCTCTTTGGCCTCGTGATCGCGATGCTGGTCAATCTGTTCTTGCAGAGCACCGGGTTCCAATTCGCCCTGTCGATTCTGTCTGTCCTGATCTTCTCGGGCCTCACCGCCTGGGACACACAGGCGATCAAGGAGATGTATTATGCGAGCGACGATTACGAGGTCGCGACGAAGAAATCCGTGTATGGCGCCTTGAGGCTCTATCTGGATTTCATCAACATCTTTCAGTCGCTCCTGTTCCTGACAGGTAGCCAAAACGACTGACGATGAACCCGGCTTTTCGACGAAGGCCCCGCCTGTGCGGGGCCTTTTTTGCGCGGGGCCGGACCTTCGCCCGTTTTCATCCAAGATTGCGGAACAATTTCACGCGCGACGGAATGAAGGCAAGGCTTGCCACCCCGCAAGCGCCACCCCCGCGCGATCAGAAATCGCTGGCAATCCCTCTTACTTCCCAATCGCCGTAGCGCACTGGCTCGGGACCGTCGCGGCCATTGATTTCCTTGCCGGCCGCGGGTTGATTCAATGCGCCGGGGCGGCGGCGCTCTTCGGCCTCGACGAGCGCCCGCCGTGCCGCTTGGCCGAGTTCGCCGCAGCCCGCGCCGGCAACCGCGAGGCCACCTGTCTCTTCTTTCGGCCGTTGCATCTTCATCCTCCTGGTGCCGGCGGGAGAAGCGGCGCACCCCCGCACGCGCCGGGTTTCTACCCCGCCGGATCCTCGCCCATATGCTGGGCAAAGTCCAACTGTTCGTGCTAGGAGAGAGACATGATCGGCGTCCCCGAAGCCTTCGTGGCGGAGTCTCGAGTTTGACCGCATCTCCGCGTCCGCCGGCGGACCGGCGGCGTAGCCGCAAGGTTTCGAACGGCCGCCCAAACCAACTGGCTTCGGGTGAGAGTCGAGGGCGGGAGAGCGAGCAGTGCCCCGGTCTTGCCGCGCGTCTCGCCGCGGCGGCGATCCTGAACGATATTGTCGCCAGATGTCATCCGCTCGACGAATGTTTTTCGGGCACGGCGATCCTTTCGCGGCTTGGCGGTTTGGAACCTCTTGACATCGCCTTGACGCGCTCGATTGTCACCGTCGCGCTACGCCGGCTGGGCACCATCCGTGCCGCCCTAGCCGGGCTTTTGGAAAAAGGTCTGCCGCGTCAGGCCGCCCACCTTGAATGGACGCTGATCGCGGCGTTGGCGCAGATTCTCTTTCTCGACGTTCCCGATCACGCCGCCGTCGATCTTGCTGTCCGCGTGACCCGTCTTGAGGCGAAAAACGCGCCCTACGCTTCTCTCGTCAACGGAGTCTTGCGCAATCTTATCCGCGCGCGCGAGAAAATACTGCGGGAAAGCGATCCCCTGGATCACGACACGCCGGCATGGCTCGCGGAGCGCTGGCGTAAAACCTATGGCGAGGCCGGGGCGCACGCCATCGCAAGCGCCCATCGCGAGGAGCCGACACTGGATCTCACCGTTCTGTCGGACCCTTTGATCTGGGCGCAGCGGCTCGGAGCAAACGTCTTGCCGACCGGTTCGCTACGGCTTTGGACGCATATGCCGGTGACCGGACTCGCGGGCTTCGCGGAAGGCCGCTGGTTTGTCCAGGATGCGGCGGCAGCTCTGCCGGCGAGGCTTTTACGGGTTAGACCCGGTACCAGGGTGGCCGATTTTTGCGCCGCTCCCGGAGGCAAGGCGGCGCAACTCGCGGCGGCCGGCGCCGAGGTCACGGCGATAGACCGTTCGGCCGAGCGGTTGAAAAAGCTCGCCGCGAATTTTACCCGGCTCAATTTGCGCGCCAGCATCGTCGTTGCCGATATCGTAAACTTTAAGTCGGAGCCTTTCGATGCGGTTCTGGTCGATGCGCCATGTCTCGCCACGGGGACGATCCGGCGTCACCCGGATATCGCCTGGATCAAAAAACCGCGCGATATCGTGGCGCTGACGGCGCTTCAGACACGCCTGCTCGACAAGGCCGTCGAACTGGTGAAGCCCGGCGGAATGATCGTCTATTGCACTTGTTCGCTCGAACCCGAAGAAAACGAAATGCAAATTGCGGCTCTTCTTCGCCGCAATCCCGGCGTCATGCGGGTTCCGATAGAACCCGGCGAGGTTGGCGATTTGCCCCAACTATTGAACGAAAACGGCGAATTGCGGACATTGCCGTCGCATCTTCCCGCGGCCGAGCCGCGGCTTTCCGGCCTCGATGGTTTCTTCGCCGCCCGCCTGTTGCGCCGCGGTTAATAAACCCGATAGGAATTTTATCGATAACGCAATGCCCAGGCGGGGACCGCCGGGCTTCCGGCGATCGTGCGCCGATGGAAAAGTCTTGCCGGCCGCGTCGCGGTTCCATCGCGTGCCGGCCTGTGAAATCGAGGAGTTGAGCCCTGGCCGACGCGACATTCAAGGACTGGTTGCGCGTCGCGGGTCTCCTCGCGGCGCGCGCGGGAATGGCTTTACGGCGCGGTCTCGGTGCGCCCGCGCGGGCCGCCATCGGGCTAGGGCGGCGGCGGCCGGAGAGGCTCTTGATTGCGCCGCAAGATATAAGGACCAGCGATCCGACCCTCGCGGCGGACATCTATGCCGGCTATTTTGCTTTCGGCGGCAAGATCGTCAATGCGCATGGCCGCTCGCCGTTTGAACTGGAGCCGGGATCGGCCGCATGGGCGCGGGCTCTCGCGGGTTTCGGCTGGCTCCGCCATCTGCGCGCCGCCGACACCGCCGTGGCGCGCGCCAATGCCCGCGCCCTCGTTGATGATTTTTTGAGCTTGGCGGGCAAGCCTAGTCCAATTCCGGCATGGGAGCCCGAGGTCGCGGCGCGGCGCATGCTTGCCTTTCTGTCGCAATCGCCAGTGATCCTCGATGGTGCCGACCACGTCTTCTACCGCCGCTTCATGAAAGGTCTCGGCCGCACCCAGGTTTTCCTGGAGCGGAAGATCGCCGGGGGGCTCGCCGGCGAACCGCGCCTCATTGCCGCGATCGCCCTCGCCGAACTCGGTCTTTGCGTGGAAGGCTCCCGCAATCTGACCCGCAAAGGCACGAAACCGCTTGCCGAGGAGCTTGATCGGCAAATTCTTCCAGACGGTGGCCACGTCAGCCGCAATCCGGAGATCTTGCTCAACTTGCTTCCAGATTTGCTTCCCTTGCGGCAGGCCTATGCCGCACGCGGGTTCCAACCCCCGGCGCAACTCCTCAACGCGATCGATCGCATGATGCCGATGCTGCGGCTGTTCCGGCATGGCGACGGCACGCTCGCCCTGTTCAACGGCATGGGTGTCACGCCGCCCGAACTGCTTGCGACGATCCTTGCCTATGACGACGTGCGGGCGCAGCCGCTCACCAGTGCGCGGCACACGGGCTACCAGCGCCTCGAGGCAGCGGACGCCATTGCCTTGATCGATGCGGGACGCCCGCCGCCACAAATTTATTCCCAACGCGCGCATGCCGGATGTTCGTCCTTCGAGTTTTCAGTTGGCGCACAGCGGCTTGTCATTAATTGCGGCGCGCCGGATGCCAATCGCGCGCCGGCGCGCGAGGCGGCCCGCATGACGGCGGCACATTCGACACTCGTCATCGACGACACCTCCTCGTGCCGTTTCGCCTCTCACACGGGATTGCGAAAATGGCTCGGCGATCAGACCGTCTCGGGTCTAAACAAAGTCGATGTCGAGCGCCACGACCGGCCTTCGGGAACAATGGTGGTTGTCGCGCATAATGGTTACGAAGCGCGGTTCGGCTTAATCCACGAACGCCGCATCACGCTCAACAGGGACGGCAAGATGCTCGAGGGCACCGATCGTTTGCGCGCCGCAGGGGCCGGCGGGCCGATTGAGACACGCGCCGTCGCCTTGCGCTTTCACATCCATCCGAACGTGCGCCTAAAGCGGGTTCGCGAGGGCCGTGCCGTGCTTTGTATTTTGCCGAACGGGAGACGATGGCTTTTCGAAACAACGGCCGGGCAGGCAGTCATCGAGGAAAGCATTTTTTTCGCGGCGGCGGATGGGCCGCGCAGTTGCGCCCAGATCGTCGTCCACGGTGAAGCCGGAGCCGGCATGGTTGTCGAATGGAGCTTTCGCCACGTCGAGCGAAAACCGCCGCGAAACGAAGCGTGAAAGGCTGCCATGCCCTCCGCTCCGCACATCCGCGATGCGCGGTTCGGGTTTAGACATTGGGCCGTCTTCACCAAACGATCATCCGGCCCCTCCGGTTTCTGATCCTCAATGTCTCTTATTGCAGCCGCGCAGCGAATGAACCGGCCGCAAGAGCCTCTGGCGCGTGGGTTGCAAGCCAGCGGCGCATAGCTTCACGCGAACGGCGTCCGCCTTGGCGACAAGCCGACGCTCACCCATCGTAAGCAGGAACAGGCGATCAAGCGCCTCAACGCCGGTAAGGAAACGCTTGGCGAAATTGCGCGCTCCTATAATGTCAGCCGTTGGACGATTTCGAGGCTTTCCTGATGTGCGCGGTAATTGGAATTGCTTCGGGATGGTGGTCAGTTTCAGGGCTAATCGCTGACTTTGTTGGCGTGGCACTCTTGGGCTTTGATTTAATTCGAGTGCAACGCATGTTGCGAGCTAATGCAGCCGCTGAACTTAGCCGCTTCAACGCAATGGCCGAACAATACGGAGGCGTAGAATCGTGGACTAAGGAAATTCAAAAAAACACCCGATGGGTAAGTGCACACGAATATAGTCGTCATCATGCTCAAGACGAAATATCTTACAATGCACAGCAAGCAATAGAGCGGCTTTCCGAGTTGTCAGAGTGCGTCAGCGCCCTTGCAGACCACCTTACGGAGATTCTTACTCTATCCCAACATAAGGTTGAAGGAGACAGTGTAACGGTGCAGTCATCATTGCGGTTGAGCGTCATAGGTTTGGTGTTTATTCTTATGGGGTTTTGTGGACAGCTCATAGGCTCACTGCCTTGCGGATAGCGTGGGACGATTTCTAGGCTTTGCGCATGAACCGAAGAGGCTCCAATAGACATTGATAAGCTAGGAGAGCGCCATTCCGTGGCGGATGGGTCGCAAGCCAGCGGCGCATAGCTTCACGCGAACGTCGTGAAACGGGCAACCCGCCAACTTAGCGAGCGCGGCCGTCGCCCGGACCGCGGTTCCGCGGCGTGGCTTTGGCAAAGTTGGCGGGCC
>JALZAY010000051.1 GCA_030948025.1 Pseudomonadota bacterium
AGCGGCGAAATCACCGACCACTCGACATCCGTCAAATCAAAACGAGCCATTCCAACCTCCATGATCTGAAGGTTGAATCATTCTCTTGCCGATTCGGGAATCCCCTTTATGAGATCATGACCTAGTCTGCTGTTAATGCCGTGTATCGGGTACTTGGCCGGCAATAGCCCTCGAATGAGGTCCACCTATCAGCTTATCGCGGCGACTAGGCCAACATGGCCTATTCTACCGCTGTGAAGCCCGTGACCATGACGAACCTCGGGAAGGTGCGTTTGGCATTTGCAGTTTTTGGGCGGTTCAGATTCTGGCTTGCCGCGGCGATGTCGAAGAAGCCCAGCGGTTGTTCGAGCACCTGCTTTCATTCGCCAACGATGTCGGATTGTTCGGTGAGGAGATCGACCCGCATAGCGGTGCCGCACTGGGCAACTTCCCGCAAGCCTTTACCCACCTCGGGTTAATTATTGCCGCACTCGCCATCGAGCGAGCGCTAAAAAGCCGGGATTGAGCAATGTTCAGTAATTCCTCTGCTTCAGTCGGTGATCTGATTCTTTGGGCTCTGATCGCCATCGTCGCCATGACCTCGATTCTGGAAGCAAGCCGCGGATTTGGTTTCTCCCGGATGAGCCTGCCCTTTCTGGTCGGCACGTTTTTCGTCGCGAACCGCAGAAGGGCGCTCATTGTTGGATTTGCGCTCTTCACCCTGGGGGGATGGTTGTTTGCCTTTCTGTATTTTTTTCTTTTTGCCAGTGTCGGCATTTACACTTGGTGGTTCGGTGCCTTCGCCGGATTTCTGCACGGCATCTTCCTTCTTGTCGCAGCTCTTCCGCTTTTGCCGTTTGCGCACCCGCGCATGGCGTCGAACTATCACGGCGTGACCCAGCTACGTCAGCTGGAGCCGCCAGGCTTCCTAGCGATGAATTACGGATATCAAACTCCTCTCACAACTTTGCTAGGGCAGATGGTGTACGGGGCGACGCTCGGCGGCTTCTTGCAGCTACAAATATTTATGGTCAGTTATTGAAACGTTGGCTGATCCATTTCCTCGATGTTTTCAACTGCGTCGAAGACGGATAGAACCAAACGGAGACGCGCGGCTGTTCATTGAGAGCGCTCCAAAGGGCCTGCGCTAGCGGCAAACCCAACGGCACTGTACAAATTAACGAGATAAATTAACGGGATTGAGACGCAAGGTTGCTGAATTGCCTTCTCACGGGTTCATGCGATAATACCATCGCGTTGAAACCTGGTACCGTCGAGAAGTCGCCGCCCCGGGAAATCGCCAATGAATTTCCGGCAACGGCGAACCAAATCGCGCGCCGCCGATGCGCCAGGGGACGCCGCCAATGCGACCCGATCATGGACGAATGCCGGGGTGTACACCGGCGGGCGAACATCAATTTTACGGCTCACGGCAATCCCCGGCGCCGCTAAGGTGGCTCGCCATCCGGAAGCCACGAAGAAGGAGCTCGAAATCATTGGTACTCGAAGGCGTAAAACTATTTCGACCGAAAAAATTCGCCGACGCGCGCGGATTTTTTTTCGAAACCTTCAACTCGCGGACTTACGCGGAGGCTGGCGTTGCTTGTGTTTTCGTCCAGGACAACCAGTCCTTGTCGCGAAAAGCCGGAACGGTCCGGGGCCTGCATTTCCAGCGCCCCCCGGCGGCCCAGGCCAAATTGGTCCGGGTCGTGCGCGGCGCGATCTTCGATGTCGCGGTCGATCTGCGCCGCGGCAGTCCCAGTTACGGCCGCTGGTGTTCCGCGACGTTGACGGGAGATGGCGGCGAACAGATTTTCGTGCCGCCCGGCTTCGCCCATGGCTTTTGCACGCTTGAACAAGATACCGAGGTCGCCTACAAGGTCGATAGCTTCTACGCGCCGTCATGCGACGCTGGCTTGCGTTGGGACGATTCCGACTTGGCGATCGCGTGGCCGGTCCGTCCCGTTGACGCAGCGATCTCCGAAAAGGACGCGGTTCTTCCTTTTTTTAAGAATTTTGTTTCGCCCTTCGCCACGTGAGACCTTTATGAATAGACGATTCATGATCACGGGAGGCGCGGGCTTCATCGGATCGGCGGTGGTGCGCCACCTGATCGAGACGAGTGCGCACGAAGTCTGCGTCGTCGACAAACTAACTTACGCCGGCAATCTCGATAGTCTCGCTCGCGTTGCTGACGATCCGCGGTATCAATTCAAGCAGGCGGACATTTGCGACGCGCGCGCGATGCGGCAAATCTGCGAGAGTTTTCGCCCTGATACCATCATGCATCTTGCCGCGGAAAGCCATGTCGACCGGTCCATCGACGGGCCCGGCGCCTTCATCGAAACCAATGTCATGGGTACTTACGTGCTGCTCCAAAGCGCACGTGACCATTGGCAAAAGCTTAGTTTGACAGAACAGGCGCGGTTTCGCTTCCACCATGTCTCGACCGACGAGGTTTTCGGGTCGCTTGGCCCCGAGGGGTTGTTTCAAGAAACTAGTCCTTACCAGCCGAATTCGCCCTATTCCGCGTCAAAGGCCGCCTCCGACCATTTGGCGCGGGCGTGGCATCGTACCTATGGCATGCCGGCCCTCGTCTCGAATTGTTCCAACAATTATGGGCCCTATCATTTTCCCGAAAAGCTCATCCCGCTCGCCATTCTGAACGCCCTTGAGGGCAAGCCCATCCCGGTTTACGGGGACGGCGGCAATGTTCGCGATTGGCTCTATGTCGAGGATCATGCCAGGGCGCTGGTCCAAATCGCTCTCCTCGGGCAGCCGGGCGAAAGCTATAATGTCGGCGGCGCGAGCGAAACAACCAATCTCGAAGTCGTGCGCCGCATCTGCCGGCTGATGGATGAAATGGTGCCGGACAAGGCGCGTGGGACGCATGAGCGCTTGATCGTCTATGTGACCGACCGGCGGGGACACGACCGGCGCTATGCCATCGATGCGGGTAAGATTAAACGCGAACTCGGGTGGGAGCCACGCGAAACCTTCGCCACCGGTTTACGCAAAACGGTTCGCTGGTATCTCGACAATCCCCAGTGGTGGCAACGGATCCGTTCCGGCGTCTATCGGGGCGAACGGCTTGGAACCGTGGCATGAACGGGCCGATCCTCGTATTTGGCGCCGCGGGTCAGCTTGGGCACGAAGTGGTGGCGCTCGCCAGAGCCTGCGATATCGCGGCGATCGGTTACAATCGCGCTAGAGCCGACGTCACGGACTTCGCCGCCGTCAAGGCCGCGATCCTCGCCGTTAAACCGCGCCTTGTTCTCAATGCGGCTGCCTTTACCGCCGTGGATCGAGCGGAAACCGAGCCAGAGGCGGCCTACGCCGCCAATGCCGTGGGAGCGGAAACGGTCGCGCGGGCCGCGGCGCTGCAACAGGTGCCGGTCATCCACCTATCGACGGACTATGTTTTCGACGGCACGAAAAGGGGCGCCTACGTGGAGACCGATCCGATCGCGCCGCTTGGCGTTTACGGCCAGACGAAGGCCGCGGGCGAAGCCATGGTCCGGCAAGCAAACCCGCGCCATTTCATCCTCCGCACTGCCTGGGTCTATGGCCGGTTTGGCGGGAATTTTCTCAAGACCGTCTTGCGTCTCGCGCGCGAACGCGCGGAACTGCGGATCGTCGCCGATCAGCACGGTTGCCCGACCGCGACTCAAGATCTCGCGGAAGCCGTCTTTGCGATCGATCGCGCCTTGGCCCGCGGCATTGGGGCCCCTGGAACCTTTCATTTCGCGGGCGATGGCGCCACGACCTGGCACGGGTTCGCCAGCGCCATCGTCGAAGCCCAGGCGCCAGCGACCGGGCGGCGGCCGAAGGTTTCGGCGATCGCGACCGCGGACTATCCAACCGCCGCCCGGCGGCCCGCCAATTCCGAACTCAACAGCAGCCTGTTTGCTTCCGTGTTCGGCTATCGCGCGCGCGATTGGCAAACACGGGCGCGGGAGACGGTCGAAATGCTGCGCAAGGAAACGCGAGCCGAAACATGAAGGGCATCATCCTCGCGGGCGGTTCTGGCAGCAGGCTCTATCCCCTGACATTGGTGATTTCCAAGCAATTATTGCCGGTCTACGACAAGCCGATGATCTATTATCCGCTGTCCATCTTGATGACCGCGGATATCCGCGATATTTTGATCATCACGACGCCCCAAGATCAGAGTCTCTTCAAGGAGTTGCTTGGCGACGGCGGCAAGTTCGGGATCCACCTCGGCTTCGCGACGCAGGACAAGCCGCGCGGGCTTGCGGAAGCCTTCACCATCGGGCGCGATTTCGTCGGCGGCGATCGCGTCGCGCTGATCCTTGGCGACAACATTTTCTATGGCCATGGCCTCCCGGACCTTTTGGCCTCGGCGGCGGCGAGAGCCATGGGTGCCACGGTTTTTGGCTATGTCGTGGCGGACCCGGAAAGATACGGTGTCGTCGAAATCGCCGCCAACGGGCGGGCCATTTCGATTGAAGAAAAACCCGCGCGGCCGCGCTCGGCGCTGGCGGTTACCGGACTTTATTTTTACGACAACAGCGTGCTCGACATCGCCGCCTCCTTGAAACCTTCGGCGCGCGGGGAACTCGAAATCACCGATGTCAACAGGATCTATATGGAGCGCGAACAACTCGCTGTCGAGATCATGGGCCGCGGCTTCGCCTGGCTCGACACGGGAACCCACGAGAGTCTTCTCGAGGCCGGCAAATATGTCGAAATTCTCGAGCGGCGCCAGGGTTTGAAGATCTCGTGCCCGGAGGAAGTCGCCTATTATAAAGGTTTTATCGATCGCGATCTCTTGCTCGCCAATGCCGGCCGTTACGGCAAATCCGGCTACGGCAATTATCTAACCCAGCTCGCCAAGGCCGGCGGTCCGAGGACGTCATAGATGCCGCCATGCAGGTCGAGAGAGCCTGACGGTCGCATAGTTCCTCGTAGGCGGCCAGCTTTACGTTTTCAGGGTATTTTGGACGTTGGCAGCAGGCAAGCGTTACTGTCTGTCCGCAAACATCTTGAATCTTTTGAATCGTTTGTGATTCAAGAGGGGTGACTTGATTCGAGGAGGTCACCGATGTGGACGGCGAAGAACCGCAGGCAGTACGACCGCAGCAAATTGCGATACCCCAGTGACCTGACCGACGATGAATGGGCGTATGTCGGTCCGTTGATCCCGCCAGCCAAGCGCGGCGGCAACAAGCGTCGCGTCGATGTGCGCGAAGTGATGAACGGGCGAAGCAAGCTTTGCAAGCAAAGATTGCGGAGGATCATGTATATTTTGAGCACGGGATGCCAGTGGCGGGCGATTCCGAAAGACCTGCCGCCGCGCAGCACGCTGTTCGACTATCTCGACTTGTGGGGCTACGACGGCACGTTGGATCGCATCCATCACGCGCTTTATGTGGCGTGCCGAGAGCAAGCCGAACGGGAGGCCAGCCCCACCGCCGCCATCATCGATAGCCATCCTTCGGCGAGCTCAGATGTGGGCGTGAAAAGCGCCGAAACCCTTCGGCAAGCTCAGGAGGGGGCCTGCATCGATCCGCATGGCTATGATGCAGGCAACCCTTCGATGAACTCAGGAGAGCAAGGGCAAGAAGCGCCATCTTCTCGTAGATACGCTGGGTTTGCTGCGCCATGCCATCGTTCATCCCGCCGACATCCAGGATCGCGACGGCGGCATCCTGCTTCTTGCGACCCTGTTCGGGATGTATCCGTTCTTGAAAAAGCTGTTTGCCGACGGTGGCTATCAGGGGCCAGAATTCCGCAACGCCTTGGCGAAAATCCTGCCCCATCTCGAAACTGAAATCGTCAAGCGTTCCGATCAGGCTAAGGGATTTGTCGTCTTGCCCAAACGCTGGATCGTCGATGGTTCGGCACGCTCACCATGAGGGCACCTTCGCTTGGCTCAATCGGTGCCGCAGGCTCGCCAAGGACTGGGAGAATCTCACTCGAAAAGCTCTGGCATTCTTGCGCCTAGCCTCAATCCGCCTCACGCTGCGAAAACTTTGTAATCCCGATTGATGTTTCCGGACAGACTCTTAGGGTTGCCGAGGGAGAAAGGGTGGAGCTTGCGGTCACCAATCAAACGATGATGGCCCATCCCGTGCACCTCCATGGCCACGCATTCCAAGTTGTCGCGATCGATGACCATCGCTAAATTACAATGCCTACACTGGCGATCCTAGACCGTATAACAGCATCTCCGCCGCTCTTTCGTCGAGGCGCTCCAGCGCGACTCGGGCGCCGCCTTCCCTGCTCGAAACCGGAAAAAATCTTCGGCTCCAAAGGCCTCATAATACTGTTATCGTCTGTCAAATACTTGCGCTAGATTTTATGCGCATTTGGCATGCTCCAGACTTGCTGGCGCGCGCGTCAGCAGGGGGACGTTCTCTTTGAGCCTCAAACGGGTTGCGACGAACTTTGGTCGGGGACAACGGCGCGGATAGGATCTGCTACATTGGGGCCTTGTTCTGATGGTCTTGATGACACGATTTTGGCGGCCCGAAAGCCTTGCCGTTTATGTTTTGGCGTTCGCGTGGTTTCAATTGCTGCAGTTGGTTCCCCTGCTGGGTCTTCATTCGGAACTAGCCCGCCACGCCGCCGCGAAGCCGGCGCAAATGCGGGCGAACTTCGCGACCGCATCGTTGCTGGGACGTGTCGCCGCTTTGCCGACGGGCGGGCTGCTCGTGGCTGCCGCCGCGATTTGGCCGCCGCAGCTTCTTCCGGGCCTATCGCTGATGGCGCTTGCTCTCGTGCCAAGCGCGCCGGCGGCTGTTGCTGAGATCAGGAGCGCATGCCCCTCATAGCTAAAGTGAACTCGGGGAAAGCATCGGTTTTGCATGACTCTCCATGCCCCCGCAAAAGGCGGAAACATGCAGATAGACCTCATGCTTTGGCCGTGTCCAGATCCGGCCAAACCCGCGTTTCGCGCATCTTACATTCCACCGAGGGATTGCTGTAAGGTCCTCGCTTCGACGAGGGGGCTACGGCCTCCCGCTGAGCCTCCCTTACCGCGAAAACTGCTTATATTTCAGCCGGTGCGGGATGATACTGTCGATTCCGAGACGCCGCTTTTTGTCTTCCTCGTAGGCGGCGAAATTGCCTTCGAACCATTCGACATGGCTGTCGCCTTCGAAGGCGAGCATATGCGTGGCAATGCGATCCAAAAAGAACCGATCGTGCGAGATGATGACCGCGCAGCCCGCGAAATCCGTCAAGGCCTCTTCCAGAGCGCGAAGGGTGTCGACGTCGAGATCGTTGGTCGGCTCGTCGAGCAAAAGAACGTTGGCGCCCAATTTCAGCATTTTGGCGAGATGCACGCGGTTGCGCTCGCCGCCCGACAATTGCCCAACTTTCTTCTGCTGATCCGGGCCCTTGAAATTGAAGGCGCCCGTATAGGCGCGCGAATTGATCTCGCGCTTGCCGAGAGTGATGACTTCATTGCCGCCGGAAATCTCCTCCCAGACGTTTTTCTCGCCGTCGAGCGCGTCGCGCGATTGGTCGACATAGCCGAGCGTGACCGATTCGCCGATCTCGATCGTGCCGTTGCCGGGCGTTTCCTCACCGGTGATCATCCGGAACAAAGTGGTCTTGCCGGCACCATTCGGGCCGATCACGCCGACGATACCGCCGGGCGGCAATTTAAACGAGAGATCGTCGATGAGCAGCGTGTCGCCGAATCCCTTCGAGAGATGCGAAAACTCGATGACATTATTGCCGAGCCGCTCGGCGACTGGAATGACGATCTGCGCCGTCGCCGTTGCCTTGTCGGTCTGCTTGGCGACGAGATCCTCATAGTGCTGGATACGGGCCTTGGATTTGGCTTGCCGCGCCTTGGGGCTCGCCGCGATCCATTCGGCCTCGGCTTCGAGCTGGCGCCGGCGCGCCTCCTCCTCGCGGCCTTCCTGGGCAAGACGTTTCTGCTTTTGTTTCAACCAGGCGGAATAATTGCCCTCGTAGGGGATGCCGCGGCCGCGATCGAGTTCGAGAATCCACCCCGTTACATTGTCGAGAAAATAGCGGTCGTGGGTGACGATCAGGATCGCGCCGGGATAAGCGCGCAAATGGCCCTCTAACCAGTTCACCGTTTCCGCGTCGAGATGGTTGGTCGGCTCGTCGAGCAGCAAAAGTTCAGGCTGTTCGAGAAGCAGCTTGCAGAGCGCGACGCGGCGGCGTTCGCCGCCGGAAAGTTTTCCGACCGCCGAATCGCCGGGCGGACAGCCGAGCGTGTCCATTGCCTGATCGACCCGCGCATCGAGATCCCAAAGGTCCTTGGCCTCGATCTCGTCCTGCAATCTGGCCATTTCATCGGCGGTCGCGTCGGAATAGTTCATCGCGAGCTCATTGTAGCGGTCGAGGATCGCCTGTTTGCCGGCGACGCCTTGAATCACATTGCCGCGCGCATCAAGACTGTCGTCGAGCGCCGGCTCCTGGGGCAGATAGCCGACGCGGGCGCCTTCGGCGACGAAACCCTCGCCGGTAAACTCCTTGTCGATCCCGGTCATGATCCGCAAAAGCGTCGATTTGCCCGCCCCGTTGACGCCGAGGACACCAATTTTCGCGTCGGGATAGAAGGAGAGATTGATATTTTCCAGGACCTTTTTTCCGCCTGGGTAAGTCTTGCCGAGACCTTGCATGTGATAAATGAATTGCCGCGCCATGGAGCTAAAGTCTTTCTGCCGGAAACCCTAAGATGCGAAGGGTTTAGCCGCGTAGCCCTGGTCGGTCCAGGCCGCGCATCGAAACACGGCGTCCTGAGCGCAAAAAAAGATTGCGGCCTCGACGGCGACATAGTCGGCTGCCAACTTGCAACCTGAAGCTCGCGGGGAAAGAATTGCCCTTTCGAGCTAAAGCCCGGCGTTTGTCAACCGGCATTTGTCAAAAGGAGAGGATTGTGGCTGATACCGGATTGGGCGCTCTTGGTGCGATTGTTCCTGGCTCCCGTCTCGCGGAACCGAACGCCGTCCCTGCCCGTCCTCCGGCAAGCCGGATAGTCGAAGTCGAAGCGGCTTCGTCTCGGGCGATCTTTGCCGCCGACCTTCCCGACGGACCCGACGCGCTGGGGCTCGACGCGCCGCTCGGCCTTCTTGCCGGGCTCGCCGCGCATGCGCGCATCGAAACTCCGCTCACGATCGGCCTCTTTGGACCGTCCGGTTCGGGCAAGAGCTTCGCCTTGACAAAGCTTATCCGGTCGATCGAGGTTTTTAGCGCCCGCGCGGCCACTCCGGCTTCGCCCTATATCGGCGAAATCGTCGCTCTTCGGGTCGATGCCGCCCATATCGAGGGCCATCCGGCCACCGCTCTTGCCGGCGCGCTTCATGCGAGCCTTGCCGGGGCATTTCCAGCTCTCGCGGCCGAAGCCGCGCGTGCCGCGCGCGATCCGCAGGCCGCGGCGAGCGAAGCCTTGGAGCGGCTCGATGTGTCCCGCCGCAAATTCGAGGCCGAAAAGCGCGCCCTCGACGACTCCAGTGCCCGGCGCGCGCGTCTTGCCGAAAGCATCCTCTATCAAACCCCCGGATCGCAGGTCGATACCTATACGAGCGCCAACAAGGCCCGGATCAAAGGCCTTCTCTCCAAGCTCGGATCGCCAAGCGATCCGCTTGTGGCCTACAAGGATATGGCCGGGACGATCGCCAGCACGCACGGCGCGGCACGTGCCGGCTTCGTGCTGCGGGCTTTTTTTGCGTTCAAGGGGCAAACGAAGTTGATCGCGACGGCAATCCTTTTGCTCTTGTCGGGCGCCGGTCTTGGTTTCGCTATCGACGAGCAGACAGCCTGGCTTGGCTGGCTGCGAGCCAACGAATCCTCCGTTTCAATCGCGAACTGGCTCGAAGATCATATGGAGTTGCTGGCAAGCCTGCGCGGAATTATTTTCCTTGGCGCGGCGATCGCACTCGGCGTGAATGTCTGGCGGGCCTCACGTTTGCTGCAGCTGGTGTTTCGCGGCGCGGCCTTGCTGCAAGCCGATCTTGCCGTCGCCCGGCGCGAAACGGACGGTCTTTTCGCCCATCAGGCGCGCCGTGTGGCGGCCCTTGCCGCCGAAGTGAACATTCTTTCCCGCCGCGCCGCCGAGGCGGAAAGGCGGGCAGGCGACGCGCATCCGGTTAGCTCCGCGCTCGCCGGGCCCTCGCCTTTCGCCATTGATACCGCGACACAGCAAGCGCAAGCCTTCGCGGCAGCCGTTGGTGCAATGATCGCCAGGCCCCGCGAAACGAGCCCCGGGACGAGCGCCGGCGGGGCGCCAGGGCGAATTGTTGTCGCCCTCGATCATCTCGATGCCGTGCCCGCTTCACGCGGGCGTGAAATACTTGTTTACGCGCGGTCCTTGTTCAACCACGGGTTTGTCATGTTGATCGCGGCCGATCCGGCACGGTTCGCCGGCGCGGTAGGCGAGACCGCTGCGAGCCTCGACAAATGGATCCAGGTGCCGTTTCAGATCGGCGAGATCGCGTCGCGCGCCAATTATGCGACTCTGGTCCGCGCGGTTCTCGGCGGTCAGGGCGCTCTAGAGCCGCGGGTTCGTAACGCGGAGACATCGGCGCTCCCGGCACTCGACCAGCCGTTGTCCGCCGCCGAAACCCAACTTCTCGCCGATTTGGCTCCGCTCGCGGGCAGTTCGGCCCGCGCATTAAAGCGTTTTGTCAATCTCTACCGCCTGGTCCGGGCGCAAGACCAGGATCACAAGGGCGCGCTAGCCTTCATGCTGGCCCTGGATGCCGGCGGCACGCCATCCGAAATCGCCGCTGTGAAGGATACGCTATCGAACAGTGAGCCGGACGTCGAACTCGACCTTCATCAATGTGGCGCGCGCCTCGTCGAGGCGCTGGCCGCGGTGCGCGCTCAAGGAGAAGTAAGTGTCGCCGCCGTGCGGCACGCCGCCGCGACCGCCCGGATGTTCTCGTTCAACAGTTGAGGCCGAAGCCCCTTCCCCATCGAGGGGGCCGATGGCGGCGGCTTCCTCGATTTGGGGCGAAGCGGGCTTCGCCCTCCTTGCCTTGAACGAAGTCTGATTGACCTCGTTTTCGAGCAGCCGATCAGTGCGGTTTGATCCGCCCTTTCGTATTGCCTTGAACCGCGGACGAAGGAGGCGTCAAAAATTCGTCGAACCGCTGCTGTACGATAGCGTAGCATTCACACGCTGCCTTTTCGAGGCCGTGACGATCGGCGATTAGGATCTTCCCCCGGCGGTAGCCGATGAGACCAGCGGCCTGCATCGCTTGCGCGGCAAGCGTCACCGATTTCCGGTCGGCCCCCAACATGTGAGCCAAGAATTCGTGCGTGTAGGTCAGCTCCTCGGTTTCGGCGCGATCATGCATCATGAGGAGCCACCGGCACAATCTCTGTTCAGTCGTATGCATGGCATTGCACGCGGCGGTCTGCTGAACCTGCGCCAGCTGCGTCTCCGAATAACTTACCAGGAGATTGCGCACGTGGTCACTCCGCTCGAACTCCGTTCGCAAAATTTCGATGGGAACGCGCACCAAGGCACCTTGCAGTTGCACAAGGCATTGATTGAAGGAGGTTCGGCTATACATGGCCGCGAAGAGGCCAAATGCGCCTTCGTTCCCAATGTTCGCTGTCTCGATTGCGGCGCCGTTCGCTAAAACCGTCAACAACGAGAGAACGGCGCCCTTCGGGAAGTAGACGTATTCAAGGAAGCCACCCGCCTCGCATACAACGTCGCCAAGCACGAGCTTGACCGCTTGAATGTGGGGGTCGATCCGGGCGCGGCTGGCGGGCTCAAAGGCGTCGAGCAAACGATTGGTATGCGCGCCTGGCTGGAGCCATGATCTGCGTGCGGGAGCATCGGTTGTTTTCTTGTCCATGGGCCAGGATAGCACCGTACCTGAACTTCCCAAATAAAATAAAGGTGGATGGCGGGGTTTTATTTTGGCGACGTCCAATTTTAATTTGGGAGCGCCCAATTTTTGTCACTCGTTTCAAATCAATAAGCTTCGCCATGTCAGGCAACACGTTTTGGGCGCGGGCTCGATAACCACAGCGGCGGTCCAGTTTCAACAACTGTGGATTGTCTAATATTTTTTTTCTGTTTTGTGGCGGCGGTAACAGACATGAGTAAAATATTATGACACATTTCGTATACTATCAAATCTCAAGGAGTTATGAGGCAAATAAAGGCTGAAGAGAAACCCGCCGGCACTCGCATTAACGGCGCGGGCAATGATGCCGCGATCAAGGGAATCACACCGGCAGCCGAAACCATCCAAGCTTTCGCTCGCGAGATCGCGCGAATGTCCTGGCAAGCGTTTGTCCGCACGAATTGGCACATCGAAAAGCTTCGCAAAGCGCATCGCATGGAAGAGGCCGCGGCGATCCAGGCGGATTTTCTTAAAGAGTCTATGGAACACGCGGTACAACACACAAGAACGTACATCGAAATGCTGGCGACCTTCCCGCACGAGCTGGTGCAACCGGTAAACGTGGCGGTAGAGATTGCCGTGGCAGCCAGGCACGCCACAGCGGCGACCGCTTGGGCGCCTTTCCGAAGTTGCCCCTAAAGCTTAAGGTTTCCGCGTCCCGATCCGTGGTTCCGCAAAGAAACTCTCCGGCGGGTCGGCGTCGAGCAGTGTCAATCGAGGGTCGAAGCGGAACAGTCGCGCAATAGGACAGAGGATCGTGTCCGCCTCGCCCATATTGATGGAGACGTGCGGCGGCTTTGGTTAGGCGATGGCGGTGGTGAGGCCGTCCTTCCACGTTATTAGAGTGGGGCCTTAGGCATAGGTGCTAGAGGTGGCTCGATAACCACGGCGGCGATGCTGTTTCAACAACTATGGTTTGTCAACTATGGTTGTCTAATTTTATTTGCTTTTTGTGGCGTAGACCACCGACATTGGTAAGATATTATGAAAAACATTTTGTCGCTATGAGAATTCAGTGAATTAAGAGGAGAAATGGCTCAACTCCATCAGCGCGTGCAGGCAAAACCCGCCGTCACTCGCGGCGATATCGCCTATGCGTCAATTTTCATAGCTTTGTGATGGCATACGTCATTTAAATTTCGTGAACCAGCTGTTGCCTAACCCCATTTACCCATTTGGGGGAAGCGCGTGGCGAAAAAGGGAGTTATAATGCACCTGGTATTTAGTAGGGAACCGAACATCATGCGCGCTTTAAGTGACATTAAGGAAAAGTATATCCGTCTCCAAACCCAAATGGGGGAAGCGCCGGACCCGCGCGAAGATCATAGTCCCGCCGATGCTCGACGGGATGGTCAAGATATGCGTACTGAAAGAGAACTCGCTGAAAGAGAATCCACTGAAAAAGAAGCCAAGGGCAAGGATACACGTCGCTCGATTGTCGAAGTAGCGGAGCGGCTCTTCCGGCAACTTGGCTTCCAAAAGACGACGGTCGCCGATATCGCACGGGAGCTGCGCATGTCTCCGGCGAATGTCTATCGCTTCTTCGGGGCGAAATCCGAAATCAACGCGGCTGTCTGCATGGATCTCCTCGGCAAGATCGAAGCCGAGGCGGGAAAAATCGTCGTGTCTCGCGGCACCGCCCTCCAAAGAATGCGCAACTTGATGGCGTCCGTCGAAAAGGCACATCACAAACAATACATGTTCGACCGCAAGTTGCACGAGTTGATCGAAGCCGCCATGACCGAAAACTGGGCAATCATGCGCGAGCACAACCATCGCATGACCGGGATGCTTGAACAGATAATCGCGAGTGGCATGGCGGCAGGCGAGTTCCATCCGGGAGACGCGGCGCTCGCGGCACGCCTTGTCAACACCGCTTGCATCCGCTTCTGTCATCCGCTCCTAATGGCGGAATATGAGCAGGAGCCGGAACCGGCACTCGATCACATGCTCGATTTTTGCGTGGCCGCGCTCGTCCGGGAGCCCGCTTGAACCGGTAGCCGCACAGAAGGGCCGTTCCGTCGTTATAAGACTAGCTGGCCGCCGCGGCGGAGCATGAATCGGGCGGCGGAACCGGTTTTCTATCAAGCCAGTTCATCTTCGCGGATCGAGGAAGTCGCGCTCCCCCTCTCGCACCCGGCCGATATGACGGATTGAGGAGTGCGAAGAGGCGGTTCTTGCGGCGGAACCCCCGGCACCCACTGTGGTTGTCGAGCGGCCGCGCCGTCGCTCCCTCTTTTGCTGCGCCTCCTCTGATCACTCACGGTCGTATCGAGCATTTAGAGCATGGCCAGAAAAAGTTGCTCGCCTTTTTCGTTTCCGACATGCCCCCAACTCTTTGATTTTGAGCTGCGTCCTTATCGATCAAATGGTTCCATTTGAGCGGGACGCGCTCTATGGAAGGCCTGGCTGGATCGCTGTCTCGGAGAGAAGCTTGCGACTCGGAAAAGCTGATCAAGCAAAGCCATCGTCTGATGCTAGCGCCAAACAAAGTCGGCACCCGCTCGCCCTCGGCATTGAGCGCATCGGCTTAGTCTCGCTCCACTTTCCCCTCGCCGTCGCCCTTGTCGTAGTCGCGCTCGCGATTGGCGCTGGTTTCGGCGTCACAAGGCTCAAGATCGACGATTCGCTCAGCCAATTGTTCCGTTCGGACACGCCGGAATTCAAGCAATACGAGGAGGTGACTCGACGGTTTCCGTCGAGCGAGTTCGATGTGCTCGTCGTCATTGAAGGAAAGAAACTGCTCGAGCGCGAATCGGTCGAGAAGCTGCGCGATCTCGTCACCGACCTTCAGCTGATCGACGGTACGCGAGGCATCATCTCAATTTTCTCGGCCCGTCAACCGCCGGAAAACGGCGCGATTCCGGCGCCGCTGTTTGCAGATCGGCTGCCTGAAGGCGCCGCTTACGATGCAGTGGTCCGTCGCGTGATGGGCAATGAGATCATCCGTGGCAAACTTTTGTCGAACGATGGCGAGCTGACCTTGGTCGTCCTCGCGCTCGATCCATCCGTCGTCGAAAGCAATCGGCTGCGCGATGCCGTCGGCGAAATCCGCACGAGGATGGCCGAGGATCTCGCCGGTGCGGGACTGAAGGCGGAGCTTTCCGGCGTTCCGGTGATGCAGCTCGAGATCCGTAATGCGGTCGAGCGCGACAGGATAGTCTACAATACGATCGGGTTCGCCGCCGGTTGTCTCATCGCGATCCTTTTTTTCCGCCGCGTTTCTTTCATGATCATCGCGGCTGGTCCGCCGCTGATCGCAATATTATTGGCGCTCGGCGCGCTCGGCTGGCTCGATTTCCGCCTCAATATGTTCCTCAACGTGATGACTCCTCTCATCATGGTGATCAGCTTCTCCGACAGTATGCAGCTTACCTTCGCCACGCGCGACCGGTTGCTCGCGGGCGAAAGCAAATTCGAGGCGTTGACCAATGCGATTTTGATCGTCGGGCCGGCTTGCGTTCTCACCCATGCGACGGCGGCTCTGTCCTTCGTGGCCTTGCAGTTTTCCAGCTCGGACCTGATCCGAAGCTTTGGCGAGGCGGGCTTCATCGCGACGATCATTGCGCTGGCCGCTGTCCTCGTTCTCATGCCGCTTCTGGGTGTTCTATTGTTGCGCGGCGAGAGCGCGTTTGCAGCCCAAATCGCCCGCTCGGATTTCGGAGTCGAGGCGCTGCGACGATTTTGCAGCTTTGTCGCCGCCCGCATGGTCAGGCGTCCCGGCCTTTATAGTCTGACCGGCTTCCTTGTCGTCGCCGGGCTTGGTCTCAGCTTTGCTAGCCTCGAGCCGAGGTACCGGCTCGCCGATCAAGTGCCGGACAAGCAACAAGTGGTAGCCGCAAGCAACCGTCTCGACGCCAAGCTAACCGGTGCCAATCCGATCGACGTCTTGATCGAATTTCCACGCGGTGCATCGCTCTACGCACCGGAAACTCTCGAAGTTATCGCCAAGGTGCATGCGACTCTCGAGAAACAAGCTGGCGTCGGCAACATCTGGTCGTTGGAGACATTACGCCGGTGGCTCATCGAGGCCGGCAAACCGGGCGCCGGCATCCTGCGGCAATATGTCGATATGTTACCCGAACATTTGACGCGGCGCTTCATTTCGGCGGGGAAGGACGCCGTAGTCGTGTCTGGCCGCATACCTGACCTCGACGCGAGCCGGCTTCTTCCCGTCGTCGACGCATTGGATAATTCGCTCGTGGAGGTCCGCGCTCGTCACCCTAGCTACCGGATCTCGGCGACGGGTCTTTCGGTGATAGCCGCGCGAAACAGCGCCAATATGATCGAGAAATTGAGCCGCGCCTTGATGATCGAGTTCGTGTTCGTCGCCGCGTTCATCGGCGCCGCCTTCCGTTCCTTCGTTGTCATGCTGGCGAGCATCCTTCCGGGGATTTTCCCGGTCGTTGCCTCTGGCGCCTTGCTCCGCGGGATGGGACAGGGCCTGCAGTTCGCAAGCGTCGTGGCGCTGACCGTTTCGTTCGGACTGGGGTTGAGCGCAACAATTCATTTTCTCAACCGTTTGCGCCTGGAGGACGACCCAGGCCAGGACCCCGGAATCGCGGTCGCACGGGCAACGATACTCGTCGGCCCCGCCCTCATTCTAACTTCGGTGGTGCTTGCTTGCGGGCTAGTGGTGACGGTCTTTTCCGACCTGCCGTCGCTGCGCCTCTTCGGTTGGCTGGGCGCATTCGCCATGATGGCGGCCCTGACCGCCGATCTCTTCATTTTGCGGCCAACGGCCATGTTCCTGCTAAGGTTTTCCCGCCGCGCCGCATCATGGCGCGACAAGCAAAGGGTGGCCGGGAGATAGCGGATTTATCATTTGCGCAAAGAGATCGCCACGGCAGACACCTCGGTGTCGCCTTGTGGCCTTATCGAAACCGACTGCTTGTCGTCGTGGGTCCGCATGTCGAGCCGGGCCGCGAAGCCGGCGGCAGCGACATTGGCCACGATCTCCGCACCGTTGGCGCGGCCGGAAATATTTCCCGACACACCACGGGTCACCTCGGTCCAGGAGCCGGAAAGCGAACCGCCTTCGGAAATGACGTTGCTGCTGATTTCCAGCCTGTAGCTATCGCTCGCGCAGCGCAGAGTTTGCTGAAGCGCCTTGCCGGTGGCATTAACCGCATAGGCGGCCTTGCAGCGAAGCCGTTCGGTGGCGCCATTCGTCAGGGTGACGGTGCCGGCACCCGACCAGTGCCCGGACAAGCCGAGGAACGGTCCTTCGGAACCGGGCTCCGCTTGGGCCTGCGCCGAAATAAGCAAAATTGCGGACGCGAACAGTGCCATTTTGAGGCACTTCGCAGAAAGTCTCAAAAAAAAGCGTGGCATGAATTTCACTTTCTAAAATGTTGAATGCGTTAGGCAACGTTACATTGGCTTGCCAACCCAATCACGCAATAGCCCAAGCATCGATTTAACACCGATATTTTTGGTTTCGGTGCTTTGACGCCGAATATCCGTTAATATCATCATAGAGGAGCGCGGCGCATCCACGTGACGCAAACCGTCGGGTGAAAAGACCCTTACTAAAAATTCGACCGGGGCTTCGGCCGCGCCTTAAGACGCAACCTGCCTCTCGATTGGATAAGCCCGACCCCGAAAATGGTGGCCGACAGCAAGGCGATCACCGCCCGAGAGGCCAACATTGACGAAAGCAAGGTTCGTAAGTGCGACGAGGCAGGCTCCCGCCGCCGCGTAGAACCAGTCGCGGCCACGGCGTGAAGCGCCGTGCAAGAGCACGAACACCGCCAACGACGCCGCCACAACGGAAATCAAAGCGTCGCCTTGCCCATCTCGATCGAAAGCTTTGCCGCCGCTGTAACGGCGCCACCGGCGCTAGTGCGTTATCCACTGTGACAGAATCGGGTGGGATCCCCAAGCGAGCTTTGTCGTGATTCAAGATTCTGGCTGGGAGGAGGCCAGGATGAATGACGAAGCCCTATTCGGAAGATCTTCGGATCC
>JALZAY010000052.1 GCA_030948025.1 Pseudomonadota bacterium
CGGCGAAATCACCGACCACTCGACATCCGTCAAATCAAAACGAGCCATTCCAACCTCCATGATCTGAAGGTTGAATCATTCTCTTGCCGATTCGGGAATCCCCTTTATGAGATCATGACCTAGACCGCAAGCTGCTTGCCGCTTTAATGAAATAAGATTGCTTTTCGGGATTGGCTTGCGACTTATCGCGGCACGCCAAGGATTCACAGGTGTGAATAAGGACAGGTGGCCGTGACTGGCACGGCCACCTAGGCTTTCGCGTTAATCCTCCCGATGACACTTGCGCGTAGCCTCATCGGCATCCTCCGCAAGGTCATGCAGCGTCCTAAAGAATTTTCCGGATTGGCCGATGAACAGCCCGTCATCCGTGAAGCCTTGGACAGCCGCCATCGCCCCGAAAATCGCTGTCGAGATCGAGACCGGGCGAATGACCGAAACTACCGGGAATTTCCGGTTAAGGAACGGGCATGGCTCGGGCATGATCAGGTTGGTCTGGAAGTCCTCCAGGCCGAATGGCGGTGGGGCTGGGAAAGGAGGTGCATTGAGGTTCGGAAATGTGAGATCGCCAAATGTCACATTAAAAGGAGGCTGAACCGCGTTGCCCGCCTTGTCTGACCAGGTCTGGAAGTGCATGGTCTCCGTCGGGCCGATGCTTAGCAGGATCCGCAACACCACTGGATCGGTGACCCTCAGGGCCAGTGTCGGGTAAAGGCTTGTGCCGCCTTGCTCGATAAAGCCGAAATGGAATGCCGCCGTATTGGCGATGGCCTGGATGTGGTCCTTATCAGTTATATCGACAGGGGGGATTGCCGGATGAGGCTTTCCTTTGATGAACAAGGATGGGACCGCCTGCGGAAAAACAAACGACGGATCAAGATCGGGATTCTTGTCGCGGCTGCGATACCTCGTCCACCAGCTGGTATCGACGATAAGCTGCATGAGATTGGTGAGCCGCAGTTTAGTCTTGTTGGCCCCTGTCGCCTGACTGCCCTTCAAAGTCGCAAATATACTCAGGTCAACCGGCGTCGCGCCGATAGACTGAAGGTAAGCGTTGAGGAAGTCGTGGTGGCTGAACTCATCCTCGGTATTGTCGTGGATGTACTGCGACATGTCCGCATCGAGGTTGTTCAGCGCGTCGGTGTAGGGCTTGTTCCCTTTGGTGGAAGTGGAAAGTCCTGGAATCTCGCTGTCTTGGACTCCGCCGAGCTCAGCATATTGCAGCCAGAGATCGCTCTCGATCTGTTCAATCGCAGACAAAAATCTCAGGATCGCGATATCGCCTTTGGTCGGGCGAGACGAGTCGGCTAACTGCGCGATTGCGCCCGATGCTCCTGCGGCGAGCGCCGTGCCCGCGATCGCACCGGTCTTTAAAAAGCTGCGCCGATCAGCGTGATGTCCGTCTGTCATGTTTGTTTCCTCCAAATTACAAGAGCCAATCTTCACATCGTTTATGACACCTTAGGTCTCCTGAAGCAGTCTTTAGGTCTCCTGAAGTAGTCTTTGCCGCTGAGTCAGGCCGCGGAAGCTTTGCCGCAACGGCTCGGATAAACACCCGAGCCGTTGCTTTAGTTGCAGGTCAAGGTCAAAAACATGGTCCACTGCAATACAATGATGTCAAAGGACCTGTTCTCCGAAATAAAATACGTGCTGAATTGCGTAATGATTATTAGCTATGAATAGCGCCTAGTAGCCATAATCATAGCAGATATTGCTCCACTGCCAGCCGTCCCGGGCGCCAACAACCATTCCATACGCGGCATCGGCTTGGGGTCGCTGGCGGCAATTGACAGACATATGCTCACCGTAATAGTAAGTCTTTCAGAAACGCCTGGTGAATATTAGAAAATACCGGTAATCAGCTCGTCAGCGTGCAGGCTGGAGTCTGCTGGAGGTACGTTGCGGTGACCGGCGTGGGTAGAACGATGCGGTCCTGGCCTGCGCGCAGGGAGACTTGCCATGGGATGGGATAAGGGCCGGTCCGGTGGCCGTGAGCTCATCGATTTCGTGTCTCGCCCGCCATCGCGCGGTCTTGAGTTCAACAAGCGGCTGAGCGTTGGCGCCATTACGCTCACACATTGCACCTCCGGCCCGATCGAGGGGAGGCAATTAGGCTCGGCCCAAATAACGGTTGCCGTCCATGACGGCGCGGCGTTCGACATGGACTGGCGCGGGGGCGAGAGCGACCGTCTGCGATCAAGCACCGTCTCACATGGCCGCGTTCACGTCGGAGACGGGCGTCTTCCCTTCTGGGTTCGCTGCAACGCTTCGCCTTCCTTCTTCGCTTTCGCGGTCGAAGAATCTTTCGTCGCGGAGATATGGCGGAAGGCCTTCGATGGCACCGGTGATTGCTTCATCGGAACATCGATCGGGGTCGAGGATCCGGTGATCGGCCGGCTCGCCGCGCTCGGCCGGCTCGAACTGAACGAGGGCGGCGTGGGCGGACGGCTTTACGTCGAGGGACTCGCCTCTGCGTTGGCGGTCCACCTGCTACGCAGCTCTGGATTGTCGAGGCGTTCGTCAATCCCGCATAAGGGTGGGCTTGCACCGGGGCAGATCCGACGCGTTCTCGAATACATCGAGGCGCATCTGACCGGCGAGCTCGGGCTCGTCGAGTTGGCGGCGATCGTCGAGCTGAGCCCGCATTACTTCGGCGAGGCATTCAAAATTTCGACCGGAAGGCCGCCCCACCGTTACGTGATGGAACGACGGGTCGAGTGGGCGCGTGATCTTCTTTGGGACGCGGATCGGCCGATCCTCGATATCGCCTACGCCGCGGGCTTCTCGAGCCAGAGCCATTTCACGGCGAACTTCCGCCGAGTAACCGGGGTTACGCCAGGCCGATTCCGCCGATCGCTTCCTTGAGGCCGTCGCCGGCGGCCCCTTCAATGGCCAACGAGCCGGCGGTAGCCCTTCCCGGTCATCCACTCGGCCCATCGCAAATGCTGGCAACAGCCTTCAAGTTTGGCTGAAGGAGAGTCGTTGTGAGATGACTTTAACAAATCGAAAGAATAGCCTCGCCGCCCGCTTACTCCGCCGCCGCCGCGCTGTCAGAAACGCCCAGTGAATATTAGAAAATACCGGTAATCAGCCCGTCGGAAAGGAACCTGACGTGATCTGACATATTATAATCGCCATCGCATTCCATCTCAGCGTGCAGGGAGACTTGCCGTGGGATCTGATAGGGGCCTGTCCGGCGACCGTAAGCCCAGGAGCTCCGGATTGTCGAGGCGTTCGCCAATTCAGCATAAGGGCGGGCTTGCACTGAGGCAGATTCGGCGCGTTCTCGAGTACATCGAGGCGCATCTAACCGATGAGCTCGGGCTCGTCGAGTTGGCCGCGATCGTAGAGCTGAGCCCGCATTACTTCGGCGAGGCATTCAGAATTTCGACCGGAAGGTCGCCCCACCGTTACGTGATGGAAAGACGGGTCGAGTGTGCGCGCGATCTTCTTTGGGACGAGGATAGGCCGATCCGCGATATCGCCTCCGCCGTAGGCTTCTCGAGCCAGAGCCATTTCACGACGAACTTCCACCGCGTAATCGGGGTTACGCCAGGCCGATTCCGCCAATCGCTTCCTTGAACCATCGCGGGTGGCCCCTTCAATGACCAACGAGCCGGCGGTAGCCCTTCCCGGTTATCCACTCGGCCCGTCGCAGATGGCTGGCAACGGCCTTCAAGTTTGGCTGAAGGAGAGACGTACCATTGCATTTGTTTCGCAAAAAGGCGGTTGCGGCAAAAGCACGCTTGCCGCTTGTCTCGCGGTCGCGGCGCAAGAAGCGGGAGAACGTGTTTTTGTTCTCGACATGGATCCTAAGAAATCCCTCGTCCGATGGGGGTCCAAACGCAACGATTCCCACTTGCCGGTGGAGGTGGTTCCGTCGGCGAGGCTTAAAGCGGCGTTAACGACCCTAGCGAAGCGCAATATCAGCCTTGTCATTGTCGATACGCCGGCCTTGGAGTCGCCAAGATCGCTCGCCGCGATAAAGGCTGCCGATCTCTGTATCGTTCCGGCACGGCCGGCCACCTTCGACATTTGGGCGAGCGAGGTGACCGGCCGCAAACTGAAACTCATGGGCAAGGACTTTGTTTTTCTCCTTAACCAGTGTCCGCCTGTCCGCGAAGCCTCGTGTGTGCAAAACGGCATCGCCGCGCTTGAACGGATTGGCACTCTCTTACGTCCCCACATCCGCGCCCACGCCGGTTTTCTCGAAGCTGTGCACACCGGCAAGGGCGTGACCGAGGTTGATCCAAAAGGCCAGGCGGCGAACGACATGCGAGATCTTTTCATGGATCTCAACCGCCGGCTCCGCGGATGAGCGGAGCCCTTCACCCGCCGATCATGGTGGTAATGACCTCGCCGCCCCGCTTACTCCGCCGCCGCCGCGCCAGCCTCCACCAGCGACGCCGGATCGTAATTCAGCACCGGTGCGAGCCAGCGCTTCGCGGATGTGAATGAAGACATGGATGGCGGCCGTGACCGGCACGGCCGCCTGCGCTCCTCCGCTACTTCACATCAAGACCGGCGAGCGGCATCCGCGGCTTGTGCCAGAGCCGTTGCCGCGTCGACGAACGCCTGGGATTGGCCGGTGAACAGGCCGCCGTTCGCAAGGGCCGTGACAGCCGCCACGGCGCCGAAAGTCAGTATCGGGCGTATGATCGAGCATCGTGGGAAGTTCGGGCCGAACGGGCCGAACGGGCATGGCTCGGGCATGATCAGATTGGTCTGGAACAGTTGCCCGCCGAACGGAGGCGCATTGAGGTCCGGAAACACGAGACCGCCATCGGTCAGGGGAGGCGCATTACCTGCCTTGTCCTGCCAGGTCTGGAAGTGCATGGTCTCGGTCGGTCCAATGCTGAGCAGGATCAGCAAGACGTCTAGATTGGCGACCCTCGCAGCCAGCGCCGGGTAGAGGCTGGTGCCGCCTTGCTCGATAGTGGCGAAATGGAATGCCGCCGTGTTGGCGATGGCTTGGATATGCGTTCCATCCGTTGTATCGTCATCGGTCCGCGGGATTGCCGGAAACGTCCCGGCGAACAAGCTTGGGACCGCTTGTGGGAACACGAACGACGGTTCAAGATCAGGGTTATGGCGGCTGGCGCGGTACCGTGTCCACCAACTGGTGTCGACTTTGAGCTGCATGAGGTTGGTGAGCCGTTTTTTTGTTTTGTTGGCCCCGGTGGCCTGGCTTCCCGGCAACGTGCGAAATGCATCGAGGTTAACTGGCGCGACGCCTTTCAAGACAAGGTAGGCATTGATGAAATTTCTATGGCTCATCTCGTCATTGGTGTTGTCGTGGATATATTGATCCATGTCCGCATCAATGTTCTTTAGCGCCGCGGTGTAGGCCGGGTTCCCGCTGCCGCCTGGGACTTCGCGATCCTGGATTCCTCCGAGTTCGTTGTATTGTTCCCAGAGATCGCTCTCAAGGATTTCAGCCGCGGCCAAAAATTTCAAGATATCGATATCGCCCTTGGTAAGCGGGGCATTCGATGTGGCGGTATTCGCGACTTGCTGCGCGATCGCGCCCGATGCGCCCGCAACCAGCGCGGTGCCCGCGATCGCACCGGTCCTCAAGAAGCTACGCCGGTCAGCGTGATGTTCGTCGGTCATGTTTCTCTCCTGTGACAGTTTTGTAACAGTCTTGCCGATGGGTCTGCCGCGGACGCTTTTCCGCGTTCCCGCTCGCAAGTACACCCGAGCCACCGTTTTAGTTGCAGGCCAAAGTCGGAAATTGGTCCACGGCAATTAAAGCGAATTAATATGCGGTAAAGCATCCGTGCCAGACCCACACGCGCTAAAAGTTCTACTGATTTATGGCTATGAATAGTTGATTACGTTCTGATGGTGGCGCATATAGTCAGGAGATCGATCCGCTGCGCCATCTATGCCTATGGCCTGAACTTCGAGTTCCTCTCGGCAGCACCGACGGCCTATAATATTGTCTTGCCTCTATGTCACTCCGCCGCCGCCGCGGCCACCAGCGACGCCGGATCGTAATTCAGCACCGGCGCGAGCCAGCGCTCGACTTCCGCCACGCTCATCGCCTTGCGCCGCGCATAATCCTCGACCTGATCGCGCTCCATTTTCGCGACCCCAAAATAATGCGCGTCCGGATGCGCGAGATAGAGGCCGGACACCGAAGCGCCGGGCCACATCGCGAAACTCTCGGTCAGCGTCACGCCAATCCTGCGCTCCGCTTCGAGCAGGCGGAATAACGTCGCCTTCTCGGTGTGATCGGGCTGCGCCGGATAGCCCGGCGCGGGACGAATGCCGCGATAGGCCTCGGCTAGCCTTTCCTCGCTGGTCAAGACTTCATCTGGCGCATAGGCCCAGAACTCGCGCCGCACGCGTTCGTGCATGCGTTCGGCAAGAGCCTCGGCAAGGCGGTCGGCGAGCGCCTTCACCATGATCGACCCATAGTCGTCGTTCGCCTTTGCAAAACGTTTGGAAATTTTGTCTTCCCGCGCGCCTGACGTGACGACGAAAGCACCGATATAATCCGCTTTGCCGCTTCCGGAAGGGGCAATGAAATCGGCGAGCGCGAGATTGGGACGCCCGTCGCGGCGCAACAATTGCTGGCGCAAGGTGAAGAACGTCGCAAGCTCGCTTGTTCGCGATTCACCTGTGTAGAGCTTGACGTCGTCGCCAACCGCGTTCGCCGGCCAGAAGCCGATCACGGCCTTGGGGTCAAACCAATGTTCCTCGACGACGCGGTTGAGCATTTGCCGCGCGTCGTCGAACAATTGGCGCGCCGCTTCGCCCTGTTTCGGATCGTCCAAAATCGCGGGATAGCGGCCGCGCATTTCCCAGGTCTGGAAAAACGGCGTCCAATCGATATAGGGGATCAGTTCGGCGACCGCGTAGGTGCGAAACACCCTTGTGCCGCAAAATACCGGGCGCGGCGGCTCGTAGCTCGCCCAGCCGGGCTTAAACGCGTTGGCGCGCGCTTTTGCTAGCTGCAGCCGTTGCTTGTCGGCTTCCCCCCGGCGATGCACCTCCGCGACTTTGGCGTATTCGGCCCGGACCGTCGCGATGGTGAGGGCGCGGGACTGCGCCGAAAAAAGCGATTGCACTACTCCGACCGCGCGGCTCGCGTCGGTGACATAAACCGTCTGGCCCTTGGCATAATTTGGATGAATCTTGACCGCGGTATGAACCCGGCTCGTCGTCGCGCCGCCAATCAGGAGCGGCAGATCGAAACCTTCGCGCTCCATCTCGGCGGCGACGAAGCACATCTCGTCGAGCGACGGGGTGATGAGACCCGATAGGCCAATCGCGTCCACCTTTTCCGCGCGTGCCGTCGCCAGAATTTTCGCCGCCGGAACCATGACACCAAGATCGATAATCTCGTAATTGTTGCAGGCGAGAACCACGCCGACGATGTTCTTGCCGATGTCGTGCACGTCGCCCTTGACCGTCGCCATCAGGATCTTGCCCGCGCTGGAGCGTTCGCCCGCGCCGGTTCTGCGCTTCTCCTCATCCATGAAGGGAAGCAGATAGGCGACTGCCTGTTTCATCACCCGCGCGGATTTGACGACCTGGGGCAAAAACATTTTTCCCGAGCCGAAAAGATCGCCGACGACATTCATGCCCGCCATCAGCGGCCCTTCGATGACATCGAGCGGCTTTTTCGCGCTAGCACGCGCCTCCTCGACATCGCGATCGACGAATTCGGTGATGCCGTTGACGAGCGCATGTTCGAGCCTTTTGGCGACAGGCTCGCCGCGCCAGATAAGATTCTTTTCGGCGGTCTGCGTCCCTTGCCCCTTGTAGCTTTCCGCGAGCGCGAGCAATCTTTCGGTGGCGTCCGGCCGCCGGTTGAGGACGACATCCTCGCAGGCCTCGCGGAGGCCCGGTTCGATTTCGGCATAGACCGTGAGCTGGCCCGCGTTGACGATGCCCATGTCCATGCCGGCGGCAATCGCGTGATAGAGAAACACCGAATGCATGGCCTGGCGCACCGGCTCGTTGCCGCGAAACGAGAAGGATAGATTGGAAACGCCGCCGGAAATATGGACGCACGGGAATTTCTTGCGAATTTCCCGCGCGGCCTCGATGAAATCGACGCCGTAATTGTCATGTTCCTCGATGCCGGTCGCGACCGGGAAAATATTCGGATCGAAGATGATGTCCTCGGGCGGAAACCCGGTGTCCTTGGTCAAGATGTGATAGGCGCGCGAACAAATCTCGACCTTGCGTTCGCGCGTATCGGCTTGGCCCTTTTCATCGAAGGCCATCACGACGACGGCGGCGCCATGGGCGCGCACGGTTTTGGCCTCCGCGACAAATTTATCGACGCCTCCCTTCATCGATATGGAATTGACGATTGGCTTGCCTTGCACGCATTTGAGCCCGGCTTCGAGCACCGCGAATTTCGAGGAATCGATCATTACCGGCACACGCGAAATGTCGGGCTCGGCGGCGATGAGGTTCAAAAACTCGACCATTGCCTTTTCGGAATCGAGCAGGCCCTCGTCCATGTTGACGTCGATGATCTGCGCGCCCATCGCGACTTGATCGCGCGCGATATCGAGCGCGGCGGCGAAATCGCCTTCCTTGATCAATTTGCGGAATTTGATGGAGCCGGTGACATTAGTGCGCTCGCCGATGTTGACAAACGAAATCTCCGGCGTGAGCACAAACGGTTCCAACCCGGACAAGCGTAGCAACGGCTCGATTTTCGGCACCTTCCGGGGGGCCAGGCCTTTGACGCGCGCGGCGATCGCCTGAATATGCGCGGGCGTCGTGCCGCAGCAGCCGCCAACGATATTGATGAGACCGGCTTCCGCGAACTCGCCAATGAGAGAGGCCATATATTCGGGGCTCTCGTCATAAAAACCGAACTCGTTTGGCAGACCAGCGTTGGGATAGGCGCAGATGAGGGTATCGGCGATCCGGGAAAGCTCGGCGAGATGCGCGCGCATCTCGCGGGCGCCAAGCGCGCAATTGAGGCCGATCGTCAAGGGTTTTGCGTGACGCAACGAGTACCAGAACGCGGCAGGCGTCTGGCCGGACAGCGTGCGGCCGGACAAATCGGTGATCGTGCCGGAAATCATGACCGGCAGTCTCTCTCCCCTCGCATCGAAAACGCCATCGATGGCGGAAAGCGCCGCCTTGGCGTTCAAGGTGTCGAAGATCGTCTCGACGATCAAAATATCCGCGCCCCCCTCGATCAGCGCGGCTGCCGCCTCGGCATAGGCCGCGCGCAAATCGTCGAAGCTCACCGCGCGAAAGCCCGGATTATTGACGTCGGGAGAAATCGAGGCGGTGCGATTGGTCGGCCCCAAAGTGCCGGCGACGAAGCGGCGCTTTCCGTCCTTGCCTTGCGCCTCGTCGGCCGCTTCGCGAGCGAGCCGCGCGGCAGCAAAATTCAATTCGGCGACGATCTCCTCCATGCCGTAATCGGCCTGAGATATCCGTGTCGAATTGAAAGTATTCGTCTCGACAATGTCGGCGCCGGCTTCGAGATAGGCGGCATGAATGGCTTTGATCGCGTGCGGTTGGGTGAGGCTTAGGAGATCATTGTTGCCACGCAGGTCGCGCGGCCAATTGGCGAAGCGCTCGCCGCGAAACTCGGCTTCGCTGAACGTGTGTTGCTGGATCATCGTGCCCATGGCGCCGTCGAGCACCAAAATTCTTTCGCGGGCCGCGGATTGAAGGGCAGCGCGGGTTTCGTCTCCAGTAAGGCGTCGCGTCATCAAGCGGCCTCTTGCTCGAGTTTCGGCCGGAGCCCTAAAAGATGGCAGATCGCATAGACAAGGTCGGCGCGGTTCATCGTGTAGAAATGAAAATCCCTGACGCCGTGATCGACGAGATCGAGAACCTGTTCGGCGGCGACCGTCGCGGCGACGAGTTTTCGCGTTTGCGGATCGTCGTCGAGCCCTTCGAAACGATCGGCAAGCCATTGCGGGATCGCAGCTCCGGCCCGCCTGGCGAACTTCGCGGTCTGCTTGAAACTTTGCACCGGAACGATGCCCGGGATGATTGGGATGTCGATTCCCCGCCCACGCACCTTTTCTACAAAACGCAAATAGATTTCGTTTTCGAAAAAGAACTGGGTGATCGCCCGGCTCGCTCCGGCATCGATCTTGGCTTTCAAGATATCGATATCGGCGCCGGCCGAGACACTTTCAGGGTGGCCTTCCGGATAGGTGGACACCGAGATTTCGAAATTGGCGACTTCCCTGATCCCAGCAACGAGCGCGGCCGAATTCGCATAGCCGTTGGGATGCGGGCAAAATTTCGTCCCCGGCCCATCTTGCGGATCGCCGCGCAGCGCGACGATGTGGCGGACGCCGATGTCCCAATAGTCTTGGACGACGGAATCGATCTCTTCGCGCGCGGCTGCGACGCAGGTCAGATGCGCGGCGGGTTTCACCGAAGTCTCGTTCACGATCCGCGCGACCGTCGCATGGGTGCGCTCGCGAGTCGAGCCTCCGGCGCCATAGGTGACCGAGACAAAACTTGGCCCAAGCGGCGCCAGACGCTTGATCGACTCCCAAAGGGTCGCCTCCATCGCCTCGCTCGCCGGGGGAAAAAACTCGAAGGAGACCGAGATATCGGGGCAGATGGTGCGGCTCGCTCGGGGAAAACTACAGGACGGGTTTTCGTTCATGCGACCTCTCGCGCGGTTAAAGGGACAGGATCGGCGATCACCCGGCGGTCGCGGCCGAGCCAGAGGGACACGGTGAGCTTGTCGGCCTCGCCCGCGCTTGGCGTAAGTGCGTCCGTCGCAATCAAATTCAGTCCGGCGGCGGCCATGAACCCCGCGACTTCTCCGGCCGCGAAGCCAAGCCGCCGGTGCGCGTGCGCCGCGCGCAAAGTCTCTTCTCCGTGCGGCGCGAAATCGACGATGAGGAGGCGACCGCCCGGCCGCAAGGCCCGCGCCGCCTCGCGAATGGCGCGCAAGGGATCGTCGAGATAATGCAGGACCTGATGCATGACGACGAGATCATGAAAATTCGGTTCGACAGGCATCGCGTAAATATCGCCTTGGCGCAATTGGACATTGCGCAAACCCGCGCGTTCGATGCGCGCACGCGCGATGCTCAGCATGTGCGGCGATTGATCGATGCCGGCGGCGCGCGCGGCGAGCGGCCCCAATAATTCGAGCATCCGGCCGGTGCCGGTTCCAAGGTCGAGCAGCGCATCGACCTGGCTTTCGCCGAGCGCCTTGCGGATCGCGGCCTCGACGCGTTCTTCCGGAACATGCATGGCGCGCACCTCGTCCCAGTTCGCCGCATGGGCGGCGAAATAGCGGGCCGCCTGGTCCGCGCGGGTCTGGCGGACCTCGCCGAGCCGCGCGCGGTCGGCGGTGAGCCGCCCGTCGTCCGGCGCGAACTTTGCCACGAGGTCGCGGGCAAAACCGGCCACGGGCCCCGTCTGCGCGATTCGAAAAAAGACCCAGGCGCCCTCGCGATGGCGCTCGACAAGCCCGGCTTCGACGAGGAGTTTTAAATGACGCGAGATGCGCGGCTGCGATTGGCCGAGAATCGTCACGAGTTCGCTGACCGTGAGTTCGGCTTCGGCGAGAAGGGCGAGCAGGCGCAAACGGGTGGCTTCGCCGGCCGCCGCCGAGGCGGTGAGAATGGCGTCGAAAGCGATGTGGCCGGGCATGGGGTTCCTGCAAGTGTTCGTCCTACCTAACAATATGCAGATATATTTATATGTAAAGCGAATTTTGCGGTTTTTTGCGTAACCGCAGCGTTTCCGGCTTGGATAAATCTTCGCGGAAGGTTAAAAGCGCCCGGCATGTCAACGCCAATGCCAAGGGTCGCTTTCATGAAACACGTTGTCCAGCTGATGATCATCGGTGCTTTTGTTTTTTCGTTCGCTCAATCCGGCTATGCGCAGATGAGCACGCCGGCTGCCCCGGCGGCTCCCGTCGCGCCGAAAGCGCCAGCCATGCCGAAAGCGCCGGCCATGTCCGCCGACGATATGGCCAAGAAAGCCAAGTCCAAGGAATGCTCCGTCAAGGCCGACGAGCAAAAGTTGCACGGCAAGGCGCGGAAGGAGTTTCGCGCAAAATGCATGGCGAGCTGAGCGTGCTGACTTCCAGATTTGAACGCTCCAGGAAGCTCACGAAAATCTGCCTTACCCAAGTCGGCAAGTCGAGGCCGGCGGCGGCGCGGGCCACGTCGAGGAGGTCGTGGCCGAACAAGGAAATGACCTAAGTGGATGATGCCGATGGCGAGGTCCTTTTCAGCGGTGCCGCGCGACGGCTGCGTTTCCGGCTTGGATAAATCCTCGCGTAAGGTTAAAAGCGCCCGGCATGTCCCCACTTAAATCCCAAGGATGGCTTTGATGAAAACCGTTGTCCGCTTGATGTTCGCCGGTGCCCTTGCTGTTGCCTTCGGCCAATCCGGTTATGCGCAGATGACCCCGCCCGCCGCCCCGGCGGCTCCCGCCGCTCCGGCCGCTCCCGCCGCGCCTAAGGCGCCCGCCGCACCGAAACCGAAGGCCCCGATGTCGCCCAAGGCCAAGGAATGTTCGGACAAGGCCACTGCGCAAGGCCTGCACGGCAAGGCGCGCAAGGAGTACCGCGAAAAGTGCAAGAAAGGCGAGACTTGACCGCTACTTGAGCGCTAAGAAGCCCGCGAAAAGGTGTCCCACTCGCGCGGGCAGGTCGAAAGCGGCGACGGCGCGGGCCATGTCGAGCAGGTCCAGGCCAATCCATGGCATGACATGGAAAATGAGGCCCCAGGCGAGAAACGCCTGCGCCGCGATGCCGAGACCTGCGCCCGCGAACATCTGGACAGTCAATCCTATGTATGGCCGCCGGTTGCCGCTTATATTCCGGCACGGCTTTGCCCTCGGGCGTCCATTGCAACAGAAGCCGCGCCAGCCACGGAATCCCACGCGTGAAGGCCATGCCGCCGATGGCGAGATTTATGAGGCTCGGGATCATGGACGAGAGCAATAGCGCATAGGCCCACCAAATATTCCGGCGCCGAAGGGTTTTTGGCGATGCCGTCGAAGAGGGTGTCCAGCGGCAGGACAGGTTTGCCGCCGCCATGCACGGCCAAATCGTCGAAGGCCTGCACGCCGATCACCATGGTCAGCGCGAGGAGCGCTACGATTACCCCGGCGAGAGCCGCATCCACAAGCGCCAGGAGATAAGGCCACCAACCTCCAAGCTCTAGCCCGCGCCGCAGCAGCGCCCGAGTGAGGCCGAGCGAGGCCCAGTCGAAGGGCGCGTTGAGCAGCGTGAGTAAGCCCAGGAATAGCAGCAAGGGGCCGGCGTCGCCCCATTCCTCCAAAGGCGCCACCACGACCACCAAGCCGAGGCAAGCCAAGATCATAGCCGGGAGAAACAGCGACAGGAAGGCGCCTTCCCATCGGTATTTCCTGGCTAGATCGCTTAATAAAGCGACAGCGACAACGACAATGACGGCGACAGCGATAGCGATAGCGATAGCGCCAGGGGCACCGAAAGCAACTGCGCTAAGGCCAGGGGCACCGAAAGCGAAAGCGACAGCGACAGCGCCAGCGACAGCGCCAGGGGCACCGAAAGCGACAGCGCCAGTGACAAAGCCAGCGCCACCGAAACCGCCAGCGAAAGCGACGGCGACAGCTGCAGCGACAATGACAGCGCCAGTGAAAGCGCCAGCGCCAGCGGCAGCGCCACCAAAAGCGAAAGCGACAGCGACGGTGACAGCGACAAGGACAGCGACAACGACGGCGAAAGCGAGAATCGGGCTCTGCGCAGAGGGGCGGAGACTCCACCAAACGGCGAACATTTCAAACCCGACCGCCGCCGCCGCGATCGCTCTCCGCCGATCGGAAATGTCGCTCTTGAGACCCAACGCGGCTTCCGCCGGACCGACATGGCCGGAAATAGCCCAAATGACAAAAATCGTCGCGATGGGATAGATCAAAGCGAGAAGCAGACAGCGGTCGAAGGCGGGTGCGGTCCACAGTGGCGCCGGTTTTTTCAGCCCGAAGGCGCGCGGAAACAGCGTCCGGTCCGCCATGCCTGCATCGCCGAAAAACCGCTCGATCCCATCGAGGGATGCGGTCAGCCATTTCGCATAGAGGCGGGCCGCGAGATTGCCTCCGGCGAGGCTCGCGCGCAGCGCGTCATAGTCTTGTCGCTCGTCCGAGCCTTCCGGCTGCGCTCCCTGCGCCAGAACGCCGAGATAATATTTATAGATGAAAGGCGCGAGGGCGGCGCAAAGGCCCTCGACCACGAGGACCGCTGTCCGCGCCGGTCCTTCCGGCACGAATCCCGCCAGCAACCCAGCGAGTGTCGCGAGCGGATCGCCGATCGCCTTCGCAACGTCACCGCTGGAACCAGCGTTCGCCATGCTCCCCCTCGCGCCGCCACCAAAAGTACAGGCTCGACGGCCGGACGATAGCTTGAATTCAGTCCGCGAGAAAGCCATGCCGCGCGGTTGGCGGCCTGCTAAACGCGCTGGACGCGCGCTTTACCTCCCGGGTGCGGCCTTATAGAACCGGCGCAATTCGAAGCTCCGCGCGGGCTCCTCGCATTCGCCACAGTGTTGCGGAATCGAACGCGCATGATTTTGCTCCGCTCGCTCGTCTTCCACGTGGCTTTTTATCTTACGACCGCCGCGCTCGCGATTTTGGGACTCCCATTTCTCGCGATGAGCCGCCATCGCGTGCAAGACTTTGCCAAGTTCTGGACGGGTTCGGCGGTTTGGCTTCTCGAAAAAATTTGCGGAACCAAAGTCACCTTTCGCGGCCTCGAAAATCTTGCCCCGGGCGCCTGCATCATTGCCGCAAAACATCAATCCGCGCTCGAAACCTTGGCGCTGACGACACAGGGTTCGGATTTCGGTTTCATTCTCAAACGCGAGTTGATGGCGATTCCTGTTTTCGGCTGGTATTTGCGGGGCGCCGGGCAACTCGGAATCGACCGCTCGAAACGGGTTCACGCCCTGACCGATCTCGCTCGCCAAGCGCGCGAGGCGGTGGCGCAAGGCCGGCAAATCATCATCTTTCCCGAAGGCACGCGCAAGCTCGTCGGCAGCCCGCCTCAATACAAGCCAGGAGTGGCGCATATCTACGTCGAAACCGGAACGGTCTGCGTGCCGGTGGCGTTGAACACCGGCCTGTTCTGGCCGCGCCACAGTCTTTCGGTCCATCCTGGCAAGGTCACGATCGCGTTCCTCGAACCGATCGCGCCGGGGCTCGACAAGCACGGTTTCATGCAGCTTTTGGAAAGCCGGATCGAGACGGCGACTGCGGAACTCATCGCCGGGGCGCTCGCCGCCGATCCTTCGTTAAAACGCGCGCTAGCCCGGCCGGATTCCGCGGATTCGTAGCGCCAGCCGAGGCGTTTTGGTACGATTGCGCGGAATTGCGAAAATCCGCGCAGCGCGTGCGCGTAGCGTGCTATGGCATGGGATATGAACGCGGGCAAATCCACCTCTTTAATCGCGAATGGAACCTATCGCTTTTCCGAGAAAGCATTCCCCATTGACCGGGCCATCGAGCACGAAAGGGGCCGTGACGCCATCATGACGAAGCGCGGCGATGAACGTCGTCGTCTTCCAATGGCCGTGCGGCGCCTTGGCGTAAAGGCCGACAAAAGGCGCAACGTCATCGAGCGCTGTTTCGGAAGGCTCAAGGATTTCCGGCGCATCGCAACGCGCTATGACAAGCTCGCTGGAAACTTCTTCTCCGCGCTCTGCCTCGTTGCCATCGTTGCCTATTGGCTTTGAATTAATTGAGTCCGGACCCTAGGATATACGGACCGCCCCCCAGCTCATTGCCAGGCCCCTGGTCAATCATCACTTTCGGCGGCCCACCGTGGATTTTGGAGGGGTTTTCGACACCGTGTGTTGCCGCGCGGATCGTACCAAAATGTTTCACGTGAAACATTTTGGTACGATTGGGGCCCAAAACCCTACAAGTCCCAAGACAGCGGCCCCATTCCGATCATGTAAGATCGATCGATCTTTTGGTGCGATTCGAGGAGGGGGCCGCCGCCGCCTCGATGGTTTCACCCGTTGCCGGAAGGCATCTCCGGTGTAAGGTTCGCTGACCGGATCGAGGCTGTCACACGGGATGCCCGAGCCGCCGCCGTGAAGTTCCATCAAGCACATCGTTGAAGACGTTCGTATCAAGCATTTAGGTTTGATGCACGGCAGTCATGACACCGTAATATGTCAAATCACTCCGAGTTTCCGACTAATACTTTTCGTAATTCGATAGCTGAGCAAGATTGTTCAGTTCACCAGCAATTGACTTTGCTTTCTGTAATGCCGTGCATAATAGTATTTCGGCATTCAAAGGCTTCCCTTGCACCCTCGCACCATTCCTGGAGCAACGACTTATAGAAAAGGAAATCGTCCGCTGGGAGAAGCATGCCTTCAATAGGCGGCGGCCATTCCTTAGAGGCCTTCACGGGAGCCGCGTTCACGAGCTTTGGTATCGCGTCCTCGATCATCTTCCTGATGAACGATATCGATTTAGTGTCGGTAGACGGGTGCTTGCCCTTCGGCTGCTCGCCCGTTAATCGCCAAGCTAGCCGTTCCATCCAGAACTCAATTGAACCTGCGAGGATTGCCACTCCACCCAAGTGCTGCCTCATTGCAGGCGTGATGCCGTTTCGTTCGTGGAAGGCCGCAACGTCAGTCATCGGGATTTTCATTCAGCGACTCCTAGCACTCCTCATCATCAGAGCGGCAAACCGCTCTTGAGTCCCTCAAAAAAAGGGCAAGGGAACATCGTGGAGATTGACATCCGCGAATCGGCTTTAGGTCGGAAGCAGCCCTGGTCAATGCAAAATTCTTGAATTGTGCAAAATTCCCGTTGCGCGATGGCGCGTACCCACCGTCATGTCCTCAAGTGGCGAGATGGCGGGCGCGTCGACCTCTGGCGCATAAAATTCATCTAATCCGAGCATAAGCCTCGAATCCGCCAAACGCTCGTAATTGTTCTCCCACCTAAAGCCGCTCATTGCCATTCCCTAATATCCACAAAGTGGCCGGCGATCGCCGCCGCCGCCGCCATCGCGGGCGAGACGAGATGAGTGCGGCCCCGAAAACCTTGCCGGCCCTCAAAATTGCGGTTCGAGGTCGAGGCGCAGCGCTCGCCGGGCGCGAGCCTATCGGGATTCATCGCAAGGCACATCGAGCAGCCTGGCTCACGCCACTCGAAACCGGCGGCGAGGAAAATCGCGTCGAGACCTTCGGCTTCCGCCTGTTGCTTGACGAGGCCCGAACCCGGCACGACCATGCCATTGACGGACCCGGCGATGTGTTTGCCCGCGACGATTTTTGCGGCGGCGCGCAAATCCTCGATTCGTCCATTGGTGCAGGAGCCGATGAAAACCCGGTCGATCTTAATGTCCGTGATTTTTTCGCCGCCCTTCAGGCCCATGTAATTTAACGCCCGCGCAATGGACGCTTTTTTCGTCTCGTTCAAACCCGCTTCCAGGCGCGGCACGGCGCCTGTGATCGCCGCGACATCCTGTGGGCTCGTGCCCCAGGTGACGAGGGGCGGCAATTGGCTGGCATCGAGGCGAACTTCCTTGTCGAACAAGGCGCCCGGATCGGAATGCAAACTTTCCCAATAGCGCACCGCGGCATCCCAAGCCGCGCCCTCCGGCGCCCTCGGTCTTCCTTTCAGATAAGCGAAGGTCTTGGCATCGGGTGCGATCATGCCGGCGCGGGCGCCCGCCTCGATCGTCATGTTGCAGACGGTCATCCGGCCTTCCATCGACAAGGCGCCGATCGCTTCGCCCGTATATTCGATGACATGCCCGGTGCCTCCCGCCGTGCCGGTCTCGCCGATGATCCCGAGCGCAATGTCCTTGGCGCTCACCCCATCGC
>JALZAY010000053.1 GCA_030948025.1 Pseudomonadota bacterium
CAAGGAGCAAAACATGAACCGCCAAGTTTCCAAACCGAATATTTTCTGGGCGCCTTCGCTCGAAACCGCCCGGAAAATCGACGACGAAGATACGGTCAAGTCAATCGAGACCGCCCGGTATCGTTTCGCGGCAAGCATGGCCGATCTCGAACGCTGCTACGATGAAGAGGCAGGCAGGCTGCGCGCCGCATTCGTCGCGGAAGTAGCTGCGCTTTACCAAAGCGAAGCCGCATAATCCCAAGCCCTTGCCGGGAACCCGGCAAGGGTTTTTCGCGAACCGAAGGTCCTGGTTACAGAATAGGAGGAACAAATGACGGTTATCCCTTTCCCGGATCGCGAGCGGTGGCGGCGGGAGCTGTCCAGCGCCGCGCCGCCGGCCATCGCGACGGACGTTTTGGCCGAACTGGTTTTTTCAATGATTTTGAATCGCGAAGCCGAGCTTGTGGCGCTAACTGAGGCTGATGCCGCGGCGGGGATTCCGGGGCAAAAAGAGTCGGAGCTGGACGTTGTTCGCGCGCTGCTTCGATTGATCCTTGCACCAAACGTTCGAATGCCGCTCTCGCGTCTGCAATGATATGGAATGGCCGCCCGGCCGCATAGGAGGAGCCAATGAGCAAAAAGCGCGACGTGCAAGACATTCTCACCGAGGTGCGCTCTGACATCGAGTGCATCGTCATGGCCGCCAGACAGTTGCCGCCTGATGAGGGAGGCCCAATTGCGGCCGTGGCCGATGCCGCGGGCAAGAAAATCGAGGAAGCGCTTCGTTTGCTAGGGACCGAAGTCGCGGCGAGCCACGGCGCCGAAGAGGCATAGGGAGGAACCCATGACAACCAAACCGAAGACACGCAAAGCGAAAGCGACGGCCAGCGCGCCAAAACGACGCCGCGCCAGTGCCATCACGGAGGCGGGATTCGCGGCGGCGGATTTCGAGCCCTGGCAGGGGGAGATCAATACTAAATGTCTACCCGATAATGAACAATTTACGGAGGACGGGCTTTTTCACCTGATCACCTGCCGCATGGCCCTCGTGCTAATGTACAGAACCAAGGCTGAGCTAAGCGAAATGTTCGAGCAAGATGGGGACGACATGTGCGGATTGGTCGAGAACATGGGAAGTGCGAAGAATTTTTTCTCGCACTTTTCCAAGCTTCTTGACGCGGCCTCGGCCCGGCTCTTCGCCGCCGGGTCCAGCGTTTGCCAAAACACGCCGGAGAAATGCGGCGAGCGTGGTCGGGAATGGGGGAACGCTTAATGCTGCGCGTCCGCCTTCGCTATCTCACCTTGAAGCTTCGCGCGCTGTGCTGGGTCTTGCGGCGGCTGCGCGCGGGGCGGCGCAGCGCATAGTTTTCTGGTGACCAGCGAACCGGCAAGAGTCAAGGACGGCCCAGCGCAGAGGCAGGCCGCGACGGGCAATTGAAGGAGGCGTTAGGGTTCTCTCAACTTCCGGCCGGGGAGCACCAAGTCTAATTTAGCCAATGCTTTGAGGAGGTAATCGCTGTACGGCAAGCGCCCAACAAATGCCTCCGTGCGCTCGGGTTCCAGAGCCCACGCAAATAAAAGCGCCGCCAGCACCAATAGCGGCAGGGTAATCCAAACGAAACCACCAATGACCGCGGCAAGAACCGCAATCGCCATGGAAATTCCCATCGCAATCATTTCTCTCATATTCGCCATCGCCGTTGTCCTGTTTCTTCGCCCCGGAAGCACGAACTTCAGCTTCAGTTGGTACTGGCATTTCGTTAACACTTCGATAAAAATGGCCAGCGTGCGATTGGGCAACATGCCAAGAGGCTGCCAGTACTCGCCTGGCGTGGCAGCGCGGCCGGAGTGAGCGCCGGGCGGGGCAATGCGATAGTCGAAATTGGCGGCGCGGCGGGGCAGGGCCTAAAATCTAAACCAGTTTTAGATTTGGGTGAGTTCCGCCCTGCACGCGCGTGCGCCGGGCGGCTGGCGCGAATGCTCTCTTAATTTCCATAGTGCGCCCTGCATAGTGGTCTAGCGCGACGCAAAATTCGGTGGCGCTCTCCCACAACCATTCGTCTGTCTCGTGGACAGGACGCGGCCTATGTGGATCGAGTTCAGGGTGAGCGTCAGCGATCATTGCCAACGCATCGGCAATTGCCTTGGTTTTGCGATCCCGGCGCGATGAATGGATCATTGCTTTGTCCGGTTGCCTCAGAATTTCCCACGCGGCATCAAAGCGGACGTCGCCACGCTAGAGGCATTAAACATGGCATTTTGTCAAAACTTCGATAACATCTCGCCTTGGCATAACAATGAATAGCTGGTGTGAGGCTGGTGTAACATGGCGGGGCGGCGGGGCAACGCGGCGCTCGCGTTTGGGGCCTCTTGCCATGACGCACCTCAAAAATAACGAAGCCCCGGCAAATGACCGGGGCTGTGTTGCGGATGCGAGCAATGCCTCTTGAACGTAGCTATGTGCTGTAGAGCTGCGCCACACCGCGACATGAACTATAGTTAATGCTTGGCGCTAAGAAATCAAGAGTGCCCGGCGCTCACAGAATGAGCATGGCTATGCGCGCGGGCGGAGGCCCCTGACCTGGGGGCAGATCAGGGGCTGCGCCTGGTGGATAGCCGGAAAGATGGCCGGCCACAATGCAACAGGCGTCTTCGCGGGCTCGGGAGAACCCAGCGATTGCCAATTATCGCTTCAGGGCTCTAAAAGTTTCACCCGGGCGGAAACATCACGGCATCGTGACAAATGCGTAATAACTGTCATAGCTCGCAGCGTAGACGTTGCAACATGCGTTGCGCGGAAGTTGTGCACAATTTCAGTCGCTAAGCTTGAACCTCTTGAGACTTGCGCTCGTTAATGAGGCGGTCGATCGGTTGCGCCGTTAGATTAAGCTTATGGCGTTGCCGAAACCGTTCCTCGCCGCAAGGCGAGAAAAATGCATCAAACCACAGATGGAGGATTCACCCATGTCCCGTAGACTCGTTGTCGCTATGCTAGGCCTCGGCCTCGCTCTCATTCTAATGCCGCAGGTTTCGTTGGCTGCGGAAGATCATATCGCCGAAGCCATAACGCACACCAAGCAAGCCATTGACCATGGTAAGATGGGACATGCCGATGTCCTCACTACTCACGCTAAGGCCGCGCTGGCCCACGCGCAGGCCGGTAATAAGGCGAAGGCTAATCCTCACACCGACGAAGCAATCAAACATCTCGAACAAGCAATTGATGAGGGCAATAAAGGCCATGCCGACCAGGCAACGACCCATGCCGAAGCCGCGTTGAACCATCTACAACAGGTTAACTAGATCAAGACGGCGCTCATCAACTATTGCACTCGGTGTGCGGTCGAGCGAGAGCGCGCTTTGACCGCACCGAATATCACGGGCCTTGCGCGGCATTAAACGCGCCCGGATCGGTGAGCTAGGGGCACGGCGGGGCGGTTGCGATCGAGATTAAGATAAATTGATTCCCAAGTTCAGGCGAAATTAAAAACCGATGCTTGGTATTGAGGGGGCATTGCCCGTGCCTCCACGCGGGCAATGCCACGGCCGGCCGCGATCCGCGTTCCCCCTGCGTGTGATTGCGGCCACGCGCGTGGCGCGGGGATGAGTGGGCGGCGGGTACGCTAGCCCAAAGGATGTGACCTTGGAAAACTTGTCAGTCGCTTGGATATGGGCCGCATGCGCGGTTGTCTACCCGGTTTTTATTATTGGGATTGGCGCCTATCGCGATTGGGCCAGGGCTAAAGTCCCAACGCGGCGCGTCGTCGAGATTGATGCGCGCCTTCGCACCGCGATCGGCGGCGCGCGTGAGCGCTTGCATGACGGGCCAGTCGGTTAGGACATACGCGGCCATGTCGATTTCCCGCTTGGCGCGATCGATAAGCGCCACGTCGACGTGTTCAAGGTTTTCGCCCGGCGCATAGTGAACGACCGGCGCGGGATCGGCGCAGCACGGCGCGAGCGATGCGAACAAGAGAACTGCGGCTTGTACTGACAAAGCGCTGACGGCAATTTTCCATTTGTGAGATTTTTCATAACCTATTGATAATATGGAGGCCTCGCCCGGAATCGAACCGGGATGGAAGGATTTGCAGTCCTCTGCGTAACCATTCCGCCACGAGGCCTCTGCCCTCACGCGCCGAGGGGCTCCCGCCTATACAAAGGATAGGGTTTTACCGCAAGGCGTCCGCTCCGGTCAGCCATGCGGAGCCAGCGGCTGTTAGCGCTTTGCAAAGGCGGCGCGGGCTTGTTATATGCACTCGCGAAAAAACGCTAATCCCTGATAGCTCAGCTGGTAGAGCAATCGACTGTTAATCGATCGGTCGCAGGTTCGAGTCCTGCTCAGGGAGCCAAATCCAACCGATAAAGCTCGCCATATTTGGCACGAAGATAAGCGAGGTAGGGCTTGGTGCTCATCGGTCCGCCCGCCGCCCGCATGACGGCCTCCCCCGGCTGGAACTTGCGCCCATGCCGGTAGAGATGTTCGCGCAGCCAGCCGTGCAGCGTTCCGAACTCCCCCTTTGCGATTTCGCGCGGAATGCCGAGATGAGTTTTGAGGGCGGCGGCATAGAACTGCGCGCTGAGAATATTGCCTATGGTGTAGCTCTGAAATCCGCCACCGACGGTGCCGCCATACCAATGCACGTCTTGCAGACAGCCATCGCGATCGTCGCTCGGAGCAACTCCAAGATCAGCCTGCATGCGCGCGCGCCAAGCCTCGGGGAGATCCTTGACGCGGAGTTGGCCTTCGAGCAATTCCAGCTCCAGATCGAAACGCATCATAATATGGAGGTTATAGGTGACCTCGTCGGCATCCGTGCGGATCAAAGAGCGTTGCACCTTGTTGATCGCGCGATAAAATGTCTCGCACCCTATCCGCCGGAACTGATCCGGAAAAGTATCCCGCAGAACCGGGTAAAAATGCTCCCAGAACGGGCGGCCGCGACCGACCACATTTTCCCAAAGCCGCGACTGGCTCTCGTGCACGCCCGCCGATGTCCCCATTCCAAGCGGCGTGCCCTCAAGCGCGGCGGCGACACCTTGCTCGTAAAGTGCATGACCGGACTCGTGCATGGTCGAGAACAGCGCGTCGCCGAAATGTTTTTCATCGACGCGCGTGGTAATTCGGACGTCTCCCGCGGAGAACTTGGAGCAGAAAGGATGATGGGTCTTGTCGAGCCGCCCGCGATTGGTGTCGTAGCCGAATTGCTTGACCACCGAAAGGCTGAAATCTAGCTGCTTCGGCTCGCTGAACGAACCATGCAAGGAGCCGTCGCCAGGAACGGGCTGATCGGAGATGGCGCGCACGATCGGTATCAATTCGCTCCTGAGTCCGGCAAAGAGAGAGCGGACCGAAGCTGTCGTCATGCCTTCCTCGGCGGCATCGATCAGAGGGTCGGCGACATGCTGATAGGGCGCAAAAAAGCCAGCGTATTCGCGACTAAGATCGACAGCCTTTTCCAGGAACGGCAGCATCGTCGCAAAGTCGTTCGCCGGCCTCGCCCGCGTCCAGGCATCATAAGAAGTGGAGGCAAGCGCGCTGGCCCGTGCAACATAAGCGCTGGGTAGCTTGATTGCCTTCTCGAAGTCGCGGCGGGCAGTCCGTATCAGGCTCGCCTCATCCGAGTCATAAGGCATGCCAGCGGCATATGGCGCAAGATCGTCGAGCAGTTTGCCCAATGCCGGATCGACGGATTTTTCATGCGCAAGCCTGCTGAGCGTTGCACCCTGGCGAGCCCGCGCGCGAGCGCCGCCTCTCGGCATATAGGTGCACTGGTCCCAGCCGAGCACCGCCCCTGCCGCCGCAAGATCGCTGATTTCGAGCAGGCCGCGCTTGAGCTCGGCAAGTTTGGTCTCGGCCGACTGACGGTTGCGTGTTGCCTTGCCGGTTGCCGCGTTCGCCGTTGCGGCGCCACTGTCGGCCTTGGTCTTGCCGGTCTTGTTCATGTCCGCGAATCGTTCTTGTCAGGCGCGGGGTCGCTCAATCCGGCCGGTCCGAACAAGGCATCAAGGAACGACGGCATCATTCGGCATTCCCCAGATAGCTATCGATCTCGGCCTCATCATACCCTTGTTTGACTCACCCGCAAGGCATGGATCTCCGCGCCACGGGTTGGCGCCGAATTTGGGACCAATAATTCTTAAAGGGTTTTAGCAAATCGTTTCCAGTCACCTGGGCGAACGACTGGAAACTTCCATGTATTTTGGCGTTGAGCAAACAAGGAAAGGCGGCGGCGCGAAGACACGCGATTCCCTGATAGCTCAACTGGTAGAGCAATCGACCGTTAATCGATCGGTCGCAGGTTCGAGTCCTGCTCAGGGAGCCACAACTCAAGGCAGTGCGGGCAATGGGGGGAACATGATCTTCGAAATCATCCGGGGTTTCGCACAATTTACGAAAATGACCTTGGTGTCCAGGCTTTGCGCCGCCGGGTTTGGCTTGCTCGCGCCACTCTTTTCGATCCGTCGAAGGCGGCTTTGACGACGTCCGCGACGTCTTTTCCGAGCGCTGAAGCTTCCGCACCAGATCCATCAGCTCTTGCTTGCTCGGTCGCGGCAAATCATCCCGCTTAATCCAAATCTTGAATCAGCAAACCGGCCCAACCGCAACCGGGTGGGTAATTACGCAACGGCTGGCTCGCCTCCCAGGCGTCCCAGAGGACCGCCGCGGCCACAGCGGCGGCAGATCGCGTGTCGCGCCAACGAGGCCTGCCAAGCCGCCAGCCTTGCGTCTTCATTCACGGCCGGGTCGCGGATCAACGGATCGCGAGAAGAGACAGCCCATCGGCGTCGTTGGCGCCGGTCTTGTGGGGCACCGTATCGCGGGCCGCCTTCGCATGCCTTGCGTCGATGCCTGCCGCCTTGAGACCATCGGCGGGTTTGCGATGAAACCAAGTTGGCGGCCCGGTCTCGAACCTCGCCGATACGGCATAAGGCGCGTGCTTCCTTATCATTTCGGCGACGAGCTGTAGGTCCGGCAAGCCCTTGCCGCGGCAAATCCGTTTGCGGTTCTGCCGCACCGGGATCGATGTTTCTTTCAATGCCACGTCCAATCCGGCATACTGGTCCATGGCTGTTCTCCTCAAAGCCCGTTGTTGACAAAGGGATCTCACAGACCGTGGGACCGCAGGAGGGCCGCCACAGCCACGCCGCCGCAGCGGACAATACGCTTCGAACGGACATCAACGATGCCCGGCGGGCGCCGGCTTTATGCGCGTCGTAGAGCCAATCGCAGCGGGCGAGCATTTTTCGGCGGCCCCGCGCCCGCAATGCCGCATCCCCGAGCGACGCCGCCGGACCAAGTTTAAGAATTTTCCGCCACATTTATGCTATTTTGCGGACCGACAGGAGGCTGGCGCGGCAGCGCCGGTTGCGATAGAACGGTCGCGGCCGTGGTTGGTTTATTTGCCAGAGCAGAGCATATGGATACTGATTTTAAGAAGACGCGAAAAACGTGGCGAGGAGCCACGGGCGCGCTATCGATCCTTATCGCGGCGGCGTCCCTGCCGGCCTCGGCCGAGTCATGGCTGGATTCGTTCAATCCCCTCAACCTATTCAAGGGCGAAAAATACGAAACCAAGATTGTGCCCGATGTCCCGGCGGACGATCTCTACAATCAAGCGCTGGCCCGGCTGCAATCCAAGGATTACGACGGCGCGGCCAAGAAATTCGCCGAACTCGAAAAGCAATATCCCTATTCGCAATGGCAAAGAAAAGGGATTTTGATGACCACCTTCAGCCAATATCAAAACGCTAGTTACGACGACGCCATTGCCTCCGCGAAACGCTACATTGGGTTATTCCCGTCGTCCCCCGATATCCCCTATGCCTATTATCTTGAGGGGATGTCCTATTACAATCAAATCCCGGACATCAACCGCGATCAGGACCGGGCGGCGAAGGCCGTCGAAATATTCACCCTGATCACCGAGAAATTCCCGAAGTCGGAATATGCCGACGATGCGCGCTACAAGCTTCAAGTCGCCCGCGACCAGCTTGCCGGCAAGGAGATGCTCGTCGGACGCTATTATCTGAACCAGCATAATTATGCGGCGGCGATCAACCGCTTCCGCGAGGTTCTGTTCAAATATCAGACGACCCGGCACGCCGAGGAGGCCTTGATGCGGCTGACGGAGGCCTATCTCGCGCTTGGCATTCCGGGCGAGGCGCAGACCGCGGCGGCGGTTTTAGGGCATAATTTCCCCGAGTCGCTCTGGTACAAGGATGCCTATGCGCTGCTCCAAGGAGAAGGGCTGCAGCCGCATGAGGACCAGGGGTCCTGGATCTCGAAAGCGTTCCGCAAAATGGGCTTCGGCTAGGCGCGGCCGGAAGATTCACCGGGCTACCACGCTTGAAGGCACAGATGCCAACGGGTGGATCAGTGGTAAGCGGATGCCCCTCGCGGCTACATCTCCCCCTAACGTACAGGGTCCTCCACCAATAAAACCGCCTCCTTAGATCGATGGACCGGAACTCGTTTCGCAAAACATGAAAGACCTCCGGCCGCGCCATCTGAAGGCGCATCGGGGAGCACCACCCCATGCTCGTTCAACTCTCCATCCGCGACATCGTTTTGATCGACAAGCTCGATCTCGCATTCGACCGGGGCCTTACCATTTTGACCGGCGAGACCGGCGCCGGCAAATCGATTCTTCTCGATGCGTTTTCGCTGGCGCTTGGCGCCCGCGGCGACGGCGGCTTGGTCCGCCACGGCGCGGAGCAAGGGCAAGTCAGCGCGGCTTTCGAACTTGCCGAGGATCACCCGGCGGTGGCCGTGGCGAAGGCACAAGACATAAAAACCACCGGCAGCCTTATTTTGCGGCGCCTGCAATTGGCGGATGGCCGCAGCCGCGCTTTCGTCAACGATCAGCAGATGACAACGCAGGCATTGCGGGCGATCGCCCGCGAACTGGTCGAAATTCATGGCCAGCACGACGACCGCGCGCTCGTCAATTCAGGCACGCATCGCCAACTGGTCGATGCCTTTGGCGGCTTGAACCTTGAGGCCGCTAAAGTGCGTGCCGCCCATGCGCGGGTGAGCGGTCTCAAGGCCGAGCGCGCGCACGAACAGGCGCGGTTCGAAAACGCGCGCGCGGAGGCCGAATACCTGCGCCACGCCTGTGCCGAGCTGACCGGGCTTGCCGCCGAACCGGGTGAAGAAGCCGCGCTCGCCGAGCGCCGCTCCACCACAATGCAGGCCGAGAAGGTCGCGGCCGAACTGCGCGACGTCCACGCGACGGTGACCGGCGAGCACTCGCCAATGCCTGCTCTCTCCGCCGCGCTGCGCAGGCTCCAGCGGCGTCAGACTCAGGCGCCCGGCGTGATCGCGCCCGCCGCCGAAGCGCTCGATGCCGCCTTGAACGCCCTCGATCTCGCGGGGCAAACCCTCGATCAGGCCTTGCGCGATGCTGATTTCGATCCGCGCGAATTGGAGCGGGTTGAAGAAAGGCTGTTTGCCTTGCGCGCCGCGCGGCGTAAATATGGGGTTCCCGTCGACGCGCTGGCCTCGCGCGCCGAAAAATTCGCGGCCGAGCTCGCCGCCCTCGACGCCGGGGAGGCAAGGCTTACGCAATTGACGCGCGAAGTCGAGGCCGCCGAGGCCGCCTATGGGACGGCGGCGCGGGCGTTGTCGGAGGCGCGCAAGAAAGCCGCCACCGCGCTCGATTTCGAAGTGACCGCCGAACTCGCGCCCCTCAAGCTCGAAGGCGCCCATTTTACTACCGAATTCCGCATTGCGCCGGAAGGCCCGGACGGCTACGATCAAGTCGAGTTTTGGGTGCAAACCAATCCCGGAACAAAGCCTGGCCCCCTGATGAAAATCGCCTCCGGCGGCGAGCTTGCCCGTTTCATGCTGGCCCTGAAAGTGGTTCTTGCCGAGCAAGGCTCGGCTCCGACACTTGTCTTTGATGAAATCGATACGGGGGCCGGCGGTGCGGTGGCCGATGCCATGGGCCAGCGGCTTGGACGGCTCGCGGCTCGCGTGCAGGTGCTCGCCGTGACCCATGCGCCGCAAGTCGCGGCCCGCGCGCGCGGTCATTTCCGCATCGCCAAGGCTGCCGCCGGTCGAGGCCGCCGCGTCACGACGCGAGTCTCAATTCTCGAAAAGGAAGCGCGGCGCGAGGAAATCGCCCGTATGCTGGCCGGCGCGACGATCACTGACGAGGCGCGGGCGGCCGCCGCGCGGCTTTTGGATGGGGCGCGATGAAACTGGAGCGCCCGTCTTCCCGCGAACCTGGAAAACCGCTAACATTCACGCCGATTCGGGAGTCATCATAAGAATCCCAGCTTATGGCCGTCACCTGCGACGTCGTCCTGCCATTCGACCGGGACGAGGAAGGTGCTCTCAAGCTGGGCGAGCCGAAGGATGCGCCCGATGCAAGTTCAGACGAGCGCCAGTGGGGCGTCTCGCATCACAAGTGGAGCAGAACGATGACATTCAGCCGTATCGCCCTCATTGCCGTCGCAGCCTTTGCGATGGCGCCGGGAGTTGGGCCAGCCTTTGCCGCCGACGATGCCGCCAGGATCAAGCAATGCGTGGCCGACAACCAAGGCGAGGGCCAGACCGCGACCGTCGTCGCAGCCTATTGTTCCTGCATGAGCAACAAGATGTCAGCCTCGGAGACGCAGTCGATCACCACCTGGGAGAACTCGCATTCCAGCGAGCAACAGGCCTGCTCCAAGGAAGCGGGCGCGAAGAGCAACAAATAGAACGAGCCAACTGCCGCGCTCCGGCAGGCTTGGCTGGTCCGCCGATCCCTTGACGAACGCCCGAGAGCCCGGACCAAATTCATGACGTCCGCGCCAAGCGGCGGTGAACCTCCGCTGCGCTACGCGACCCCGGCGTGGGTTTACTTGCGCGCGGCGCCCCCCGCACGGCTTTCTAGTGCGTGGAACCTGACGCGCGAAATGTTAAGGAGCGATCCGACGACCATGATCGTTTTCGACCGCCTCGCACGAAGGGAACTGCTAAGGACTCCTGCGACATCGTTGAGATTGGCGGTCTCGATGAGGGTGGAGATGATCGCCGCACGCCATCCTCTGGCGTCGGAACCAGCAAAAAATAATTCTTGCCGCCGGGCGCGATTGGCCGAATGTCGCGCTCGGCGGCATTGTTGCGCATTTTGAGGCAGCCATAGCCGGCAAAGCGCGACAAGCGGGGCAACAGGCGTTTTTTCACCGCGGCTTTTTTGACGCGACTTTCTTCTCGCGCTACAGATCCGGGCCAAATCCGGCATGCCCGCGTGGGCGAGACGAAGACGGCCACAGCACTCCGCCGCCGCGGCCTCGTCCACGCTTGCCGGATCGTAATTCAAAATCGGCGCGCGCCAGCGCGCGACCTCCGCGATGCTTATGTCATTGCGGCGGGAGTAACGTCACTGCCCGTTTATGGTGGGTGGGAACGCCGATCCCGCCGTGCCGTACTTCGTTGGTAGCCCGATCATCGCCATTACGAAGAGCCCTGCGGTAAACAGAGCAATGACGCCTATGAGTACCCAACCTTCCTTTGCCATTTTCTACCTCCCTTGTTAAACCGGTATCCACCCAAGGACCCGATTTCGAGGCTGAGAGTGCCACTTTGGCCGAGCATTGGCAAGACCGAACCATCGCCTTGATGCACCGGCACTCCAAAGCCGGTGATATCGGCGCGCCGGATGACAAGCACTCCCCCACATTTCAAGGGGCGCAAAAGTAGTCTTGTGCTAGTTTGGCGGAAGGGCTTTGTTGAACCATTCCCCGCCGCCAACGCTCGGCGGCCGGCGCTGAAGGCCAAGGCGTCCATGTGCCAAGGCCATCGCTGCGAAGTATTCGATTGGGAAGATTGCGGAAACTCTCAATCCACAGAGGCCTTAGGCGAAGTTTCATCTGAATGCTTGCGACCATTCTCGAGAATAAGTTCTACAGTACGGCGCAGCAGTATTATTTAAAGGCGATAATTGCCATTCTTATCGCCCATATTATCAATAGGACCGCCCCTATTGCGATCGCAATTTTCATTGTCTCATCGTCATCGTTGGTCATTGCGCTTCCCCTATTCTTGGGTCCGACGGACGAGATCGTCCGCGACGAGCGGGTTTCGGATATCGCCGGGGTGTGGCGGGGCCAGCCTAAAGCGGGCGCCCGCCGGTGCACTTTTTCCCTATCCTTCGCTCATGCGGGCACGCAAATTTTCACCGACCTTGTCGAGGAAACCCGTCGTTGAGAGCCAACGCTGGTCGGCGCCGACAAGGAGGGCAAGGTCCTTGGTCATGTAGCCAGCCTCCACCGTGGCGACGCAGGTCGTTTCGAGAGTCGGCGCGAATTTCGCAAGTTCGGCATTGCCGTCGAGCTTGGCGCGGTGCGCCAATGCACGTGTCCAGGCAAAAATCGAGGCGATCGAATTGGTCGATGTCTCCTTGCCTTTTTGATGTTCGCGGTAATGCCGGGTCACCGTGCCATGCGCGGCCTCGGCTTCGACCGTTTTGCCATCCGGAGTCATCAGCACCGAAGTCATGAGGCCGAGCGATCCAAAGCCCTGCGCGACGATGTCGGACTGGACATCACCGTCATAGTTCTTGCAGGCCCAAACATAGCCACCGGACCATTTGAGCGAAGAGGCGACCATGTCGTCGATAAGGCGATGTTCGTAGGTAATTCCAGCCTCGCCGAACGCGGCTTTGAATTCGGCTTCGTAGACTTCCTGGAACAAATCCTTGAAGCGCCCATCATAGGATTTCAAAATCGTATTCTTCGTCGATAGATAGACCGGATATTCGCGCATGAGACCGAAATTCATCGAAGCACGGGCAAAATCGCGGATCGACTCGTCGAGGTTATACATCGCCAGGGAAATGCCTGGACCTGGATAGTCGTACACTTTTCGTTCGATGATCGTGCCATCGTCGCCCTCGAACCTGATAACGAGGCGGCCTTTGCCGGGAACCTTGAAATCGGTCGCGCTATATTGGTCGCCGAAGGCGTGGCGGCCGATGACGATCGGCCGCGTCCAGCCCGGTACGAGGCGTGGCACATTTTGGCAAATAATAGGCTCGCGGAAGATCACGCCGCCGAGAATATTGCGGATCGTGCCGTTCGGCGATTTCCACATTTGCTTCAGCTTGAACTCTTCCATTCGGGCTTCGTCCGGAGTGATGGTGGCGCATTTGACGCCAGCGCCGTGTTTTTTGATCGCATTGGCGGCCTCCACCGTGATCCGATCCTTCGTCGCGTCGCGGTTTTCGATCGAGAGATCGTAATATTCGAGTTCGATATCGAGGTAAGGATGAATGAGCTTGTCGCGTATGTAGTGCCAAATAATCCGCGTCATTTCATCGCCATCGAGTTCGACAACGGGATTTTCAACCCTGATTTTCTTCATCGTTGCTGCCCTTGGCTATTGCGGAATTGGCGGGACGGAACGGTTTCGCTTGGCCTTTTTGTGGGTGGGCACGGCTTTCGCGACTCGGCTCGCGGCGCGAGCTTAAACGTCGAGCCCCGCGGCACATGAAGGACAAGCGAATTTAATACCGGTTTTCCGGGAAGTCGCCGCAATTGGCCAACCACATTCATTTTGGCTGGCCGGAGCGAAGCAATTGGGCCACGGCTGGATCGGCATCGGCCACAAGAGATTCGAAAATAGGCTGGTTCCGCGGCCAGGCGTTGCGATAGGCGGCCATGATCGCTTGTTGAAATTCTGGCCCGCGATCCAGAATCGCGCGAATATCGTTCTTGGTGAACGCCTGGAGGTCCTTCTCCGCGAGCGCGCTTGAGGTTGCCAGGGGGCGAGGTCCAAGGCACTCGGCGCGGTGCAATACGACATTTCGAGAAGAGTCCCAACGCGGTTCTCGCCGTCCTGCGAACTTGCCGGAAGTCTCGCCAAAAAAAGCCATGCCGCACCATTGACCGGGGCGAGCGCTAGGGCTGTCTCCGTGGTGGCTGCGGCGCGTGCGAGTTGTCCGGAATTGGCCCGGTCGAGACTCGTCGAGCGATCGGTCCCCATGAAGCGCGCGCCGGTAAATGCGGCGGCGGCCCAAAGATCTCCGCTAATCACGCCGATTTCCCCGGCAGGAACCGCGCGGGTCCGGCCAGACGCGGCAGCCTCAGTGCCGTTGCGATCGAATGGAAGGCCGACGGGCTTTGGCCTCAGCAACTCCGGAAACAACATCCAAAGGCCAGATTGTGCGAGTCCAATACCAAAGACCAGGAGCGCCGAGCGCGGCCTCGTGGGCGCCGATGAGAACGTGAGATCTAGCCGTGCAAGCAGAGCCTGGAACTGGGGGTGGGGCGGCTCCGATGTCAACGATTCTGTTCCCTAAGGCTGGAGCATGATGTGCGAACGTGAAACAAAAACTCGTTTAGAAACAGATAGTTAGAGCATGATCCGGTCCCGCCAAACCGGACAATTCTCTAAATAAATTCAATCTTATCACGTTCCAGTCGCAAACATGTCAACCGGCCGGTCGCATAAGCGCCGGTGTCGATATTGATGCGGTTGTTCCGCACGTCTGGTTCCCTGACCGGGGTGTGGCCATGGACGATAATTTTTTCAAACGGCTCCTCGTACAACAAAAATTCATCTCTTATCCAGAGCAGATCTTCCTCGCGTTGGCGCGACAGGGGCGTGCCTGGCCGCACGCCCGCATGCACAAAGAAAAAATCTCCGCAGGTAACCCAGAGCTTTAGCCCGGCGAGAAACTGACTGTGGCTTTTGGGTATGGCGTTAGACAGGCCTGCGGAGAGTTCCGCCTGTTCCTTGGGATCCGCATTTGTGGTCGGCGTCAGGCCGTAAGAGGCGAGCGTCGGCAAGGCGCCATATTGCGCCCAAAGCTTGAGAACACCAGGATTTTCAAGAAATTCGGAAAGAAAGAGCTCATGATTGCCTTTAAGGCACGACATGCGATGGGTTCGGGCGCGTTCGATTAACAGATCCAAAACGGCTGCGGAGTCCTGCCCGCGGTCGATATAGTCGCCGAGGAAGATGTGAATAGTTTCGCCTATTGCGTGTTCCTTAAGATCCTCATCTACCCGCGAAAACAACTGTTTGAGCAAATCCGCCCTACCGTGGACATCGCCGACCGCGTAAATGCGCAGGCCTTCTGGCAATAGCGGTGACGCTTTGATGCGACGCGATTTCCACATCAAGAGTTGGGCTTTACCTTAAGCTTTTCCGGGCGGCCGGAAAATTGCGCCGTGCAACACGATCAGGGAGATTGCCGGTTCGTGGCTTGCTGTCAATCGGCGCGGAGCGAGTTTGCGGCGCAGCCTTTATGAACACCTTTTCTAGCGCTGGGCCCCCTGCGCGGGCCTGACTCAACGCCTTTGCCATGGCCTTAAGGCGGCTCGATCGCGGCCAATTTCGAATAGGAGCGGACCGCCTTTTGGAGTTCCTTGGCGATCCCGCCCTTCAGTCGCGGGGGCGGACCGGCCGGCAAAATTGCTGTCTTTGCGAGGCCATTGGCGGTGTCGGCGTCCGTCCCAACCTTGTTTTCCATGAATTCGGCCATGGCCTCCTCGTCACGGATCTCTCCGAGGGCGGCCTGAAGCTTTTCGCAGCAATCGATGAGTTCTTTTAAGCGCTTATGATCCCTGGCGACGCCTGGAACATCGACGAAGAATTCGGCCATGTAGCGCAGCTTTTTTGCCTCTATGCGAATTTGGTGACGGGCGCCGGAAGCAAGCTTTGCGAGGCCCGCGCCTTGTTCCACCAGTTTTTCGCAGCGTTTTTTCAGGCGGGCGCCGGCGTACCTTGGTATTGGTTCTTCCGCGATGCGGGAGGGCTGCCTTTGCCATCTTCCGTCCTCGATCCATACCGCGAGATCAAGCTGCAAGGTCCGCGCGCGTTCGCCATCCAAGGCTTCGACGACCGCCTGATGCGCGCGAAGACGCTTGGCTTCGCAATCGCCGGCGAGCTCTCCCGCCCGCTGATCCTCCGGGGCCGGCGGCGGTAAGTTCGCCCGCAGGACGTCCATGTCCCGCGCCGCGCCAAACAAACCCGCCAGCCACTTCAGTTCGTCGCGAAGTCTTCGATAGGCAATATCGAAGACCATGGGTTTAAAAAGTGCCATGGCCGCACGAAGGCGTCTAATCGCGATGCGTCCTTGGTGAAATGCCTCCACATTGTCGGATCGCTCCAAACCCGGGAGATTCAAATGAAAGTCGTGCATACAGATCTGACAAATTTCCTGGAACGCCTGCCGGCACGTCATGTCCTTGGCAAGACACGGCTTTGAACTTTTCGCCGCGCGGCCCCAGGCTCCCCCGGCAAGAAGATGACCGCGCTCGACTTTGCTTATAAGGCTTGGATGGAGCGGCGCCTGCGACACAAGGGCGCGGGCAAGGTTGAACAAGGCGGACCGGTCGCCGCTTTTCAATTCGAGTTCCAGCTCGTGCACGCCAAGCTTTTCACCGTTTGCTTCGATTGCACCTTGGTCGATGGAGACCTCGATCCGGTCGGCGCCGGTCTCGAGCATGAAGGACGTGCGTTCAACATCCACTTCGAAGGCGGGTCTCATTGCGCGGCGAATGGACGGTTTGCCGGCGAGACGCGCGAGGGGGGTATTTTTGATAGGCCCAAGATCGAGCTCGGGCCGGCCGGTTTCCGCTTCCCACTCGTCGCTTTGGATGCGTGAGGACGCAATCCGTTTGACGGTCTGAACATGGCTTCCCCCGATTGCCCGGACCCGAACAGCGAACCCGTGGTTCCAAAGGTCTTGATTTGGCGTATCGAAGTAGATCGTGCGAAGGCGCTGATGGGTCGCCTGCCGGGCACTGGAGGCCGCCGCAACCAGGGCGTTGACTTTGGCACCGTCTCTCTCTGCGAACAGGAACTTCAGTTCGATCTCCGGTCCTGCCACCATCGGATCCGCCCGCGCTTGTGCAAATTGGTTGGCTTCGCGATGGAATAAAATAGCGCGAGATTTTTTTCATGTCACGCCGTAGGCTCAAGACTCATAGACCGGTAACCGGCGATTGCGACCAAGAATACCGCCGTCGCGACAGGGACGGCGAGTTTGTCGTAGCGGGTAGCGGTGCCCCGGAATTAGCGGCTTGACCCGGCACCGCCGACTTGGCGTCCACGGATTGAGCAAAACGCGATCGGTTGCGCTGTGACCTGCCGCGGGGCATGATTATTCAGGCATGGCGAGCCGTTGACCCCGGCCAAGGTTGTGAGGGTCTGGTCGCGGGCGGAACGGAATGCGCCGCAGGCATCGTGATCCCGGCGGCGGATGAAGACGTCGGCGGCCTGGCCGTGGGGGGAATATTTTTGGCCCGGTTGTCGGGGCTAGTGCTGGGGGTGCCCGGTCCGCGGCATGATCTGCCGCCCGGCGCCCCATGGCTCTTCAACTTGCCGGCGACGAGCACCGGCGGCGCCCAGACTTGCTTCTTCAACAGCCTGCGGAACAACACCCGGCGCCGGCGTCAATGGAAGACTTCGGGCAACCGACAGCGCTTGGGACGATCCAGCGCTCTTGGCGAGGCAGCGGCGGCGCCGTTGCGGCATGCCGTTTGCGCAGGGATTCTTGAGCGCGAGAAAACACGCGAGGGTCTTCAGTTGCCTTGACACGACCAAAGCTCGGCTTCGAGCTGGGCCCGGGCGAGGAGAAGGGCCAAATTAGCGAAACGCGCCCCGTTGGCGAGGGTCGCAAGTTCTCCGGTTAGTTGGGCAATATAGGCCGCGGTGCATTGCGCGCCCTCGACAATCTCAGTGATTTCAATGGGTTTCGCAGCCTTTTCCTCCGTCGAAACACGGCTTAATCTACGTGCTAACGATGCTGGCTTTTGCATTTT
>JALZAY010000054.1 GCA_030948025.1 Pseudomonadota bacterium
GGCCGAGCTCGACAACAATTGCCAGGGGATTTTGGGCTATGTCGTGCGTTGGATCGACCAGGGCGTCGGCTGTTCCAAAGTGCCGGATATCCATGACATCGGCCTCATGGAGGATCGCGCCACCTTGCGAATCTCAAGCCAGCACATCGCCAATTGGCTGCATCATGGGATTGTCGCGCGGGAGCAGGTGATGGACACCCTGCAGCGGATGGCGGAAGTCGTCGATAAGCAAAATGCCGGCGATCCGCTCTACCGGCCGATGGCGCCCGGCTTCGACGGTCATGCCTTTCAAGCGGCGGCGGATCTGATTTTTAAGGGTCGCGCACAGCCAAATGGCTACACGGAGTGGATACTCCACGCCCGCCGGCGTGCGGTGAAGGCGGCTATGGGCTAGAGCATGTCCCGAAAAAGTTGCTCGAGCTTTTCGATTCCGACATGCTCCAACTCTTTGAATTTGAGCTGCGTGGGATGCGCTCTCAAAGCATGACAAATCGCCTATTCCGGCGGCGTACCGTTGAGCGCCAGCACCTCGCCGGCGAGATAAAGACTGCCCGCGATCAGGATGCGCGGCGGCGAATGCCAATGCCGCGCAGCGAGAAATAAAAGCGCCGATTTGACGTTTTCGCAGACCGCCGCGCGGAGTCCATTGGCATTGGCGGCCGCGGCGACTTCGGCGGCGGGCTTTGCGTATTGGTCCGCGTTCACGGGAACGGCGAGAACTTCCTGGGCGAGGCCCTTGAAGGGCCGGAGAAACCCGCCCGTGTCCTTGGATGCGAGCGAGCCGCAAATAATGACAAGCGGCCTTTGCGTCTTGTCCTCGAACTCCGCCATTGCTTGCGCGAGCGCGCGCCCGGCGTCGGCGTTATGGCCGCCATCGAGCCAAATCTCCGCGCCGGCCGGGGCAATCGCCGCCACCGGGCCCTTGGCGAGGTTTTGCAAGCGGGCCGGCCATTCGGCCCGCGCCAGGCCGTCTTCGAAGGCGGCGGGCGCGAGGCCGGGCTCGATAGCACGCAGCGTGGCGATCGCGGTCGCGGCATTTTGATGCTGATGGCGGCCAATGAGACGTGGCAACGGCAGGTCGAGAAGGCCGCGTTCGTCCTCGAAGACAAGGCGGCCATAATCTTCCCGTGCGTCGTAATTCTGGCCCGCCGCAATCAGCGGCGCGCCGACGCGGCTGGCTTCCCGCTCTAGCACCGCCAGAGCGGCGTCTTGCTGGATACTCACAATCGCGGGGGCGCCGGGTTTGAATATTCCGGCCTTCTCATAAGCGATTTTATCGACCGTCGCGCCAAGGAACTCGGGGTGATCGATCGACACCGGCGCGACGACCGTGGCCCGTGGACGCGCGATGACGTTCGTCGCATCGAATCTTCCGCCGAGACCAACTTCCAGCAGCAGATAATCGGCCGGATGCTCGCTGAAAAGCTTGAACGCCGCCGCGGTGGTGACTTCAAAGAAAGTGACCGGTTGGCCTTTGTTGGCCTTTTCGCAGGCGGTCAAGACGGCAAACAGCGCATCGTCGCCGACGAGGCTTCCGCCGCCTTCCGCGCCAAGCCTGATGCGCTCGTGAAAACGTACCAGATGCGGCGAGGTATAAACGTGGACGCGCTTTCCGGCCGCTTCGAGAACGGCGCGCATGAAGGCGATGGTCGAACCTTTGCCATTGGTTCCGGCAACATGAATGATCGGCGGCAAGCGCTTCTCCGGCGACCCGAGCGCGGCAAGCAGCCGCTCGATCCGGCCGAGCGACAGTTCGATCGTCTTGCGATGCAGAGTGAAAAGGCGGGAGAGGAGCGCGTCCAGCGAATCCATGATGGCCTTGCTTCGCGGTCCTCAGGCGGCGGCGTGCTCGATCGGCTGGGTCCGCGTCAACAGCGCGCATAGGCGGGCGAGCGTCGCGCGCATGTCCTGCCTTTTTACCACCATGTCGATCATGCCATGCGCTTCGAGATATTCGGCGCGCTGAAAGCCTTCCGGCAGGCGTTCGTGAATCGTTTGTTCGATCACCCGGGCGCCGGCAAAACCGATGACCGCGCCGGGTTCGGCGATGTGGATATCGCCGAGCATGGCATAGGAGGCCGTGACGCCGCCCGTCGTCGGATTGGTCAAGACGACGATATAGGGAAGCTTGGCGTCGCGCAGACGCTGCACAGCGATCGTCGTGCGCGGCATTTGCATCAGCGAGAAGATGCCTTCCTGCATCCGCGCGCCGCCCGAGGCCGTGAAGATGATGAATGGCGTGCGGCGCTCGACCGCCGCCGTCATGCCCGTCACGATGGCCTCGCCCGCCGCCATGCCGAGCGAGCCGCCGAGAAAATCGAAATCCTGCACCGCGGCGACAATGTCGATGCCCTGCAATTTGCCAAAGGCGAGCTTCACCGCGTCGGACGTGCCGGTTTTCAGGCGATATTCCTTGAGCCGGTCCGTGTAGCGCTTGACATCGCGGAATTTCAGCGGGTCCAACGGCACTTCCGGCGTCGCGATTTCGTCATACGCCGCATCGTCGAAAAGATTGTCCAAGCGTGCCTTGGGGGCGAGGCGCATGTGATAGCCGGAGCCTGGCACGACGAAGAAGTTCGCTTCGAGATCCTTGTGAAAAACAAGTTCGCCGGACTCCGGACATTTGACCCAAAGGTTTTCGGGGGTCTCGCGGCGCAGCAGAGACCTGACCCTGGGCGGGACAACATTGGAGATCCAGTTCATAGGCAATCCAATTCTGGGCGATCCAGTTTTGCGACGGCGTCTGTTCTTGCGGGACTCGTTGCGGGTGCTTCAGACCGGAGCGGGCGCCACCGTCCGCACGCCCTTGGCGATACCGGCGACCAAATCAGCGACCGCTTCTACGCTTTTCCCGGTCGCCTTGCCATTCCTATCGAGCGAGGCCCGCAAGGCTTCGACGATCGCTGAGCCGACCACCACCCCATCGGCGTGCGCGGCGATCGCGGCGGCGCTTGCGGCATTCTTCACCCCGAAGCCGACCGCGACCGGCAAGCTCGTATGCGCCTTGATGCGCCCTACCGCCGAGGCGACCTTGGAAAGTTCGGGCGCGGACGCCCCGGTAATGCCGGTGATCGAGACATAATAGACAAAGCCCGAGGTATGGGCGAGGACGGCGGGCAGCCGCGCATCGTCCGTCGTCGGCGTCGCGAGACGGATGAAATTCAGCCCCGCCGCAAGCGCGGGCAGACAGAGTTCCGCATCCTCTTCCGGCGGCAGATCGACGACGATCAAACCATCCACCCCGGCGGCCTTCGCGTCGCGCAGGAAAGCTTCGACGCCATACACATAGACTGGGTTGTAATAGCCCATGAGCACCACCGGCGTCGTGGAATCGCTGTTGCGGAAATCGGCGGCGAGCGCCAGCGTTTTGGCGAGAGTCGTTCCGGCGCCTAGCGCGCGCAGCCCCGCCGCCTGGATTGCCGGGCCGTCCGCCATCGGGTCGGTGAAGGGCATACCAAGCTCGATCACATCGGCGCCCGCCTTGGGAAGGGCTTTTAGAATAGCAAGGCACGTCGCAAGATCGGGGTCGCCCGCCATCACGAAAGTCACGAGCCCGGCGCGGTTTTGCCGCGCAAGCCTTTCGAAGCGGCGGTCGATGCGTGTTTGCATGAGAATCTTGGGGCGACAGAGGGAGACCGGACCGGGGGCCGCGCGACAAACGCTCTAGCACGGCGGCCGCGCGGACGGAAGGATTATCCGGGATGTTCGGGAGGCAAGCCAATATCCCGCGCAAAGGGTTCCAACCCTGGTTTCACCCCCGTTTCAGAAACGGCTACAAGGATAGACCAGAGTTCTCCTGCGGCTCCGATTAGCCGTGCAAAACCAAGCGGGGCGCCTAGACAATTAGCCGCGTCCTTGGCACATGTTCCGCAATAGCCTTCCTTATTGAAAGGAATTATGTAAATGACGCGTGATGGTAACAGTAGAGTCCAGAGTATCGGTTCATTTCTCCGTCGGCGGCAGACCCCGCGCAGATCACCTCCGGTAACGCCCGAGATGATTGCAGAGATGAAGGTTATGTGCGCCGACGGCATGGCGCAACATGACATTGCGGCGCATTTTCATGTGAACCAAGGGCGGGTAAGCGAAGCCCTCAATTCCAGCCGCTAACTCAGAGAGACCCCGATCACCGATTGATCGGGGTTTTTTCTCCTAATGGTGTCCCTCTTGCAAAGAGCGACAACCCCCGGTCATGCGCGAAATCTTAAAGCGATCACCGGATTATTTGTCATGGCTTCATTTAATTCAGCGTTGCATCCGGGCGTTCCAGCCGCCCGTGGTTTCGCCGTCCGGCTTCCCGCGCCTGGGCCGCAAGCGCTGGCACAAGCCGGCCGACAAGAGGACGACTGACTCCAGCCGCCGCTACTTGAGGGGTAGCTCCTTACAATTTCCGGCCACGGTCCATTTGGTGTCGGCTGCATTTGTCTTATTAAAGACCATACCTTCCGATACGCGAATCTGGCCACTCGCGGTGTTCTCGGAGTTTCCAGAGTCATGCAAAAGCTCGAAGGCAAGCTTGTTTTCTTCCGGTCCGTGCGATGGATTGTTTATGCCAACCGGTATGACAACAAAACTATTTACGTCGAGCTTGCCGCCCGCCGGGATCGTCGTTTCGGGGGCCAACGAAATGCCCAGGCTCTGCGGGAACCTCGAATCCGTTGACGCGTAGCGGCGGTCCCATTCCCACAACTGCTTGGCGTGTTGCTCCGGCGTGGATTGGTCCACATAAAGAAGCTTCGGATCGAAAGCGAAAGCTTTGTTGGACTTTGTATTGTCCACGGTTTCGATTTTGAAGACGGCATAGCCTTCGTCAGACCTCGAAGTGACTGGGCCCGATGCCGCTGCAAAACTTGTGCATATGCCGACTTGGCGATATGAAATATTGGTGGGTTGACCGGAACCACGACCGCATCCAGATAGCATCGACACGGCGACAAATACCGGAACGGATAGAAAGTACAATCTTGACGTTTCCATAATATTCTTTCTCTTCGTACTTGGTTGGACTCGCCGGAGGAGTGCCGCATCTACTCCTCCGTGTTTGGATAACCCCTCGTTGGCCGCGCCGATCGATGAGTGCTCTTCAGGGCCAGAGGCATGGCCGGAGCCGCCGCGAAGCACCAGTTCCGCATCCCCTCCTAAAACCCGGGTGACCCCGGCTTGGAACGTCCATTGTCCCTCAACGCCCTCGAAAACAAGACCCACTCCGAGTAGCGACATCGCGGTCAGCCAAGCCGTAACCGATGTGTCATACGATGTCCAATTTTTAATGAAGGGCGCCACAATCGCGGAGATCGGCGGAATTCGAGCCGCGCGGCTATTCCGCCCTATCAGGCTGCGGAAAGCTGCCTTCCGTTCGGCCGCGACCCATTGCGGCGACCTGCCGCTCGTCGAGCGCGCTGGTCTTGATCAAAGCAAACAGCCGCGCCCCGCGATTGAGACCGAGTTCGTCGAGCGCGTGGCGCGTGGTCACGGCATAGAGCCGCCCCTCCCCTTCGAGCACGATCTCCACGGCGGCCAACGGACCGTTTTTTTCGATTGACCCGATTTGTCCACGGAGCGAACTGCGCACGCTGAGATCGTGCGGCGGGCGGGCGGCAAGCACGACGTCGGTCGCTTTGACGATAATCCGGACCTGCCCGCCCAAGGGCCCGGCCGGACCGGCGAGCCAAACCGTGCCCGCCGGATGCTTCAGCTCGGTGAGGCCATAGGCGGCATTCTCGCCGCAAACCTTCATCATCAGCACGGAGATACGGTCAAACCGGGACCAGGCGCTGTCGCGGCCAAGCGCGCCAAAAACTTCGCCGGGACCACCGGTTGCCTTGACCCGGCCCGCATCGAGAACAACGATTTTATTCGCAAGCCGCGCGACTTCCTCGATCGCATGAGAAACGTAGACGATCGGCACGGCGAATTCGTCCCGCAAACGCTCGATGAGCGGCAAAATTTCGAGCTTGCGCTCCATGTCGAGCGCGGCAAGAGGCTCGTCGAACAGAAGAAGTTTTGGGCCGCAGAGAAGCGCCCGCCCGATTGCCACCCGCTGCCTTTCGCCGCCCGACAATCTTGCAGGATGGCGCGACAGGAGCTTGCCGATTGCCAAAATCTCCACCACCGAATCGAAATCGACCGCCCGCTCGCCGCGCGGCGCGAACCAGCGCCCAAACCGCAGATTCTGTTGCACGCTCAGATGCGGAAAAAGATGCGAATCCTGAAACACAACGCCGATGCGGCGCCGGTGCGGGGTGACAAAAACGCCGCGTTTCCTATCGACGAGAACACGGCCGTCGAGCTTGATGATCCCCCGGTCAGGGCGCATCAACCCTGCGATAAGATTGAGCGTGAGCGATTTGCCTGAACCGGAAGGGCCAAACAACGCGGTAATGCCATCGCCGTTCTCGAAAGCTACGTCGAGGCCGAAGCTTTTGATCTTGAGCGCGACTTCGAGCTCGATCATTCGAGGTTTGCCAGAATTTTCCCGGCCCGCCGCTGGACGATTTCCGAGGCAACCAGCGCGGCAAACGAAATCGCGATCGATACGACGGTCAACCGCATGGCGTTTGCGTCGCCGCCGGGAACTTGCGTGTAGCTATAGATCGCCGACGAGATTGTCTGGGTCTCACCCGGAATATTTGCAACGAAGGTGATCGTCGCGCCGAATTCCCCGAGCGCCCTGGCAAAAGCGAGAATAGCCCCGGCAATGATGCCGGGCAGCGCGAGCGGCAGGCTGACGAGAAAAAATGTCCACGTGCGATTTGCGCCGAGGGTTCCGGCGGCCTGTTCCAAACGCCGGTCGATGGCCTCGAAAGAAAGCCGCATCGCGCGGACCATGAGCGGAAATCCCATAACCGCGCAAGCCACCGCCGCGCCGGTCCAGCGAAACGACAATACGATCCCGATGTTGGCGAGAAAAGCGCCGAAAATGCCCTTCCGGCCGAACAGAATGAGCAGGAGGAAGCCGGTGACGACCGGAGGCATCACCAAGGGCAAATGGACGGCGGCGTTCAGGATGATCTTGCCTGGAAAACGCCAGCGCGCGAGCGCATAGCTGACAAGAATCCCAAACGGAAGGCTGGCGATTGTCGCGGCGATGGCGATTCTCAACGACAGCCAGATCGCCGTCCATTCCGCGGGCGATAGATCCGCCAAGTATCAGCTCCTTCGATATCGGTTTCTGGGCAATGTCTCAGTGTGAATTTCTGCTTCCAGTCCTATTTGGAAGTTCAATTAGCGAGCGATGGAAGACCCTAAGTTAACGCTTAGTCGCCACTCGGCGTGGCCGGCTCCTCGTGTGCAAGGATGTTCACTAGACGGCCAAACGGGTCACGAACATAGAAGCGTCGTACGCCCCACGGCTCGCTTATCGGGCCATATTCGACGACCATGCCTCTGTCGACCACACGCTGATACACTTCGTCGAAATTATCGACCTCAATAGATAAGTCCGCGACAGCTGTTCCTGATCCACCTTCAGTCGCGACACTGATCTGCGGTGCGGCCCTGCTTTCAGCGGCAAACGTTAGTATCCAGCCGTGATTCATGACGACGCGCAAATCGAGCACGTCAGCGTAGAAGGCATTGGCGTGATCAATATTCTCCGTTGGAATGTTGGCCACGATACGCTGCACTGCCATGCAACCCTCCGGACTCACCGCTCCGCGCAAGGGTATCGAAGCGCTTGTGTCACAGCAACAGCCGCTTCGGGCGCGGTGAGCCTTTGGTCGGATAACGGAAAATAACGGCTTCCCACCCACTGGATGGGGGCGAAGATCACTTCGACAAGACTTCGAAACCCTGTTGCAGAAATATCTTGGTTGCCGCCTGGGACGTTAAATAAGCAAGGAAAAATGCCGCGTCCGGACTTGCCGACGCCGCGCGACGAGAGCAACAGGATAGACGATCACCACTGGGGATCATCAACACGGATAAAAACGCCGGGGACGATAAACTCTTTCGCCTTTTGGGTCCGGCCGGTAAGACCGGCCGGAAACTTCGAGAAGCGCCGTGCAATAATAAGAAACCAATCGGTTGATCGAAACCATGGGAGAAAACACCTTATGCAGTCCAAAGGCCCCAAGACAAAGCAGCACCTCAACGCCTATTCCTGGTTGCTGCCGCCCGTCGCCGTGGTCATGGCGGTGGCGATCGGCTGGCCGGTATTCTGGTATGTCAAGTCGCGCGAGACCGCGGCCGCCCTGGCAGCCTGGACGGCGCATGAGGCGCAGCTCGGCCGCGCGTGGTCCTGCCCCACTCAGAAAATCGGCGGCTTTCCGTTTTCCGTTGAGATTTCCTGCGCCAACCTGCTCTTTCAAGGCGAAATCCTCGGCAAGACAATGAGTGGGACCTTGCGCGGTTTCCGCGCCACTTCGCCGCTTCTGCGGACCGATAAATTGCTCGCGGAAATAGACCCGCCGTTTGCCGCCAAGACCAGTGACGGTACAATTGATGTCTCGATGCAATGGGACAAATGTTTCCTCGATCTCGAAGGCCGGCCCGGCGCGCTCGAACGCCTCTCTCTCAGCGGCAATCAGGTCCGGCTGCAAGGAAAAGCGGGAGGGATGGACGACGGAGCGTCCGGCGACGCCAATGTCGTTCTTGCGCGGGACCGGCACGACAATGCCTATGATTTCATGGTTTCGTTCAATCAGGGCAGGATTCCGGCGCTCAACAGTCTTTTGGACACGCAACTTCCCATTGACATACAGGTCGGAGGCACAATATCGCAAGTCGATTTACGCGGGGCGGAAACGCTCCAAGAATTTCTCGAAAATTGGCGCTCGGCGAACGGCCACGTCGATATCACGACCGGGTGGCTGACGAGCGGTCATATTATCTTCGATGCCACGGGCGGCCTCGATCTCGACGGCCAGCACCGTGTGAATGGCAAACTCGATGCCAGTTTCGCCGGGCTTGACAAGGCCTTGCACCAATTGGGCGTCGATCCGGCGCTCATCACTGCTGGCCAGGTTCTGTCGGGACTGCTCGGCGGCGGCCAAGGCGGCGGTGCGGGGCGCATGAACCTGCCGTTGACCTTTTCCGAGGGCTTTCTGTCGATCGGCCCGGTCCGCACGCAAATCCAAATTCCACCGCTCTATTGACCAGCTAAGCGTGGCTCCGGGCGAGGGAATGCGTCACGTCTCGCCCGCCCGGCGGCCGAAATCCGGAGCAGCGGTTTCCTGACCTTGCTCGATAATGCCACGCCGGATCGCCCGGGTTCTTGTGAAGAGATCGAACAGCCCTTCGGCGTCGCCATTGCGGATCATCCGCTGAAGCGCGCTGAGATCCTCGTTGAAACGCCCGAGCATTTCGAGCACCGCCTCCTTGTTGTTGAGGAAAATATCGCGCCACATCGTCGGGTCGGAGGCGGCGATCCGGGTGAAGTCGCGAAACCCCCCGGCGGAAAATTTTATGACCTCGGATTGCGTGACTTCCTCGAGATCGGCGGCGGTACCGACGATATTGTAGGCGATGAGATGCGGCACATGGCTGGTGATCGCGAGCACCAGATCGTGATAGGCGGGCTGCATGATTTCGACATAGGCGCCAGCGGAGGTCCAGAACGAAGCGAGCCTTGCCACGGCCTTGGGGTTGGTCCCCTCTGGCGGCGTCAATATGGTCCAGCGATTAAAAAAAAGCGTCGAAAATCCTGCCTCCGGGCCAGATTGCTCGGTCCCGGCCACGGGATGCGACGGGACGAAATGGACCATGCTGGGCAGATGCGGCGCGACCGCCTTGATGATCGAGGCCTTGACCGACCCAACATCGGACACGATCGCGCCGGGCAAAAGGCGCGGCCCGATTTCCCGTGCGATCGTGCCCATGACGCCCACGGGAGCGCAGAGAATGACGAGATCGGCCGCCTCGACCGCGGCAGCCGCCGTCTCCACGATGTGATCGGCAAGCGCGAGCTCGGTCACTCTTGCGCGAACGGCGCTCGATGAGTCCGTGGCAATGATCTCGCGCGCAAGCCCCTTGCGCCGGCAGACCCGCGCCAGGGAAGAGCCGATCAGGCCCATGCCGATGAGGGCAAAGCGTTGGAACAGAGGCTCGCTCAAGGGCCCCCCGAGACCGTCAGGCACGCGCGGGGCCTTCAAGCTTAACGAAGTCCTTGAGGACCTCGACAACGAGACGGTTCGCTTCCTCCGTGCCGGCCGTGAGCCGCAGGCAATGCGGCAGCCCGTAGGAGCCGACCGCGCGCAGGATCAACCCCCGGTCCAAGAGGAAGCGGTCCGCTGCCCGCGCTTGCGTCTCGCCGGCGAAATGCAAGAGCAAGAAGTTGCAAACGCTTGGCGTGACCTTGATTCCTAGCGCGGAAATTTCCCGGTTCAGCCAGGCAAGCCAAGTCTCGTTATGGGCGAGCGCCTTGCCGATATGGCCGCTGTCGTCCAGCGCCACGACCCCGGCCGCGATGGCCGCGCCATTGGTGTTGAACGGCCCGCGAATGCGATTGATCGCGTCGCACACATCGGGCGGCGCGTAACACCAACCGAGCCTGATCCCGGCAAGACCGTAAATCTTCGAGAAAGTGCGCGTCATCACGACATTTTCGCTATTCGAGACAAGCTCCAGGCCGGACGAATAATCGGCGCGGGTCACATATTCGGCATAGGCCGCGTCGAGAATAAGGAGGACATCGGCGGGCAAACTTACGGCGAGCCGCTTGACCTCGGCAATGGGCAGATAGGTGCCGGTCGGATTGTTTGGATTAGCGAGGAGGACCATCTTGGTCCTTGGGCCAACCTTGGCGAGGATACAATCGGTATCGGCGGTCAGATTTTTTTCCGCCGCGACGACCGGAACCCCGCCCGCCGCGAGAATGGCGATCTTGTAGACGAGAAAACCATGCTGCGTGAAAACGCCTTCGTCGCCCGGACCGATGTAGGCGGCGGCGAGCAGGTGAAGGATTTCATCCGAGCCCGTGCCGCAGACTATTCTGGCCGGATCGAGCCCATGCCTTGCGCCGATCGCCTCGCGCAAGGCCGTGGCGGCGCCGTCCGGATAATCCTGAAGACGGCCGGCAAAAGCGCGAAAAGCTTCCCGCGCGCGCGGCGATGGCCCGAGCGGCGTCTCATTCGCCGAAAGCTTGAATATTTTGGCAGCGCCCGGCGCAGCGCATTCGCCCGGAACATAAGGGTCGATGTCAAAAATAGCTGGGCGCGGGCGCGGCCTTGCCGCGGCCCCGGACATGGCGATTTTTGTCATATAAGCAAACTCCGGAACAAAATCATTGCGCCGCCAGGTTTTGGACCTCACTCAAATCGAAGCGAGCCGCGTGGCTGCCGATTTCGGCGATTCGTGGTCCGGCCGCGCCGGCGCGAACAAGGATTTCGCGCAAATCGTCAAGCCCGGCCGCCGTCGCGATCATCAAATAAAGCCCGGACCCATCTCTAAATTGGCCAAGAATCTCAAGCCCCCGCGCGCCAAACTCCGGAGCTAAATCGGCCACGCCATGGGCGATCGTCACGTCATAAAGAACAGCATCACGCGCGGCCGCCTCGGCGAGCGGCTGGGCGATGACGAACACGGGCATTCCGGCCGGGTGGTCCGGGCGCTCGACGAAGGGCAGCCTGGCGATGATCTTGGGGGCATCCGGCGCGGCTAGCCCGCGCCACCAAGGACCGGACGGCGCTCCCGCCCTCACCATGCCGAGGTCGCCGCCCGATCGCGCCACCGCCTCGATGACCCGCGCGGCGTCTTGATGCGTCACATAGGGAACCGTGAAGCCGAAATGGAACCGGCAGCAATCGCGCATCGCGGCATCGCCGCCAGAAACGTCGGCATGGACGCTGTAATTCGACTGGACGAAGGTGAAAGTCGAGATGATGATCCGCCAAATGCCCTCGACGGTGTCGAGCGGCAGCAGGCCCTGGTGGCGGGAAACGAGGCCGCGCATCATGTCGGCCTCGCGGCCGGGCCGGAACGCCGAGCGGCCGCCTTGCCGCGCCTTCGCTTCGATCAGCCGGTGGATGATTTCGCCGCGCTCCATCAACAGCCGGTGCAGCGCCGCGTCGATACGATCGATCTCGATTCTGAGATCTGCGAGGGTCTCGAGACGGGGCGGCGTGGTCATGATCGCAGGGCTCGCGGGTTTGCCCGCCTGTCTTAGAGCATTTTGGTGCGAAGTGGGAACTGGCTCGCGGCAAGAAAATACGAGATTCGCGCGGCGAATTCGGCGACAGACGTCGCCATCACTCCCTCAAAAGCTCGTTGATGGAGGTTTTCGAGCGGGTCCGGGCATCCGCGGTTTTGACGATCACGGCGCAATAGAGCGAGGGGCCAGGCGTGCCGTCCGGCAGGGGTTTTCCGGGCAGATTGCCCGAAACCACGACCGAATAGGGCGGCACAAAGCCCAAGCGCACCTCGCCGGTTGTCCGGTCGACGATCTTCGTCGAGGCGGAAATGAACGTCCCCATCGCGATCACCGAACCCTGGCCGACAATCACGCCTTCAACAATTTCCGAACGCGCGCCGATGAAACAATCGTCCTCGATGATGGTGGGATTTGCTTGCAAAGGTTCAAGGACTCCGCCGATGCCAACCCCGCCGGAAAGATGCACATTCTTGCCGATTTGCGCGCAGGAGCCAACGGTCGCCCAGGTATCGATCGTAGTGCCGCAATCGACATAAGCGCCGAGATTGACAAACGATGGCATCAAAATCACCCCCGGCGCGATGTAGGCGGAGCGCCGCACCACGCAAGTGGGCACCGAGCGAAACCCCGCCGCCGCATGTTCGTCCGCTCCCCAGCCCGCGAATTTGGACGGAACCTTATCCCACCAGGTGGAACCGCCGGGTCCGCCCGGAATCGCCGCCATGTCGTTCAGGCGAAACGATAGAAGCACGGCTTTCTTCAGCCATTGGTTGACCTTCCAAGAGCCGGGCCCCGACGCGCCTTCGATCTTTTCCGCGACGCGGAGTTTTCCGCAATCGAGCAAGTTCAAGGCTGTTTCAACGGCGTCCCGGACCTCGCCTTTTGTCCTCCCATCAATGCTGGCGCGATCATCGAAAGCGGCATCGATAATCGTTTCAAGGTCGTGCATCTGGGTCTCCGGCAGTGGGAAATTCGCAAGGCGCGAGGGAGGTTTCGATACACCCCGCGCGGATGTCAATAGCTCCTAAACGTCCGCCGTGTCCGGGGCATCCGGGGCGAGGCCCGTCAGGAACCGCGCGAGATCGCTCGTCACGAAATCGATATAGGGCGTCGCGGCGTCGCGGAAAATCTCGAAGGCGTCGCGGTGATCCATTTGGCCTGGTCTCGGCACGACGAGCACGGTCGTCATTCCTCTTTCATGAGGAATAATGAGATTGTTCGCGAGATCCTCGAACATAACGGCCCGCGCCGGATCGACGGCGTGCCTTTCGAAAAAACGTTCGTAGGTGGCCGCTGCTGGCTTCGGCACGAAATCGGCGTCAGCGATGTCAAATATATCCTCGAACATCGCCTCCAGCCCAAGCGCCCGGGCGGTCCGCAAGGCATGTTCGCGCGACCCGTTCGTCAAAATGAGCTTGCGTCCGGGCAAGGCCGTGATGGCGTTGGCGAGAGCAACATCGGGGAGAAGCGAGGAGCGGTCGATGTCATGCGTGAAATCGAGAAAATCCTCCGGGCCGATGCCATGTTCCTCCATCAGGCCGCGCAGGGTCGTGCCGTAGCGCTGATAGTAATATTTTTGCAACGCGCGGGACGACATACCATCAAGCCCAAAGAGATGACTGAGGTACAGCGTGATCCGCTGATCAATCTTCGGCCAGAGATCGCAATCGGCCGGATAGAGCGTGTTGTCGAGATCGAAGACCCAAGTATCAATATGCGACAGGGCATCGATGTGTGATAGGGTATCGGCGAGCGGCGCGGCCTCGCCGGCAAGCGCGCGGGGCATATTGGAGGAGTCTTTCAAGAAGAGTTTCGTGTCTTTCACCGTGTAATCAGAGTACCGGCGCCGTGATCGGTCAAAAGCTCGATGAGCACGGCATGCGGCATCTTGCCGTCGAGAATCACGGCACCTTCGACGCCGTGTTCGAGCGCGTCGATGCAGGTTTCGACCTTTGGAATCATGCCGCCGGTGATCGTGCCATCGGCGATGAGGGCATGAATTTCATCGACGCGCAACTGTTTGATCAAATTCTTGTCGCTGTCGAGAACGCCCTGCACGTCGGTGAGCAGCACCAGCCGCTTTGCCTTCAGCGCGCCGGCGATCGCGCCCGCGAACGTATCGGCGTTCACATTATAGGTCTCGCCGTCCTCGCCTTGCGCGACCGGCGCGAGGACGGGGATGAGTTCGCGCCCGAGCACTTGGTCGAGCACGGTTTTATCCACCTTGGCCGGTTCGCCAACAAAGCCGAGATCGACGTCGTTGCTCGTCTGCGGCAGCTTGCTGGCGATTACCATATTGCCATCCTTGCCGCAAAGGCCGATCGCGCGGCCGCCCTCGGCATTGATAAACCCGACGATCTGCTTGTTGATCGAACCGGCCAGCACCATCTCGACAATTTCCATGGTGGCCCGGTCGGTGATCCGCAGGCCGTCCGCGAACGCCGACTTAATGCCGAGCTTGCCGAGCATCGCGCCGATCTGCGGACCGCCGCCATGAACGACGACGGGATTGACCCCGGACTGTTCGAGCAAAACCATGTCGCGCGCGAAATCCCGCGCGACCTTGTCGTCCCCCATGGCATGGCCGCCATATTTGACGACGACAATCGCATCGTCGTAGCGCAACATATGCGGAAGCGCCTGCATCAGGATCGCGGCCTGTTGCTGCGCCTGTGCTTGCGCTTGTTCTTGCGGGCTAGGATTCGGTTCGTTCATCAGCTCTCGTCCCCGGGTCAGCCAGTGCTGGTTCTAGCCGCTCCTTCGCATGAAACCATGCGGAAAATGGTTTCAAAGGGCGAATTTCATCCGCCCATCCCAGGGATTGACAAGCGGCAACCCGAAGGCGCGAAGTCCTTGACGTTGCACGTCACGAGCGTTTGGTAATGAGCCCGTCAAGCAACATGCATTTTACTTCGGCGCTCGGGACGGTGGCTCGCCTAGGGTTAAGACCTGATTAACCATGTTATGATTCAAGAGGTTGGCAACCGGTATGGGAGGCTAACCGATGGAATCGCATTGTTTTAGTTCAACGATGAGCAATGGGCGAAGATCGCGCCGCATTTGCCGAACCAGCCGGGGCCTCTACGCAAAGACGACCGGTTGATTTTGAGCGGGATCATGCAGGTGCTGAAGATCGGCTGCCGCTGGGTCGACTGCCCGAAGGCGGATGGCCCCCACAAGACAATCTACAATCGCTTTGCCCGCTGGAGCGAGCGGGGAATTTGGCAGAGGATCTTCGAGGCGGGCGCCGCTCCTTCCGGGCCGCCGGAACAAGCCGCGTTGGATAGCAGCCATGTCAAGGCTCACCGCTGCGCCAGCGGCGGAAAGGGGGGCCGAAATTCAGGCGATCGGGCTCACCAAGGGCGGCCGCAACAGCAAAATCCACGCGATCGTCGATGAATTTCTCCGCCCGTGGGTATTGATCCTCACGCCGGGCAACACCGCCGACTGTGTCATGGCGCAAGAATGCGTCAACATATTGAATCGGATGAATCGTTTGTGATTCAAGGGAGGCGGCCTGATTCGAGGAGGTGCCGCCGATGTGGACGAAGGAAAACCGGATTCGCTACAATCGCGACAAGCTGCGTTATCCGAGTGATCTGATTGACGCGGAATGGTCGCTTATCGAACCGCTGATCCCGCCGCCCAAGCGCGGCGGCAACAAACGTCGGGTGAACCTCCGCGAGATCGTCAACGGGCGAAGCAAGCTTTGCAAGCAAAGATTGCGGAGGGTCATGTACGTGCTCTCGACGGGATGCCAATGGCGGGCGATTCCGAAAGACCTGCCGCCGCGCAGCACGGTGTTCGCCTATCTCGATTTATGGATCTATGATGGCACCCTGGATCGTATGCACTGCGCGCTTTACGAAGCGTGTCGCGAGCAAGCCGGCCGCGAGGCCAGCCCTACCGCCTGCATTATCGACAGTCAGAGCGTGAAAAGCGCCGAAAAAGGGGGGCGCGCATCGATCCACCTGGGTTCGACGCAGGCAATCCTTCGGTGAACTCAGGAGATCAAGGGCAAGAAGCGACACATTCTCGTCGACATCGAGGGATTGCTGCTGCATGCCATCGTGCATGCCGCCGATATTCAAGATCGCGACGGAGGAGTTCTTCTGTTGGCCACGCTCTTTGGCCTGTTTCCTTTTTTGAAGAAGCTGTTCGCAGACAGCGCCTACCAAGGCCCGCTCTTCCACAAGGCCGTTGGAATTGCTCGCTGCTCGTACGGCGGCCAAGGCGGCGGCTTTGGCGCCGCAGGTCGCGAGCGAGGATGGCTCGAAGGTCGTAGCGATCGAGAGGATGCTTGCGGGCACAGTCTGAGCGCCGCCAATCAGTCCGTCTATCTGCCAAAGTTCAGCGAACTCGGCCAAGAAACCACGCGGCCGTGAACAATCTTCTAAGTCCGCTCCCACCATTTGTCGACATGCAAACTATCCCGCTACCACTTCATCAGATGAATTGACCAAGCCAAACACCAGCGGCGCCCGGGGTCGCCGTGCACGGGTCCGCTTTTCACTGCTTGCCTTTCACCGCTTCGATCAATTGCTTCAGACTGAAGGGTTTCGGCAAAAAGCCGAAATCCTCTCCTTCGGGCAGGTTTTTGGCGAAGGCGTCCTCGGCATAGCCTGACACGAAAATGACCTTGGCCTTGACCCCGCGTTTGCGCAATTCGCCGAACATGGTTGGGCCATCCATTTCCGGCATGACGACGTCGGAAACGACAAGATCGATTTTTCCGCTGTTTTGTTCGACGATTTGCAACGCCTCGCTTCCCGAGGCCGCCTGCAACACGGTGTAGCCGCGCGAGGCAAGAGCCCGCGCTCCGAAAGCGCGGACCGCCTGTTCGTCCTCGACGAGAAGGATCGTGCCATGGCCGGTGAGGTCGGCGGGCGGCGCGGCCGCTTGTTCGATGGGACGGGCTGGATGGGTTTCGTCCGGGCTATACCGGGGCAGGAGGATCGTAAAAACCGTCCCCTTGCCGACCGTGCTCGAACAGAAAACATAGCCGCCGGTCTGTCTTACAATGCCATACACCATGGCGAGGCCGAGACCGGTGCCCTTTCCGACTTCCTTGGTGGTAAAAAACGGTTCGAAGATTTTGTCCCTTACTTCCGCCGCGATGCCATGTCCGAAATCCTCGACCTCGATTGCGACATAATCGCCTGGATCCAGCGATGTCTCATTGAAACCGGCGCATTCGGCCGCCATCACATTGCGGGTCCGCAAGATGATCTTGCCGCCTTGCGGCATCGCGTCGCGCGCATTGACGATCAAATTGACGAGGACATGCTCGAACTGGTTGACATCGGCCTCGACGAGCCAGAGGTCGCGGCCGTGGCGCAGCTCGAGATCGATTTTTTCGCCAACAAGCCGGCGCATCAACATTTGCAGATCGGATAGCACATCGCCTAATTGCAGGACCTGCGGCCGCAACGTTTGGCGGCGCGAAAAGGCCAGCAGCTGCCGCACGAGAGAGGCCGCGCGGTTGGCGTTTTGCTTAATTTGATTAATGTCTCGGAACGACGGATCGGTCGGCCGGTGATTGGCGAGAAGCAGGTCGCAATAGCCGATGATCGCGGTCAAGACATTATTGAAATCATGCGCCACTCCGCCGGCAAGCTGTCCGATCGCTTGCATTTTCT
>JALZAY010000226.1 GCA_030948025.1 Pseudomonadota bacterium
TCGCAACCCTGCGCGCGCGGAAGGTTGCGAGGTCTCGCCCGTATAAAGCGCGTAGATATCGCGCCGCCATTTGGCGAGCGCTTGCCTGCGGACGTGGCGCGGACCCACCTCGTCCGCGATATCGTCCACGGCGCGGCAGAAGGAATAGATTTCAAACATCGCCTCGCGGCGCGGGCGTGGCAGAATACGCATCGCCGCAGTGAAGGTACTGCCTCGCGCGCTGGCGGACGCATCGGCTGGCTCCGCGGCCCGGGCCAAGCCTCTCATGCGCCACCGATCGGCGTCGTGATCCGTCGCGGCCAGGAGAAGGCCCGCAGCCCATCGGCAACTCCGATGCTCGACCAGGCGAGAGCGCCGGACTTCGTCAAATGCACCGGTTCGCTCAACGGATCGCGTTCGAGCAGCAGGGCATTGAGCTTGCCGGCGAGACGCGCAATCACGGCGGTCTCCAGGCATAGGCGGAAGTCGCGGACCTGGACCGGAAGGCGGCGCCCCAACTCGACCAGCGGCGCGGTCCGCCGGGCCACGCCTTGCAAAACCGCACGCAGTTCCGGCGAGGCTTTTGCGACGCCGAGCGCGTCCGGCCGAAGGCCTTGCGCGGCAAGTGCATCTTGCGGAACATAGACGCGATCGAGGTTGCGATAGTCGGCGCCGCAGTCTTGCAAATGATTGATAATCTGAAGCGCCGTACAAAGCGCGTCCGATGCCGGCCAGGTAGTTTCGCTCTCGCCATGCACATCGAGAACGAAGCGCCCGACCGGCGCCGCCGAATAGGCGCAATAGTCCATCAATTCGGACCAATTCGCGTAGCGATGTTTGACCGCATCCATCCGGAAGGCGCGCAGCAGATCGAGCGCATGACACGGCGAGAGGTTTCGCCCGGCGAGAGCCGCGCGCAGCGGCAGCGCGGCTTCGACCGCCTCGCTTCGCCCGGTCAATGTCGCCTCGAAAAGGTCGAGCCCGGCAAGCTTGGCGTCCGGCGCGAGCGAAGGACTGTCGGCGACGTCGTCGGCGCCGCGGGCGAAACGGTAATAGGCAAGAATCGTGGCGCGATGTTTTGGCGCGATGAGCACGGAAGCGACGGGAAAATTTTCTTGCCCGTGCGTTTTCGAAGGTTTCATCGGCAAGCCGGGCGTCATCGCAGTTGCCCGTTGCCGCGAAACCATGCCAGGGCCTCCTTGAGAGCTTCGGGATAGGGTCGCGCCTTGTAGCCGAGGTCGCGTTCGGCCTTCGCGGAACTAAAGAACATCCGGTGCTTTGACATGCGCAATCCGTCGATTGTCAGGAAAGGCTCGCGCCGCGTCACATGTGCCATGGTTTCCGCCCCGAACGCAAAGGGATAAACCAGCGAGCGCGGCAGCCGAAGTCTGGGGGGACGGCGGCCGCACATAATCGCGATTTGGCCAAGGAACTCCGCGAACATCATGTTTTGGCCACCGAGGATATAATGTTCGCCGGGCTTTCCGCGCCGCAGGGCGGCGAGATGCCCGCATGCGACATCGTCGACATGCACGAAATTGAGCCCGGTGTCGACGAAACCCGGAATACGGCCGGACGCCGCCTCGACGATGATCCGCCCGGTTGGCGTCGGCTTCTGGTCGCGCGGTCCGATCGGCGCCGTCGGATGCACGATAATGGCCGGCAAATCATCGCGGGCGATCATCGTTTCGACGACCTGCTCCGCGGCGACCTTGCTTTGCTTATAAGCCCCGATCGCGCATGATTCATTAAGCCGCATCGTCTCGTCGGCGTGTTCGCCATCCGCCGCGCAGGCGATGGTTGCGGCACTGCTCGTATAGACGATGCGCTCCACTTCCGCCGTCAGTGCCGTTTGCATGAGAAGTCTGGTCCCGTCCCGATTGTTCCACAAAATTTCTTGCGGATTGCGTGCCCAGAGGCGGTAGTCGGCGGCGACATGGAACAGAAAACGCGCGCCCGCCATGGCCCGCGCGACCAAGGCCGCGTCGCTCATGTCGCCTTCCACGATCTCGACGTCGAGACCGGCGAGATTTGTTCGCTTGCTGGTTGGCCGCAGCAACGCGCGGACGCGATAGCCGGAGCGGATCAGGGCATGCGCCACGGCGGCCCCGACGAAGCCCGACGCTCCCGTGACCAGAACCTTGTCCTCTGCCACGCCGCCGAACCTCCGCTCAAATTTCCAAAACCGGGTTACTTGCCGCGCCGGGCCGACACTATCACGCAATCATGTGGTCTCGGCAATCCGCTTGTTATTACAAATAATTCGGATTGCACACGATCAATTTACCCCCGCTGACGTGGACGCAAACGCCGCTTGGGAGTACGCTATAACATGGAAGTCTCAACCAGAGATCTTGCTATAGTTGGGCAATGAACGAACGCGCCGCCTCCACGACGAAATCCGCTCCTCCCGAGCAAACGCCGTCCCCGCGCGCGCTTTTGCAGCTCGCGCCATACCTGTTGCGCTACAAGCCGCGCATTGCCGCGGCGCTGGTCGCGGTGACGGCGGCGGCGGCGGCGACCTTGGCGGTGCCGCTGGCGATCCGGCAGATGATCGATTTCGGCTTTTCGGCCGAAAGCGCCGGCTTGATCAACTCGTATTTTTTTGCCCTCATCGCCGTTGCCGCGGTTTTGGCGCTGGCTTCCGGATCGCGGTTCTATTTCGTGACGACGCTCGGCGAACGTGTCGTGGCCGACCTCAGGACGGATGTGTTCCAACATCTTTGCCGTCTCGACGCGGGTTTTTTCGACACCGCGCGAACCGGCGAACTCATGTCCAGGCTTACCGCCGACACGACCCAGATGAAGTCCGCCTTCGGTTCCTCGGCGGCGGTCGCGTTGCGCAATTTCTTTCTCTTCGCCGGCGCGGTCGCGATGATGGTCTATACGAGCCCAAAACTTTCCGCCGCCGTGCTGATTGCCATTCCCATCATCGTCCTGCCGCTGGTGGCCTCTGGCCGTTTGGTCCGCAAGCGGTCCCGTACGGCGCAAGATACGCTCGCCGGGGCGAGTGCCTATGCCGCCGAAAATCTCGCCGCCGTCCGCGTGATGCAGGCCTTTGGCGCCGAGTCCACCACCGGCCGCCAATTCGGCGCCGCCGTGGAGCAAGCCTATGCCGCCGCCCGCCACGCCGCCCTTGCGCGCGCGGGCCTCACGATTGTTGTGATCTTCCTCGTCTTCGCGAGCATTGTCGGCGTGCTTTGGTTTGGCGCACGGGACGTCCTCGGTGGCCGCATGACTGGCGGCCTTCTGTCGCAGTTCGTGCTCTACGCCATTTTGGCCGCGGGCGCATTGAGCGAGTTGAGCCAGGTGTGGGGCGAAATATCCGCCGCCGCCGGCGCGGCCGGCCGAATCGCCGAGATTCTTGCCTTGCGGCCGGCGATCGTGGCGCCGGTTCCAGCCACCGCGCTGCCCGTGCCGGGCCGCGGCGAAATCGTCTTCGAACATGTCGATTTCGCTTATCCGGCAAGATCGCAAGAGTCCGCCCTGCACGGCCTTTCGTTCAAGGTAGCGCCCGGGGAAACGGTCGCCATCGTCGGACCTTCCGGCGCCGGCAAGACGACCTTGTTCCAGCTCCTCTCGCGGTTCTACGATCCGGCCTCGGGCCGCATCCTGCTCGATGGCGTTGACATCAAAAGCGTCGATCCCGCAGAGCTGCGGCGGCGGATCAAAAGCGTGCCGCAGGACGCGGTGATCTTCGCCGCCTCGCTCGCCGATAATATCCGCTATGGCGCGCCGGACGCGAGCGACGAAGCCGTGCGCAACGCGGCAAGGCGGGCCGCCGCCGACGATTTCATCCGCGCCTTGCCGGATGGCTATGCGACGCTGGCCGGCGAACGCGGCGTGACCTTGTCGGGCGGGCAGCGCCAGCGGATCGCCATCGCGCGGGCGATTTTGCAGGAGGCGCCGGTGCTGCTTCTCGACGAAGCGACTTCCGCGCTCGATTCCGAGAACGAAGTCATGGTTCAGTCTGCGCTCGAAAAAGTGATGTCGGAACGCACGACCCTCGTTATCGCGCACCGGCTGGCAACAGTCCTCCGGGCCGACCGGATTCTTGTTCTCGACAACGGCCGGTTGACCGAGGAAGGCACGCATAAGACCCTTGTCGCCGAGGATGGCCTTTACGCCCGCTTGGCGAAGCTTCAATTCGAAACCGGCGAGGCCGCGCTCAAACCCCGCGAGACGGCGGCGGCGGAGTGAAGGTTTTCCGGCGAAGCGGAATCCGCTCGCGCTGAGCATCCGCGCAGCTTCGCTGTTAGCAATCAAGCGAATATTGTTTTTCGCCGCATTCAGAATTCCATTTGTCTTTGGTCGCGTTGCTTAGAGTGGGATATCAGGTTTGTCCATATCCTGCATGGGTGAAATAGTTGGTACATTCTTGAGAGGTGTAGGTTCCGAGCAGCTGGCCGATGGCGCGATGACGGCTTCGACGGTGCGTGCCGCCGCTTTGCGTAAGAGGTGCTTCAGCTTGACGAAGACTTGTTCGATCGGGTCTAGATCGGGCGAATATTTGGGAAGAAAGAACAGCTTGGCGCTGGCCGATCGGATCGCCCGGCGAATGGGCTTTCCCCTTGTGGCTGCCAAGATTATCCATCATCATGAGGTCGCCAGCAGCAAGCGTGGGCACAAGCACCTTCTCGAGGTTTTGAAGCATTCGCCATTGATCGGACCGTCGAGCACAAAGGGCGCCTCGATGCGATCATGCCGAAGGGCGGCCATAAAGGTCAGGGTTTTCCAATGGCCGTGCGGAACTTTGGCCACGAGCCTTGCGCCGCGCGGCGCCCATCCCCTGAACGGCGCCATGTTCGTCCTGAGCAACTGTGTTTCATGTGGAGTGGATTTCTCTCCATGACATGTCTGTTTTGATCATTGCGTTCAACGTGACGATGAGCTTTCGCATGATGGTGAACTCCCGGTCCCTGATCCGCTGCACGAGAAAGACATGGTGCTCGCCGGCAATGGCTTTGGGTTTGTGGCCGCCCATCTGGCCTGGCGCCACGCTGCCCGTCGCCTGGAACCGCCGAACCCAATTCACCGTGCTGGGAGCGACGCCAAATCGGGCCGCCACCCGATGCCGCGATAGTCCGCCTTCCAAAACCGCCGCGACGGCACGCTCACGAAGGTCAATCGACAAGGGTCTCGCCATCCATGCTGGCCTCCATTCCAGCCAGCATGTTGAATCCGACCCGAGCCGATTCGGGAATCCTAAATCGATTCTGCCCAAAGTCATCCCGCGCTAGGTCATGATCTCATAAAGGGGATTCCCGAATCGGCAAGAGAATGATTCAACCTTCAGATCATGGAGGTTGGAATGGCTCGTTTTGATTTGACGGATGTCGAGTGGTCGGTGATTTCGCCGCT
>JALZAY010000227.1 GCA_030948025.1 Pseudomonadota bacterium
CGCTTCACGATCAGGACCGTCCCAGCCCTTCTCAGCAGGAGCAAGGCCTGGATGGACTACTGCGATTGCGAGCGGCCGCTCGAGCAGGCAATCAAACGACTCGGCAGGTCGAAGCTGGCAAGGAGCATCGAGTCCCTTTTCGTCAGCACACGCAGTTCGATTCCTGAGCGTATCCGCGTCGCGCCAACAAGCAGATCCTAGGGTAGGCAGCATTGACGATCAATCGTGACGATGAACCCGAACCAGGAATTTCGACTTTGCATCGACATGCAACGCCTTTTCGAACCGAACGGGATTTGGCCGACACCGTGGATGAAAACCGTCCTTCCCCGCGTCGCTGCGATCGCAAAACGATTTCCAGAACGAACAATTTTTACGAGGTTTATCCCGCCGCAGAAGCCGGAGGATATGCCTGGAATGTGGCGCCGCTATTACGAAAATGGCGGCAGGCGACGCGAGAACATATCGACCCACGACTGCTGGACCTCATGCCGCCTTTTCCAGATTTGGCTCCCCACCGCTCTGGTGATCGACAAGCCGGTTTATTCGGCCTTCGCCGGTCATCAATTGCACCATGAGTTGATGCGAAGACGCAGTGATACGCTTATTCTCACAGGTGCCGAAACTGACGTCTGTGTTCTTTCGACTGCGCTTGGCGCGATTGATCATGGGATCGTGTCATCATAGCCGAAGACGCAGTCTGCAGCTCCTCCGATCAGGGGCACGATTCTTTGCTCGCTTTATTCGCGCAACGCTTCAGTCAGCAAATCGAGGTTGCCGATACGCAAACGATTCTGACTGCGTGGGCGGTCGTCTAAACGCCACTTGGCTGCACTTCCTCTCGGCTAATCTTCGCCGTAAGCAGCTATTCGTATGCATCGCTTTTGTCATTCGCGCATTTACCGAACGCTGCTCCCTGAAAGAGAGAAACATGGACAATCGATTTACGCGCCACCGGCCTGGGAAGCTGGACGAGCAGGCGGATAAGACTGGCCGCGAGGCCATCGAGGAGGCACGCATGGTGCTTCCGGGTATTCAGGCTCTTTTCGGATTTCAGTTGATTGCGGTTTTCAATGAGCGGTTTAAAGAGCTTATGGAGGACGAGCGGCTCATCCACTTCAGCGCCACGGTGTTAGTCACGATTGCCATCGCGCTTATTATGACTCCCGCCGCCTACCATCGATTGGCGGAGGAAACAACAATATCCAAGTTCTTCGTGCTGCTCGCCTCATGGTTGATCGCCGCGGCTATGGTACCATTGATGCTTGGCCTCACGCTTGAAGTTTATCTGCTCGGCCTTCTCGTAATCGGCGACCCGAAGACCAGCCTCACAGTCTCCACCGCTTTGTTCGGCGTCTTTTCATTGCTTTGGTTCGTATTTCCATTGGCGATGCGCCTGTTCCGCAGGATTAAGCAATGAAAACCCTCATCGACCTCGAACCCTATGGTGACAATCGACAATTGCATATGATCGTAGAGACGCCACGCGGCTCTAATATCATACTCGAATACGAGCCAAAACTGCGCGACTTTACCGTTTCCCGAGCGCTCCCGCTAGGGCTCGTTTATCCTTATGACTGGGGTTTCATTCCTGGCACAAAAGGGGAGGACGGCGATCCAATTGACGCGTTGGCGGTTCATGACGGAGGCACCTACCCAGGCGTAATCTTGCCTTGCCGGCCTCTTGGCGTGGTCTCTAGTCCAGGAGGGCGCTAAGGGGCCGATAGAAAATCCTCGCCTCATCCTTATGCCGATCTGGCACGATCGAATGGGAGAACTGGAAAAAGCTGCCGACCTACCCGCGCGCCTGAAGGCCGAGATAGAGCAATTCTTTCTCAGCGCAACTTTCTTTACCGACAAGCGGGCGAAGGTAATGGGTTGGCGCGGGCCGAAAGCGGCACATTGTCAACGACGGAGCAAAAACCGGCCACCGGGGCGGAGTAAAACCAGGCAAGTTGGTGCTGTCGTAGATTTCGACGTGCCGCGTCCGCCCCGGCGGAGATGGCCGGGTTTCGCAGCCGGGGCGGACGCGGCTTTCAGGACGGGGTGATGATTTCGCCGGTTTCGGGATCGGCGGCCGCGGCGGCCTCGTCGGCGTGTCGAGGGTCACGCCGCCGCCTTGCCTTCGATTGCTTGAGCCGGTAGCTCTCGCCGTTCAGCTCCAGAATATGGAGATGATGGGTGAGGCGATCGAGAAGCGCGCCAGTCAAGCGTTGATTGCCGAAGACGCTCGTCCATTCCTCGAATGGAAGATTCGATGTGACGATGGTCGAGCCGCGTTCGTGACGCTGGCTGAATATTTCGAAGAGAAGCTCCGCGCCGGTCTGCGAGAGCGGTACATAGCCGAGTTCGTCGACGATGAGCAGTTTGCCGGCGGCGAGCTGCGCCTCGAGCTTGAGGAGACGCCGCTCGTCGCGCGCTTCCATCAATTGATGCACGAGACCGGCTGCCGTCGTGAAGGAGACCGCGAAGCCGCGTTGGCAGGCGGCGAGGCCGAGCGCCAGAGAGACATGCGTCTTTCCCGTGCCGGAATTACCCAGAGCAATAACATTGTCTCGGGCGACGACATATTCGCCGCGCGCGAGTTCGAGAACGAGCGGCTTATTGAGCGATGGGATCGCGGTGAAGTCGAATGTGTCGAAACTCTTCACCGCCGGAAAGCGCGCAGCGCGAATGCGCCGCTCGACCATGCGCCTTTCACGATCGATGAGTTCGAGTTCGGCGAAACGCAAGAGGAAGCGGACATGATCGAGACCCTCGCGGGCGGCTTCGGCGGCGAGCTTTTCATACTCGCGCAGGAAGGTCGGCAGTTTGAGCTGGCGCAGATGATGCGCGAGCAGGACCTGGGGCGGCGCCGGATTGGCGGCCGAAGCCGATGCCGTCATGCCGCACTCCCGGAAACGAGAACCGCATAATCGGCGGCCGATGTCGTCTTGACGTTGGCCACCGGCAAATAGGGATAGTTGTCGAGGCCGAGATGGGCGAAGCCAACTTGAGGCTCCGGCCGGCATTGCCGGCTGGAGAAGCTGGCGGAGGGGGGTCTTCGTTCTACTTTTGTAATGACGAGTTGCTTGACGCAGGCAAGTTTACGCAGCCTGCGAACACTTGGCTGCGCGTCGAAGCTGATCGCGCCGAGCCGGATCGCGCCAAGCGCCGCCGTCGCGACGATCACCTCGGAAGAGACCTCCATCAGCCGCAGCACCTGCAACCTTAGCACCTGGATGAACTCGCGTTTGCCACGATTGCCCATGCGGACTTCCAATAGGCGCCGCAGATGCTGGAGCGGCTCCGGCAATGTCCAGCTCTGCAAGGGAGCCGCCTGATCAAGCGCGCCGGGCTTTTGTTCGAGCAGCGCCAGGTAATGCTTCGGATCGAAGACGAACTGGCCGCGACTGTAGATGCGGGAATGGCGGGCGATCTCGTCCGCGCCGCAGATGATCGCCACCTGGTCGACGAAACCCTTCACTAGGACATCGCGAAAGCCATAGGTCGTTGGCACCGAATAATCGTTCATGCGATAGCGTACGAGCGCTGTCGAGGAGACTTTGGCCGGGCGCTTGTCGCAGGGCTCGAACGGCGCCTCGGGTAAAGGGCGCAAGACCGCTTGATCCGCAACGAGCCTTTCACCGATCGTCTGCTCGTGGCGGCCGTCGCGCTCAGCCTGACGGACGCGGCAGCGTTCTTCCAGAGCGGCGTTGACCGCCTCGAACGAAGGAGCGTGCGGCACGGGGGTGAGGAAGTTGGCGTGCGAATACTTTACCAGTGCCTCGACCTTGCCCTCACATGAGGATTTCTCCTGTCAACCGGATTCAAACTATTGTCGCTATCTTGAACGTAGTGCTGGCCCGAGCCTTCAACACAGAGCGGCACGAATGCCGCGTCACCTCACATCCGGTCGCCGCCTCGACGGCTGCACCATAATTCCCCATGCTAGGGCGATCGGCTCGGAAGGGTGCGACCAATCTTATCAGCGGCGTGTTTCAGCCAGACAAAGTCGCGGTTCACCCTGCCGCACCCAACGAGACTGGCCGAGTCTCGCGGATTCTTGTTTCTTTATAGCCTCCTGTCCTTCACGCGATCTTCAGTGTGGCTCCTTCAGGTATTTCGCCGAACGTGGCGAAGCGCCAGAACGCAATGAGCAGCTTGCGCGCGAGCGCGACGATCGCAATTCGGCGATGGCGGCCCCGGTCGCCTTTGACGCGGTTCTGGAACCATAGGGTCAGCGCCGATTTGGGCTGATGGCGCAGCCAAAGCCAGGCGGCCTCTATCATCGTGGTCCTCAATCGTGGGTTCCCTGATTTGGCGATTCCTTGCTCCTTGTTCATATCGCCACTTTGCCAAGGGCTTGGGGCTAAGCCAGCGTAGGCTGCTAGTTGGCGGCGGTTTGCGAACCGACGATACAGACCCTCTTGCCAAAGCACTGACGCAAACTCCGGTCCGATGCCTCGTAGTTTCAAAAGCTGAGCGCCTGGTGACGGCTCGGTGGTTTCGCAAGGGCAGAGCAACGCATCGCGTTCAGCCTCGATCTCCGCGATCTGCTTGCGTAGTAACTCAAGACGTTCGAGTTCGCGCTTGATCTCAGCTTTCATGCGCTCGGGAAGGGGTCGCCCATCCCCTGTCCGAAGATTGTCGAGGAGTTCGCGTGACTTGGCGCGCCTTGGTTCGAACCCGGCAATTCCTTGGGAGGCCATCAGCCCCTTGATGCGGTTAATGTGCTCGATGCGCTCTTTGACCATTGTCTTGCGCTCGCGCGAGAGCCGGCGCCGGTCCTCGTCTTCGGGGGTTGGCACAACCACCATAGCGCATACGCGTGGCTCACCGCGCTTGAAAGCCATCAGCGTTCGAAGCAAAAGCTCCCCGTCAATCGCATCAGTCTTCGCTCGACGATGGCGCCGGGAAACAGCGATGGAGGCCGATTCAACCACGTGACTTTCGATTCCGTTCGACACGAGAACACGATGAATCCAGAAGCCATCAAATCCTATTTCCTGAATGCAAATGATCCTCACGCCGGCGTGTATCCGCTGCTCGGCCTTGGCACGAAGCTCGCCCAATAGCCGAAGCAGCTCGGCAATATCGCTCCCGGGAACGGAGTGCCGAGAAAATTTATTCGTGTTCGGAGAAAGCGATGTCACCAGCCATCGTGCGCGGCTCAATTCGATTGACACGAATATTGCCGCTTCTTCCACCGAATTGGACAAGCTGGGTTCACGATTGCAAACATTAGCTTCCATGATCAATTCCTCGATTGCGCTTCTCGCTAACACCGGCAGCATCGCTGGTGGCAATCCTCATGGTATCTTGTCATTGCCTTTGCCGGG
>JALZAY010000228.1 GCA_030948025.1 Pseudomonadota bacterium
GGCTTGAAAATACCCGGCTCTGGCGCGCTGGCGGCGATCGCCGAGCGGCGATCTTTCCAATTTTAGCAAGTCCGGTATACCGGACTTGCCGGCAATCGCCCGGAATGCTGGCAAGTGGCGGCGATCTCTTTGTCGAGGGCGGCGATGGCGGCGCCGATCGCTTCCAGATGTCGGGCAAGAACCTTCCAAGCCTTGGCGATTTCTGGAAGCGTCGCATCGCTCCCGGCCTTTTCGATCCGTTCGTCTAGAGCATGTCACGAAAAAATTGCGCGACTTTTTCGATTCCGGCACGCGCCAACTGTTTGAATTTGAGCTGCGTCCTTATCGCTCAAATGATTCCATTCGACCGGGACGCGCGCGCGCACGGCATAGTTGGACCCCTTCCTCCGGCGTCAACATCGCCGGTTGCTCGCGGGCCGCGAGACTTCAGCTGTCCGGATCATCACCGGGCGGCGCTTCATTCACGTGATCGTGAAGGGCGCTAGACATTTGGCGACCGACAAAATTAGGATTGTTCGTAAGTGCGCGGATTTGTGAGCTTCCATCGATTCTCATGAACATCGACACAGCCATCGTCGCGAAGGCGGGAAAGCTGCGGGCTTAGGCTTGTGCCCTCAATTTCCCTGCCAAATTCGTTCTTAATAGACTCTCGAATTTCTGGAGCGGTAGCGCCATACCGCCGAAATTTTACCTCTCGTTCGAGCACCATGAGAATCATCTGCTTGATGCTTAGGCGCTCATCCAATGTCGCTTGTCTAAGGGTTAAGGGACCAGCCGCGAGACCGCTAGCGCCAACGAGATTGGCTCCAAATTGCCTCAGCTCACCGAGCGGCTCCAGCGACGGATTGAGTCTATTGACGCCATCAGTAAGCTTTTCCTCTGACGCTTCCAATGAAGCCTTCGCGCGGCAAATCTCTGCTATTTCCGCCCTAATGGCGAGAACTTGGTTTACCGCCGGGGTAAGCTCGATCAAGAGTTCGCGCTCGCGCCGGTCGAGAAATTCGCGCAAAGATTCCGCCACGGGCAATTGCCCATTTTAGGCGCACACGGACGTTGACCGGGAACCAGCATTTTGCTAAAATGATGATTGCTTAGGTCATCACGAAGCGCGGTGCTGCTTCCCGTGTCCGCTATGATCGGCCGGATTGCCTTTACCGCCGAACCAACAAGCCGCTCGGTTTCCAGCCGGGCGGTTTTGTCGTTATAGGCTAATTCTACGTCTTTGCAAGCGAATCTTTCAGCAAAAGTCTGTCTAAGACTTTGTAAGGACTTGCAGACTAGAATCGAAAGACGCAAATATCGTGGAAGTATTACCACGTGCTTCAGTGGGATAATCCCAAAATATATTTCCAGAAATAAAGTTATAGCCTCGCCAAAGGGTATCACTACAACCAATGAACGTGCGGCGGGCCAAGGTGATGAAGCGCATTGTGTAAATTCTCTCAGGGTCGTAGTAGGGGAAGGATCAAATCGATGGCATATTCGGTGAAAACCGGTCCGTTTCCGGAGCCGCCGGAAAATTTGCGAAGGGTGATCGAAAGTCTTCGGCCTCGCTGGCGCTGGATCGTCGCTTTGGGTGTCTTGATCGCCGGGATGGGGGGTGCAGCACTTATCCTCGTCGTTTCGGCGACCATCGCCTCGGTTTATACGATCGCGGTTTTTATGATCGTCGCCGGCGCCGCCGAGATCGCCACCGGTCTTGGTGCCAAGACATGGCGACGGTTCGTGGTTTGGATTATTGCCGGACTTGCCTATATCGTCGTCGCGGTTTTTGCGCTTGCTCAGCCCTTGATCGCGGCGGCCTTCTTTACTTTACTGCTGGGCGCGGGAATGATCGCGACCGGGGTTGTCCGGATCTACCTCGGGGCCCATCTCGGTGCTCCGCTGCGAGGCCCTGTTCTGCTTGCGGGGATGCTCACGGCGCTGGTTGGGGTATTGATCGTCGCCGGCTGGCCGGCGAATAGTTTCGTGATCCTGGGCGTTCTCCTCGGCCTCGATCTCGCGTTTTGGGGTGCGGCGTGGATAGGGTTCGGGTTGCGCTTGCGCCGCTATTGAACCGGCGATGAAGAAGCCGCCCGCGCAATGGGCAATGAAATGAGACGCTTGGAAATGAGACGCTTGCGGCGAGGATTCGCGAACCGGCCGGTTTGATTTTATCGCGGCAAGAATATTCCGCGAGGTTTTCGCGCGCGCTAAAAGGTTCACGATGGCAAAATGGGTTTGCACTTTCGGTCAGGGCAAGGCCGAAGATGAGAGCGGTCTGCGAGACCTCCTCGGCGGCAAGGGCGCCGGTCTCGCCGAAATGACAAGGCTTGGGCTGCCGGTTCCGCCAGGGTTCACGATCACCACCGAAGCCTGCGCTTACTTTTACAAGAACGGAAAACAATTTCCGCCAAGCCTTGCCGCCGAGGTCGAAACCGCGCTGGGCTCGGTTGGCCACCTCACCGGCCGCTGCTTTGGCGATAAGGGGAATCCGCTCCTCGTCTCGGCCCGGTCCGGGGCAAGGGCGTCGATGCCTGGCATGCTGGATACCGTCCTCAACCTCGGACTGAACGACATCACCGTCGACGTGTTGGCGAAAAGCTCCGGTGATCCGCGTTTTGCCTATGATTCCTACCGCCGTTTCATCCAAATGTACGCGAGCGTGGTGTTGGGCATCGAACATCACAACTTCGAAGAGATCTTGGAGTATTATAAAGAAAACAAAGGTGTAACTCTCGACACGGAGCTTTCGTCCGAGGATTGGCGGAAGCTGATTGTCGATTTCACGGCAAGGGTCGAAAGAACCCTGGGCAAGCCGTTTCCGCAAGACCCGCGCGAACAGCTCTGGGGCGCCATCGCCGCCGTGTTCGAGTCCTGGATGAATCCGCGCGCGGTCGCCTACCGGCGGTTGCACGATATTCCGGCGAGCTTTGGCACCGCGGTCACTATTCAGGCCATGGTTTTTGGCAACATGGGCGAAACCTCGGCGACGGGCGTCGCCTTCACCCGTAATCCTTCGACAGGGACGAAGGAACTTTACGGCGAGTTCCTGCTCAATGCCCAAGGCGAGGACGTGGTCGCGGGCCTCAGAACGCCGCAGAACATCACCGAGGCGGCGCGCATCGTAGCGGGGTCCCAAGAACCTTCGATGGAAGCCGCTTTGCCCGGGATTTTCGCCGAATTCGCGCGCGCGGCGGGTCTTCTCGAAAAGCACTACCGCGACATGCAGGACATGGAATTCACCGTCGAGCGCGGCAAACTATGGATGTTGCAGACACGCAACGGCAAGCGCACCAGTAAAGCCGCGCTCCGCATCGCCGTCGATATGACGAATGAAGGATTGATCGGCAAGGCAGAGGCGATCGCGCGCGTCGATCCGTCCTCGCTCGAACAACTTTTGCATCCAACACTCGATCCAAGCGCCCCGCGTCAGGTCGTCGCGACCGGCCTGCCGGCATCGCCTGGGGCGGCCAGCGGCGAGATCGTGTTCGACGCCAGTGACGCCGAGCAAATGAAGAGCGCCGGTCGCAAAGTCATTCTGGTGCGCATCGAGACAAGTCCCGAGGATATTTTGGGGATGCACGCGGCGGAAGGAATTCTCACGACGCGCGGCGGCATGACGTCCCACGCCGCGGTTGTCGCGCGCGGAATGGGCAAGCCATGCATCTCCGGCGCCGGCACGATCCGGGTCAATTATGCGAAAGCGACGATGACGGCGGCGGGCCTCGCCTTCAACAAGGGGGACTTGCTGACCATCGATGGCGCCACCGGTCAAGTGATCAAGGGCGCCGTCAAAATGCGCCAGCCCGAACTTTCGGACGAATTTACAATCCTGATGGAATGGGCCGATGCGGTCCGCCGGATGGGCGTGCGGGCCAATGCCGACACGCCACGGGACGCGCGCGTGGCGCAAAAGTTCGGCGCGGAAGGGATTGGCCTTTGCCGTACCGAGCACATGTTCTTCGAAGGCGAACGGATTGTCGCCGTCCGCGAAATGATCCTAGCCGGAGATGAAGCCGGCAGGCGCGCCGCGCTCGCCAAGCTATTGCCTATCCAGCGCGCCGATTTCACCGGGCTTTTCGAGATCATGTCAGGGCTGCCGGTGACGATCCGCCTGCTCGATCCGCCGCTGCACGAGTTTTTGCCGCGAACCGAGGCGGAAATCGCGGCGGTCGCCGAGGCCATGGGCATTTCGCCGGAAAGGCTCGCCCAGCGCACGGCCGAATTGCATGAATTCAACCCAATGCTGGGTTTTCGCGGCTGCCGGCTCGCGATCGCCTTTCCCGAAATCGCCGAAATGCAAGCCCGCGCCATTTTCGAAGGGGCGGTCGCGGCCAAACGCGAGACCGGCGCGGCGGCGCGGCCGGAAATCATGATACCGCTTGTCATCGCCAAGGCCGAGTTCGATTTTATCAAGGCGCGGATCGATGCCATCGCGCAAGCCGTCGCCGCCGAGACCGGCGAGATCATGGCCTATTCGGTTGGGACGATGATCGAGACCCCCCGCGCGAGCTTGCGCGCCGGCGAACTCGCCGAGACCGCCGAGTTCTTTTCGTTTGGCACCAATGACCTGACCCAGACCTGCCTTGCTCTTTCGCGCGACGATGCCGGATCGTTCCTTGGCGACTATGCGGCCAAGGGAATTCTCCCGGCCAGCCCTTTCGCCACGATCGACCAGGAGGGCGTGGGCGAACTCATCGAAATCGCCATCGCGCGCGGCCGGAACACGCGGCCGGACATCAAGCTCGGAATCTGCGGCGAACACGCGGGCGATCCAGCCTCGATCGACTTTTTCGAGCGCGCCGGCCTCACTTACGTCTCGTGTTCGCCTTTCCGGGTACCGGTCGCGCGGCTCGCCGCGGCCCAGGCAGCACTGCGAAGAAAAACCGCGAGCCAAACGTGATGGCGCGCAGGTGAAACGTTCCCTCATCCTGAGGAGCGCCCGAAGGGCGCGTCTCGAAGGATGATCGTTACCGTGGAGGCGCCCTCGTCCCTCGAGACGCGCCCTTCGGGCGCCTCTCTCCAGTCGCCCGTTTCCATTGCGTTCGCTTCGCGAACCGCTCCGCTCGCAACGGAACCTCGGGCTTACTTCCGCTCAGCGACTGTCTTGTCTGTCAAGGGTGATCTGCTGATGGAAGTGTGGTCTGCACCGATTGGCCGCGTCAAGGCGAGCGCTTGCGCGCTCCCGCTGTCGCGGCTTGCGGCCTTGGCCCGTCCAACCGGCGCAGACCTTGGCTGTCCATCAGATCGACGCGGTGGCATGAGCCTGCTCCTGTTCGACGTTGCGCCAAGGCTTTTTGTCGCGCAGCACGGCGTTGAGAATGGTCAACAGCCTGC
>JALZAY010000229.1 GCA_030948025.1 Pseudomonadota bacterium
CGGCCTATATCGTCGACGGCCTCCGCAAGGACCGCGTGAAGCCGATTCTCGACATGACGATCAGCCGTTTCAATGCCTTCGCCAAGCTCAAGAAAGAGCTTGAAACGGCGAAGTCGCAGCTCGACGACCGCAAGGCGATCGACCGCGCCAAGGCGCTGGTCATGCGCGCCAAGGCTATTCCGGAGGAACAGGCCTATGCCATGATGCGCCATGTCGCGATGAACGAAAACAAGAAGATCGCCGAGGTTGCCCGTTCCATCATCACCGCCGCGGAGCTGTTGCGATGACGAAAAGGCTGCGCATCGGATATGTGCCGCTGACCGACGCGGCGCTGCTCCACGTGGCGAAAGCGCAGCATTTCGCCGCCGCGCGGGGCGTCGAGATTGAACTCGTGGCTGACTCCTCCTGGGCCAATATCCGCGACAAGCTCGTGACCGGCCATTTCGATGCGGCGCACATGCTGGCACCGGCCGCCATCGCGGTCTCGCTCGGGATTGGTCAAATCGAGGTGCCGCTGGTGGCACCGGTGGCGCTCGGGCTCAACGGCAACGCCATCACGGTCTCGCAAGCGCTGTTCAAATTGTTGCTGCAAGAGACGCAAGGCGAGGTTGCCGATCCCCGGGTCACCGCCAAGGCCCTCGCCACGATCGTGGCGAGACGCCGCGCGGCGGGAGACGCCCCGTTCACATTCGGCCATGTGTTTCCTTTCTCCAGTCATCATTACCAATTGCGGCTATGGCTGTGGGCTGGCCATCTCGACCCCGATGAGGACGTCAAACTCGTCGTCGTGCCGCCGTCGTTCATGGTCTGGACCCTGCGCAAGGGCCAGCTGGACGGGTTTTGCGTCGGCGAGCCGTGGAATTCGCTGGCCGTCGCGGCCGGCGCCGGGACCATCCTCCATCAGGGCCCGGACATCGTCCACGACTGCCCGGAAAAGGTCCTGGCTTTCCGGGCCGAATGGGCCCGGTCGCATGGGGACGACGTCCGAGCCCTCGCGGAGGCCGTCGGCGACGCCTCGCGCTGGGCAGCGGTGCCGGGCAACCGGAACTCCCTGGTGACGCTGCTGACAAGCACGGCTTGGCAAGACGTGAGCCCCTGGACGATCGAAAGGGTCCTTGCCAATCCGGCCTCCACCTCCGGCCCCGCCCTGGCGGCCACCGGGCTACGGCTCGACGAAAACGCGATCAAAGCCGATCCCGCCCAGGCGCTTTGGCTCTACGCCCAAATGGCGGCGGCCGGCCAGACCGTCTATTCGCAGGTCCAGGCCGAAGCCGCAGCCGCCGTCTACGCTCCGTCTCTAGGGCCGCCGATTTCGCGCCTCGCCGCCACTCCCGTGGCGTTCGACGGTCCCGCGTTTTCGCCAAACGATATTGCTTCTTACCTCGTGGCATTGAAAGCCGGGCGCCCAAGCTGATCAATACGTGCGTTGCACAATACATGCGCAGCGCGTGCAATATTTCGGCAAAATGGCGCCCCGCTATTCGCCAGCCGACGCGAAAACGGGAGGGTCAGGGGCCGATGCGGGAGGTGAAAATGTCGTCCATTATGGTTGGCACGAAGCTTGCTTATAAAGCGTCAGTGGATCGCCTCCCTACGGTCCATTCCGGGTCCAACGAAGGGCCCGGACATCCAGCAACGCCGCTGACCGGCCGTCACATACGTGGGGGTCTGCCAGCGGCTTTTTTCGCGGTGGAGCTTGCGCATGAACGCCAAAGACTCGACCGGCGCTGCCGGACCGGCACGTCGGCCGCTGCCCGGTTCGACCTGGATCTCGGAGTGGAACCCTGAGGACGAGAAGTTCTGGGAGTCCAAAGGCAAGTTCATTGCCCGGCGCAACCTGATCTGGTCCATCTTGGCCGAGCACCTCGGCTTCTCGATCTGGATGATCTGGAGCATCGTGGCGACCAAGCTACCGGAGGCCGGCTTTAACTACACGACTGGCCAGCTGTTTCAGCTCGTGGCTATGCCTGGACTTGTCGGCTCTCTGATGCGGTTTCCGTACACGTTTGCGGTGCCCCGGTTCGGCGGACGAAACTGGACCATCGTGAGCGCGGCGCTGCTGTTCATCCCGGCGATCGCGCTGGCGTATTTCGTCACCCGGCCGGACACACCGTTCTGGGTGATGCTGATCGTCACCGCGACGGCTGGCCTCGGCGGCGGCAATTTCGCCTCCAGCATGGCCAACATTTCCTTCTTCTATCCGAACCGCATGAAGGGCTGGGCGCTGGGCCTAAACGCGGCCGGCGGAAATATCGGCGTCAGCAGCGTTCAATTACTGACGCCGATCCTGATCGGGTTCGGATGGGTCAGCCTCTATATGGCCTCGCCGCAGGGTTCGGCAGGGCTGTACCTGCAGAACGCGGGGCTCATGTGGCTGCCGCTGATCGCCCTCGCCGTGTTCGGCGCCACTCGCTGCATGAACAACCTGACCTCTGCACGGTCGACGCTCAAGGATCAGCTGATCATCGTCAAGCGCAGGCACACTTGGGTGATGTCCTGGCTCTATATCGGGACCTTCGGCTCGTTTATCGGCTATTCGGCCGCGTTCCCGCTGCTGCTCAAGACGCAGTTCCCGGCGATGACCGTGGGTATCGCCTTCCTGGGTCCGCTGGTCGGATCGCTCGCGCGTCCGCTCGGCGGCCTGCTCGCCGATAAGGTGGGCGGCGCGCGAGTGACCTTGTGGAACTTCGTCGTGATGGGCGCCGCTACGATCGGCGTCATGCATTACGTCGAGATCAAGAGCTTTGCCGGCTTCCTCGTCATGTTCCTTATCCTCTTCGTCACGACCGGCATCGGCAACGGCGCGACATTTCGAATGATCCCCTCGATCTTCCGCGCGGAGAAGCTCAGGGAGGCAAAGGGCTTGGGCGACGCGGCCCGAATGCTGGCCCTCAAGACGGCCGGTATCGAGAGTGCCGCCGTGCTCGGCTTCACATCGGCGATCGGCGCCTGCGGCGGATTCCTCATCCCCCGGGGTTTCGGCGCCTCGATTGCCGCCACCGGCGGACCCAATTTGGCGTTGGAGGTCTTCCTGACGTTCTACGTCACCTGCGTGACGGTCACATGGTGGTACTACCTGCGGAAGAGCTTTCTCGTGCGGCGCGCCCGGAGCCTCGCCGAAGCCCGCGTGTGAGGCAGGGATGAGCGGCGGACGGCCCGGGAGGGCGACCACATGAGCGAACCTCTCGTCGTTGTTGGCAATGGCATGGCCGCCACCCGCTTCGTCGATGAACTGACGCAGCGCGCGCTCGGCCGCTACAGCGTCATCGTCATCGGAGCCGAGCCGCGGCTTTCCTACAACCGCGTCCTTTTGTCGTCGCTGCTCGCGGGCGAGGTTGGCGAGTCCGCGATCGAATTGAAGCCACGCGGATGGTGGAACAGGCACGGCGTGACGACGCTCGATGGACACGTCGTCGCCGCGATCGATCGCCGGGCACGGGTGGTGACGCTCGCGAACGGCCAGTACTTTACCTTTTCGAAGCTCGTGCTCGCGACCGGCTCGCGACCAATACGATTGCCGAAGCCCGGCATGAAGCTTCAAAACGTCCTCACCTTCCGCGATCTCGCCGATGTCGGCGCGATGCGCGCCCTGATGCTGCCGGGCGCCCGCGCAGCGGTGATCGGCGGCGGCCTGCTCGGCATAGAGGCGGCCTACGGCCTTGCCAAGGCCGGCGTGAAAGTGACACTTGTTCATTTGATGGACCGCTTGATGGAGCGCCAGCTCGATGATCGAGCGGCCGCCCTTCTCAAGCGCGCGATCGAGGCCGAGGGCATCGAGGTGCTGCTCGGCGCCGAGACAAAAAGGGTTTTGGGCGAAGATCGCGCCACCGGACTCGAGCTTTCCTGCGGGCGCGTCCTTGCCGCCGATTTCGTGGTCTGCGCGGTTGGCATAAGGCCGAATACACAAGTCGCCCATGAAGCGGGGCTTGCGGTCAACGGCGGGATCATGGTCGATGACGGGCTCACCACCAGCGACCCGAATATCTTCGCCCTTGGTGAATGCGCGGAGCATCGTGGCTGCGTCTACGGCCTCGTTGAACCGGCCAACGAACAGGCCAGGATTTTGGCGCGCCGCCTCGCCGGCGACCGGAGCGTGGCCTATCTGGGTTCGACGCTAGCGGCGAATTTGAGGGTCTCCGGCGTGAACGTCTTTTCGGCGGGCGAGTTCATCGAGTGTCCGGGGAGCGATGTCATCACGCTCGACGATCAAGGCGCGCTGAGCTATAAAAAGCTCGTGATGCGCGATGGGAGACTGACCGGCGCCGTGCTGTTTGGGGACACGGCGGACGGCGTTTGGTATCTCGGTCTGATTCGCTCCGGCGCCGACGTGTCGCATTGGCGCGACGTCCTCGCGTTCGGACCCGCGCTCGCTCTCCCGCAAGCCGCGTGAGGCCAGCCCATGTCTGGCGACTTCACTCCCGAACAAAAACGCTATCTCGAAGGGTTCGTTTCCGGCGTCCAGGCGCGGGGTAGCAATGGATTATTGGGATCCGGCACCCCGCCACAGGCAGCAAGGGAGCCAACGCCAATGGGTCCCGATGCGCCGCATCTCTTGGCCCAGGACGAAGCGATCAAGGCCGGCAAAAAACTCGTCGATCAGGAGAAGTGGAAGCGCGAAGAGCATCCCTTCGATGTGTATCACAAGCTGCGTGGCCAAGCCGCGCGCGACGAACCTCCGAAACCGGCCGATAATTTCCGTTGGCGGTTTTACGGTCTCTTCTATGTCGCGCCTGCCCAAGACAGTTACATGTGCCGCCTGCGCGTTCCCAATGGTATTCTGTCGCATTGGCAGTTCGCCGGGGTCGCCGGACTCGCCGAAAAATTCGGCGGCGGATATGCCCATGTCACCACCCGCGCCAATCTGCAATTCCGAGAGGTCGCGGCGAAGGACGCGATCCATGTCGTCGAAGGGGTGCAGGATTTGGGCCTCACCTCGCGCGGGGCGGGAGCCGACAACATCCGCAATGTGACCGGCGACGCCACGGCAGGTATCGATCCGGGCGCCCTGATCGACACGCGCCCGCACGCCCGCGACTGGCACTTCCATATTTTAAATCAGCGCACGCTCTACGGTTTGCCCCGCAAGTTCAACGTCGCCTTCGACGGCGGCGGCGCGATCCCGACACTCGAGGACACCAACGACATCGGCTTTCAGGCAGTGGAGGTCGAAGGCGGCGCGAGCGTCGCGCCGGGCGTCTGGTTCAAGCTCGTTGTCGGCGGCATCACCGGGCACCGGGATCTGGCGCGCGAGACCGGCGCCGTCGTCAAGCCCGGCGAAACCGCCGAGGT
>JALZAY010000230.1 GCA_030948025.1 Pseudomonadota bacterium
GGCTGGGACGATGAAATAACGGTCCAAGTAGAAGGCGTCGCGCATCGGCCGCAGGGCGCGGAGCTCGACGCAGCCAAAGCAGTATATTTCTCTGTCTGGCCTCTTGGACGTGATCGGGAAAGTTGGCCGGACATCGTCTACTTCGTCGTCTCTCCGAGGTGGTTGCGCTACTCAGCTTTGCGACCGGACTGGAAGTCGCAGAATTTAGCTTCGGGCGTCAAGTCGTGAGTTGAGAGCGGAATTCAAACTGAGACACTACCCTCGGCCCGGTTGAATTGACAACCTTGCCCGGGTCGCGGAAAATGTAGAATTCAAGCTTTCCGCAGGACTCAACGGTTGATCCCTGCGCGGCCTGACCGCAGGTGGCGGCAAATTTTTAGGAGCACGCTTTGGGAATACCGATTCTGCAAATGACTCAAATCGGCGCCTATGTGGTGCGCCAGCGCCTGGCGGGACGCAAGCGCTTTCCGCTCGTCCTGATGCTCGAACCTTTGTTCCGCTGCAATCTCGCATGCGCGGGCTGCGGCAAGATCGATTATCCAGACAAGATTCTAAACCAGCGGCTGCCGCTCGCCGACTGCCTCGCGGCGATCGACGAATGCGGCGCGCCTGTCGTGGTAGTCGCCGGCGGCGAGCCGCTGCTGCATAAGGATCTTCCCCAGATTGTGAAGGGCGCGATCGCCAGACACAAATTCGTGACCGTCTGCACCAACGCGCTTCTTCTTGTGAAAAACCTCGACCGCTACACGCCGAACCGCTACTTCAACTGGTCGGTTCACCTCGACGGCGACGCCGAAATGCATGACCGTTCGGTCTGTCAGGCCGGTGTCTACGACCGTGCCCTCGAGGCCTTGAAGCTCGCCAAGGAACGCGGGTTCCGCGTTACCATAAATTGCACGCTGTTCAACAGTGCCGATTCCGCCAGGGTCGCCGCGTTTTTCGATAGCGTGGCGGCGCTGGACATCGAGGGGATCACCGTGTCGCCTGGCTACGCCTATGAGCGCGCGCCTGATCAACAACATTTCCTCAATCGCGAGAAGACCAAGACCCTATTCCGGCAAATTTTCGCGCGCAACAAGGGCGGCAAGGCATGGCCCTTCTTCCAGTCGAAGTTGTTCCTCGATTTTCTCGCCGGCAATCGAACCTACGAGTGCACTCCCTGGGGCAATCCCACCCGCACGGTCTTTGGCTGGCAGCGGCCCTGCTATCTGCTCGGCGAGGGCTACGCCGCCACTTTCAAGGAGCTGCTGGAGGAAACCAACTGGGACTCCTATGGCACCGGCAATTACGAAAAATGCGCCGACTGCATGGTCCATTGCGGCTTCGAGGCGACCGCCGTGGAAGATGCCTTTAACCATCCTTTGCGGGCGCTTGGCGTGGCCTTGCGCGGCATTCGCGTCGAGGGTCCGATGGCGCCCGATATTCCGCTAGACCTGCAGCGGCCCGCCGATTACGTCTTCCGCCGGCAGGTCGAGCAAAAACTCGCGGAAATCAGTAAAACCGAGAGATCCGGCAAGCATCTTTCGGCCGCGGAATAGAGCCGCGAAGGCCACGCGCGCATCAAGGGCAGTCAGCAGCAACTGCGGGACCTGGCTCGGATCTCGCAAAATCGAGCCGGCGATCGCGCCGAGCGCGAGCGAGCCGTCCGGTTTTATCGCCACCAAGGCGGCGTGCGGCAATTGCCTGTCCGCCGGGTCGGCCACGACACGAAACGCGGCAAAGGGCAGTTTGTGGGCAGTGGCGATACGGGCGACGATATGAGATTCCATGTCGGCGGCATGCGCGCCGGTTTTGCTATGCATGGCGCGCTTTTCCGCAGGGCCCGCCACCGGAGCGTCGACTCCAACGATGTCGGCGATCATCGCGTCGCCGAGCGCGCCGGAAAGCCGGTGCGACCAAACCGGATCGCCGCAATAACGCGCGCCGGCCTCGGTGACGACCGCGCGGGCGACAAGCTTGGTCCCCGGAGCAAGTCCCGGCGCCAGGCCGCCAGCGAGGCCAAAACTGATAATCGCCGAAGCTTTGTTGGCGACGGCCGCTTCCAAGGCAAGCGCGAGACTCGAGGCGTCGCCGGCGCCCGAGAGGGTAACGATTCGCGGACCGGCCGCAATTCTTGCTTCCGTCTTGAGGCCAGTAACGGCGATGACGGGCGAGCCGTTTACATCCCCATGCGGACCGGTTGCGGGTTGCCTTCCTTCAGATTGCGGTAGCGCACCATCGCCCACAGCGGGAAATATTTCGAATAGCCATGATAGCGCAGATAAAAGACCCGGGGAAAACCGGTCGCGGTAAAACGCTCTTCCGTCCAAAATCCATCCTCCGCCTGGGTCCGTGCAAGATAGCGTATTCCCGCTGTGACCGCTGAGTCATCTACCATACCGGCGGCCATCAGCCCAAGCGATGCCCATGCCGTCTGCGACGGCGTGCTCGGCGCCGGACGGTAGCCAGCATAATCCGTCGCGTAACTCTCGGCCCCTTCGCCCCAGCCACCGTCCGTGTTTTGGACGCTCTTAAGCCAGGCGACGGCTTGTTGCACCTCCGAACTTCGCAGATCGCGTTTGACGGCATTAAACGCGCAAAGCGCCGACCAGGTTCCATAGATGTAGTTCATCCCCCAGCGGCCGAACCAGCTGCCATCCTTCTCCTGGGTCCGAAGGAGATATTCGACGCCGCGCGCGACCGCTGGATTGCCCGCCGGTGTCTCGCCGAGCTGTCCCAACATGGAAAGACAGCGCGCCGTCACATCCGCGGTCGGCGGATCGAGCAACGCGCCGTGATCGGCGAAAGGGATGTAATTTAAATACTCCCTGTCATTGTCGGACTCGAAGGCGCCCCAGCCGCCATCGGCGCTTTGCAGGCCCTCGATCCATTCGAGCGCGCGCGCGACCGCGTCCTTGTACTCCGGTGCGTGGCCCGCCGCGCGGTCCATCGCCATCGCCACGACAGCGGTATCGTCGACGTCGGGATAATAGGCGTTGGCATATTGAAACGCCCATCCACCCGGCCGGACGTTCGGCTTTTGCACAGCCCAATCGCCTGCGATATCCGTGACTTGCAGGGGTTCGAGCCAGGAAAGTGCGGCGCGAACACGCGGCGCCATGGCTTCCCCGCCGGCTTCCATCAGCGCGTGGCAGGCAAGCCCGGTATCCCACACCGGCGAGACACAAGGCTGGCAATAAGCCTCGTCTTCGCGAACGACGAGCAGTTTGTCGATCGCCTTCAGGATCTGGACCATCCTCGGGTCTTGCCTCTGGTAGCCCAGCGCGTCGAACATCAGCGCCGAATAGGCCATCGCCGGATAGATCGCGCCGAGCCCATCCTCGCCATTCAATCGTTCTTCAACGAAGGCGACCGCCTTGCCGATCGCGCGCCCGCGCAAGCTCTTCGGGAAATAGGGCTCCGACCAGCGCAAAACCTTGTCCACTCCGGCAAAAAGCGCGGTCCAAGGAAATTTTTGGTGTGGCCCGCCGGGCCAATGGCGAACCTCGTCCGGCGGCTCGACGAAGAGTTCGTCGATTGTAACATTGCGCGGATTTCGCGCCCGCGGCTTCAGCGCGTTCACAACCATGAGCGGAATGAGAACCGTGCGGCCCCAGTAGGAGATTTTGGTCATGTGGAAGGGAAACCAGGGCGGCAAAAGCATGATCTCGACCGGCATGACCGGCACGCCGCGCCACGGCACCGCGCCGAAAAGCGCCAGCAACGCGCGGGTGAAAACATTCGTATTCACGGCTCCCCCATGCGCGAGGATTGCCGCGCGGGCGCGCCGCATGTGGTCCGCCCCAGGGGGATCGCCAGCCGCCTTCAGCGCGAAATAGGCCTTGACGCTGCTGCTGATATTGAAGGCGCCATCGGTGAACAGTGGCCAGCCGTCATGCGCCGTCTGTTTGCGCCGGAGAAAAGCCGCGATCTTGGCTTCGAGCCCGGCATCGGCCGGCTCGCCGAGAAAATGCTTAAAAAGAATATATTCCGCCGCGATCGAAACATCCGCCTCCAACTCGAAGACGAAATGCCCATCCTCGCGCTGCGCGGCCAACAGCGCTTGCGTTGCCCGGGAAACCGCCACTTCTATTTCGGCGAGGGCCAGGTCCGCCGTGGCGGCACTTTCCATTACGCTATCCATATCTTCCACCTTGGCCATCCCTTTCTCAGTGCGATGCCGCGATCAGACCGGCCGCCCGATGGCCAGACCGGATCGCCCCTTCGATCGTCGCGGGCAGTCCCGTCGCGGTCCAATCTCCCGCTAGCACCAGATTGGCATAGGCCGTTCGGGCGCCGGGCCGGCGCGCGTTTTCCGCAACCGTCGCGGCGAACGTCGCCCGCTTTTCCTTTACGATCTGCCATGGCGGAAGCGGCTTTTCAATCCCTGTCGCTTCTGCGACTTCCGCCCAAATCGTTTCGGCGAGTTTTTCGCGCGGGACATCGAGAAAGCGATCGGCGCCGCTGATGGTGACCGAGAGCCTTCCTGGAAACGCAAACAGCCATTCGATGGTCCCGTTGACGATGCCCAAAATAGCCGAGCAGTTCCTTAGCGGGGCGATTTTGAAATGGGCATTGACGATCGCGCGATAGGCTTTTGGCGTTAGCAAGCCCGGCACGAGGCCCTGCGCGGCATAGGCCGGAACCGCGAGAACAACTTTGTCCGCCGCGTCGAGTTCCACCGTATCGTCGCCGAAATCGAGGGCGGCGGCGTGGCCATTTGCAAACTCTATCCGCCGAAGCCGATGGTCGAACCGAATCTTTACCCCGCATTTAACGAGATAATCGAGCGCGGGCGCGACGAATGCGGCGGAGAGGCCTTGCGTTGCGACGAGTGGACGGCAGGCGCGCCCTCCCCTGGCGAGCGTTTCCCGCACCACGGCGGCGGCAAGGTGGGATGAAGCGTCGGCAGGCTCGGTATTCAAGGCAGCGAGAAAAAACGGCCGCCACAACTGCTGGAAAAGCAACCCGTCGCAGCGCATGACCGCGCCAATCGGCGCGTCCTTGCCGGGAACAAGAAGCCGCAGGAGGCCAAGATAATCGAACGGGCCGGTGTGGGGCACCCGCCGGAGCGGCGAGAAAATCCACCAGGGAAGCGGCCCTGCATTTGGGCGCAAATGCCAGCGCTCCTTGGTTGCGAGATCGACAAAAGCAAACTCGGCTTCCGGCGGCCCTGCCAATCGTTCCCCGGCGCCGATCGCCGCCAAATAATTTCGCGCGGCATGATTTCCCGATAGAAGCAAATGATTGCCATTGTCGATCGTCATGCCGAGCACCGGGTC
>JALZAY010000055.1 GCA_030948025.1 Pseudomonadota bacterium
ATGTCGCGCATCTCATGATCTCGATCGTGCCGGTCTTCATGTTCGCGACGCCGATCTTTTATTCGATCGACGACGTGCCGCCCAATCTGCGCATTTATCTGCATCTTAATCCGATAGGAAATTACGTCGAGATGATCCGCGACCTTCTCTTGTTCAATAGACTCCCGGGCCTCGTCCTCTATTGCGGGACGGTTTTGGCCTCGCTCCTCATTTTCTTTTTCGCGTATCGTTTCTTCATGCAATACAAGGCCGTGTTCGTCGATGTCATCTGATCTCGTCATCAGCTGCGACCGGGTCGGCAAGGCGTTCCAGCTCTATTTGCGGCGCAACGATCAGCTCAAACAGGCGATCTTCGGGCATTGGAAGCAGTTTTACCATCAGCATTGGGTGCTGCGGGACATCAGCTTCAAGGTTCGCCGCGGCGAAACAATCGGCATCATCGGCCGCAACGGCGCCGGCAAAACCACGCTCTTGCAGATCATCTGCGGGATAACCTTGCCGACGCTCGGCAATGTCCAAGTCAAGGGTCGGGTGGCGCCGATCCTCGCGCTTGGCGCCGGCTTCGACCATGAGCTGACCGGCCGGGAAAATGCCTTGATCGGGGGCGCCATTCTCGGCATGCGGCGCGCCGCCGTCGAGGCGAGGCTTCCCGAAATCGCCGCCTTCGCCGGCATCGGCGACTTCTTTTATCAACCGCTCAAACTCTATTCGAGCGGCATGGCGGCGCGGCTTGCTTTTGCCGTTTGCGCGCATGCCGACGCGGATATTTTGATCGTGGACGAAGCGCTCTCGGTCGGCGACGAGGCTTTCGGCGCAAAGTGCGACGCTTTCATCAAGGATTTCGCGAACCACGGCACGATCCTTCTCGTATCCCACGATCTCGAAACCCTGCAAGCGATCTGCGACCGGGTGATCTGGATCGAGGATGGCGTGGTGCAAAGCATGGGTGCGCCCAAGGACGTCATTGCGCGTTATCGCGAGGCGATCGACGGCAAGGAGGAGCCGGCGCTCGCCGCAGGCTTCTGATAGTCTCTTCCGAAAGTTTTCATGATTTCTTAAATCTTTATGACAAGAGCGACGTCATTCCTGCGAAAGCTTGAGGCCATATGACTCTTACGCACACTATCGCGTGAGCTGGATTCCCGCTTTCGCGGGAATGACCTCGCTCTTGTCCAACACATTGTGTTGTCTGTTTGATTAGGAGGTATTTCAATGACGATCTTCGACCGCAAGTTCGAGATCGAGCGCCTATCCGATTGCGTTCTCAAAGAGAATGGTTGGCTGTCTGACCTGCTTCAACTCTGGCATCCCTCGGGCGACGCGATCAGTAGGGATACGGACCAAGAGGGCAAAAAGGACCTCCGTTTGGCGATACGCAACGATTCTCTGAACTTCTACCGAGCTGGCCAGTCGGTGGCCAAAGTTAGGTTCGACGACGAGGGGAAGCTTCAGGCAAAGATTCACAACAAGTATGTCTACGGCGAGCGCGGCCGCGAGCAGAGCTACGTTACGCTGACTTCCGACGGATATCCGGAAGAGCTCGGGAGCAAACGGCTTTTGGCCAACGGCAGTCCCGCGTGCCTCGACGGATGGATCGCGAATGCGAACGAACATGTTGGCGACGAGAAGCGCTTCGTCGACTTGGTCGTCGCCAGAAATCCCAACATCATCGATCTTGAGATGGCGCTGCCGGCCTACTCCAAAAAACCGACAGCCACGCGAATGGATCTCGTTGCGCTCGAAAAGGTAGGCAACTGGTGGCGGGTTGTCTTTTGGGAGGCGAAACTCGTCGGTGATGGGCGTGCACGTTGTGAGGGAAAAGGCAATCCGAAGGTTATCCAGCAGTTGCAGTACTATACCGACTGGCTCGATTACAAGAACCACTGTGAATTGGTCGCTTCCGCCTATCAAAACACCTGCCGCCTGCTGGAAGCGTTCCACGGACTCGCGAAGCTTGTGAATCCAAGAATTGAAGCGCTCGGGCCAGGCATCATCGCTGCTGCTGCGTCGGGCGCGCCGCCGCTCCTTGTCGATGATGAACCCCGCCTTCTGATTGACGATCGCACGAGGGACAATTCGTTCACCGAAAAGGGACACCTGGACAAGCTGCGCAATTCCAAGCTGCGCAATAATAAGCTGCGCAATACGGACCTGCATGTGCAAATGGTTCAGTCCCCGGATCAGATGACGCTAGAGACGCGTCCTTGACTCTAACTCTTACCGTCCACCGCGGCACTCAGCAGATCGGCGGGAGCTGCATCGAGATCGCGCACCCGGACGGAGACCGCCTCATCCTCGACGCCGGACGACCGCTTGACGCGCCGGAAGGCGCCACCGGCCTCCTGCCGGCATCGCTTGATCGGACACCCCCGGCGACCGTCCTCATCAGCCATCCGCACCAGGACCATTGGGGGCTGGTTGAGGAACTTCCCCTCACCTGGCCGATATGGACGGGGTCGGGATCGGCCAAACTAATCGCGGTCACCGGCGACGTTACGCGCCGTCCCCTCACCCGAATATTCGAGACATGGGACAGCCGTTCCGGGCCGTTCGCGATTGGGCCATACACCGTTACACCGATTCTCACCGACCACTCCGCCTTCGACGCCTACATGCTGCTCGTCGAGGCGGCAGGAAAGCGGCTTCTCTACACAGGCGACTTTCGCCGCCACGGCCGCAAGTCCGCGCTCGTCGATCGGCTTATGGCTCACCCCCCGGGGAACATCGACGTGCTTCTGACCGAAGGAACAAACCTCGGAACGGACAAGCCGGTGAAGACCGAGGACGAAATCGAGCACGAATTCGTGGAGCTGTTCGCCCGGACCAAGGGCCGCGTGTTCGTTTCATGGTCGGGCCAGAACATCGACCGCACCGTGACCATATACCGGGCCGCCAAGCGCAGCGGCCGGACGCTCGCAATCGACCTTTACACCGCCGACGTCCTTGATCGCATCTCGGAAGGGACCGGTCTGCCGCGCGCGGGCTTCCCGAATTTGAAGGTCGTCGTGACGAGAGGGCTTGGGGGTAGTTACCGCAGCCAGGGCCGTGAGGACTTTGTCGAGCGGATGGTCCCATACGGCATCTCGGCGAAATGCCTCGAAGGGAGCCGCCACGTCGTCATGCTGCGTCGTGCACTGATCCGCGACTATCAAAGCGCGGGCGTCGCGCCGACCGCCGATGATGCATTCAACTTCTCGATGTGGCGTGGCTACTTGTCGGAGCCTTATCAATCGGAAGCCCTGGAGTGGTGCCGAGCGGCCGGAGCCGAAATCGCCTACATCCACACCAGCGGCCACGCCTCCCCAGCCGATCTGCGTGCCTTCGCGACGGCCGTCCAGCCGAAGACGGTCGTGCCGGTCCACGGCGTGAAATGGGACGAGGAGTCTCACGGCTTCGGCGCGGTCCGCCGCCTTGGAGACGCGGAACCGATGGTAGTCCTGTGACAATCATCGTCGCACCGAAGTCGGCGCTCGCTCCCACGCGGCCGTCGGTCGGAATATTCTGGCGTGTGAATGGCGTCCTCGTCATCGATCGTTCGACCTTGGACGAGGCTGAGCCTTATGGCGAGTGCATCACCCACGCCGCGGGCCACTATGAGCGCTGGCAGGAATGGCAGACGCTAGGCGGGGTGCGGCTTGCGGCCAAGGGCTATCCCGCTCGTATCGCGTCGACCGAGTATGACCAGTGGCCGCGCGGCAGGGTCGTCTATGAGACGCCTACGCACCGCTTCGTGATCTACGCCGACCGGCGCCTGCAGAAGCCCGACATCATTGACGCCTTAAAGACAGCCTTCGGCCTGAACGAGAGCGAACTCATCGTCGGGATCAGGAGCGACTCCCATTATCGGTGAATGGAAAGGATCGCCTCATCAGCTACCGGGACAGCGGGGGCCGTACCTGTATGGATCGGCGTTGTGGCCCGATTTATTGTGGCCCTTCCGCCTTATCCGCATTAGGGAACCGGCTGCGCGGCCCTGTCCTTGGACAGCGTAAAATTCGCGTTTTGCCGCTCGATCAGGATGATGGCGGCGGCAAATTCCACAATGATCGCGAGGCCAACGAACCAGACGAAACGCGGATCCTGACGCACCAGCGTTTCGGCGCAAACGAGGATCGCGACATGGATCGCCGGGATCGCGAGCATGGTCGCCGTTACCGCCGCCGAAGCGCCGCCGCTCGCCGAGGCGACGTTTAGGACAAGCCCGATCGCGAGCAGCGCATGGACCAGGGCGAGCAAAGGCATGCCGCACCGTTTCGCGGCCTCGCTCATCCATTCGGCGAACTGACGCGGGTCTTCGCCGCTTGACGGCCGCTCGCGGAAGAATTCGAGGAACGGTAGTTCGAAGACACCTCGCCAATTGCGTTGCGGCAGGCTGCCAGAGCCTTGCATGCCGATCAACATCGCATATTCGTCGAAATTCGCTGTCCGTATCGCGGAGCCGTCCGCGGGAATTGTCTCAATCGAACCATCGCTCATGATCAATACGACACCATTCGCGTTGCGGCGGAATTCCGCCTCAGCGGCAGTGATGATTTGGTCCTCGTTCTTCTCAGCGGAGAATTCATGGATGAACATGCCCGCGACGACATCGGCGGAACGCCAGCGGCGGAAATAGAGCGTCCGCGCGCCATTATCGAAGGTGTAGAATTGCGCTGCCTCGAGCATCCTATGATTGAGCGAATTACGAATCACATAAATCACGTCATGCATCTGGCCGACATGGGCCGGCGCGAAAACCGACGAGATCCAATAGCCCGCCCCCGCCGCGGCAATGGCGACGGAAGCGGCCGGAAGGGAGATCGCCCAGGCCGAGAGGCGCATGGAATAAAGAACCGCGATGATGCCGTCGGCCGACATCCGCGCGAATTCGAGAGCGACGGCGACGCCAACCGCCATCGGCAAAGCGATGTAGAGCACCGTCGGCAGGATGCCGAGAAGTGCCGGCATAAGCAGTCCGCCACGGATCGCGGCCGCCGGAAGGTATTGAAAAAGCGTGGTCATGACGACCGGAACGCAAAGTCCCGTTGCGATTAAAAGGGTTGCGAGCGCGATCCGCTTCGAAAGATAGAAAAAGAGGAGGCGAGGCATTGGACAATCCCTACCGCGCGCGCCCTATGGCGCCCGCGGATAAATCAGTTTTCACCCGCGCCGCGGCTTGGGCGGCGAATTGGCGCCAAGCCGCATCGAAAACACGGCTGCGAGGGAGACTTACCGCGCCAGCCCAATGGGCGAAATAGATTTTATCGCCAAAGACATCGAGCGGTCCCCCGGCGTCGAAGGTCACCCCATCGGCCTTGTAGAAGCTCTCGTTGGAGGCTCCAGGAATGCATTCGCGCAAAGGAATGATCTTCAAACCTATCCGGTGCGCGACGAAATTGGTGACCGGCTGGGCGAACAGCATGCCGCGTTGACGCACGGCATGAAAGATCGCTTCGTCGTTGTCGATCACGTCATGGAAGTCCTTCAAGCCAAGAATCGCTTTCGAGGCGACGAAGAAGCCGTCGTTGAAGAGCATCACGCCGCGAAGAAAATCATATTGTTCGCGTTTTTTATTGTAGACATAGTTCGCCGTCGGCGCGGCCACGATGAAATCGCTCTTGCCTGCTTCGAGGCGGCCGAACATCTCGCGAAAATCGCGAAACAGGATGATATCGATATCGAGATAGATAACCTCGTCGAGCGGCAGCGCGAGGGCAAGAAATTTCCGCAGACGCCGACGATGCCCTGGAAACATCGGGTAAAGCCGCTTGGCCAAGGCGTCGAGCTCGGCGCTGTCCGGTTCGACGAAATGGACGCCGTAAATTCCGGCGGCCCGGCGCGTCAAGGCAACATTGTCGTCGTAAGGGATGAGATAGAGAGGGGTCGCCGCATTGGTCGCGAGATAGCTCTCGAGAAATGGCAGAAGCCAATTGATCATCTTGTCGTTGGCGATGATCGCCATGCCATGGTTTTTTGATGGGGGAGGGGAATTTTGCATTTTGCTCTTGAATTCACTATCGAGGCCATCGCCATAAGAATCGGCAACAGGCGGCACCGCGTTTCGTCCTGAATTGACGGCGGAGCTGGTTCGAGTGGAAATGCAGCTCAAAGCTACCGGGGAGCTTTGCTCTTCCTGTAGCTTGACGAAGGCGGCCGGATCAAGCCGTAACTATGCCGGGCGGATATGACCGCGAAGGTGGACTGAAAACAAACTGTGCAGGTGCAAGAGCCGCTGGCTCAGCGATTGCCAAGGACCCGGCTCAATGCTTGACGGCGCCGCCAACCCAGCCGTGCCGCTTGTTTTGCCGCTGACAGGCAGAACGGTGGCGATCATTCATCCGGCGTGGCATTCTTGCGGCAGCCACCAGGTGTTCGTCGCCCAGGCGCGGGCCTATCGCAGCCTCGGCGCGAAAGCCGTTAGTCTCGCGATCGCCGATACGCCTGGCTCTGTCGAGGGTTCCAACCGGCACAAATCCTATTTGGCGGCGACACCCGATCTCGAAGCCGACGCCCGCATCTTCGCGGGCATGCCTTTGCGTGCGGTTCTGAATCCGGGATTCCTGCGCGCGGCGTGGCGATGGTTACATGGGAATTTTGCCGGGATTCTGATCGAGATGGCCAAGCTCACGACGGTTCCCGAAGCACTCGCGTCCGCGCCACGGGTCGATCTCATCCACTGCAACCATTTCGTCTGCATGCCCGTGGCGGCGCGCCTGCGCGAGCGGCACGATTGTCCGATCGTTCTCGACACGCACGATCTCCAGACCCGACAATATGTCCTGCGCAATCATGCGGGCTGGGCCTTGCCGCCGGTGGCGCGCTACGAAGATATGCTCGCGATCGAACTCGACGCCATGCGGCCGGCCGACATTTTGGTGCATCTCAACGACGAAGAGGCAGCCGCTTTCCAAAAGCTCGTTCCAGGCAGCCGGCACGCGTTGCTTTATCCCACTGTCCACGCCATGCCGGCGGGGCCCGGCGGTGACGATCCCATTATTGTCGCTAGCGCCAATTCCGCCAATCTCCTCGGCCTCGTCTGGTTTTTAAAAGAGGTCTTGCCGCTGGCGCCGGGGGTCCCGATCAGGATCCTCGGCAATATCGACCGCCAAATTCGATGGAGTGCGCCCGGTCTGTTCAAGGCGCATGCCGGGCTCTTCCGGGGAAGGGTCGAGGTCGAGGAGCTCCATGACGCTTATCGTAACGCCGCAGCCGTTCTGTTGCCGGCCACGGCCGGGCACGGGATCTCGATCAAGACCATCGAAGCGCTGTCTTGCGGGGCGCCACTGATTGCGACGCCGCTCGCCTTTCGCGGCCTCGGCGTCGACGCGGCCGGCCTTCCAAACGTGACTGTCGCGGAAGACGCCGCCGGTTTCGCGGCGGCCCTGCGCCGCGCCCATGCCACTCGTCATTTGCCCGCTGCAAGCCGGGAGTTGGCGGCCACGCGCCGGATCTATCAACAGCACTTTGCGTTCGACGCTTATCGCAAATCGCTGTGGGCGATCGTGGGGCGGCTCGTGGAGACTTGAACGGCGACATTCACGCGGAACTTGCTTACTCCCATTCCGCCACGAAATGCTTGGGAAATTCGGTTCCGCCCGTGTCGATTTGGCCGGCCGCGGCGGCGCAGGCCCGGCCTTGTGACAAGAGGTTTCAGGATCGCCGGCAGCGCGGCGCGGTTGATGCAGGCGCCGAAACATCCGCGCAGCCCATATCCCCACAGAATGTCGTCGCTCCGAGGCCTGTCCGGACGAAACGATTCCGGCGCCCGGCGGTTGCCTGGGTCCGCCGAGGTTACCGGGTTGATTTACGGTGACAAAGTCCCGGAAGGCGGCGTCGAGTTGCTGCGCCGACGCCGGGTCTACCGCCAGCAGCTGATTGTCGATCGCGAAGCGGGTGAAAGTCCGCTGCAGACGGAGGGCCTTGAGAACGGTCGGGAGATTCGAGACCGGTCAGCTGGAAACTGCTTCGCGCCCGCTGCCATAAGGCTCGCATAAGCCAGCCAGAATTAGATATTTGCGCGCTTGCGGCGGCGATTTCCGGAAGGCCGGTCGCAACCTAATATCTCCGGCAACAAATTATTATGGGTCCGCGTCTAGTATGACGTCGACGCAACGAGGCCCTTCAAATGACGCTAACCGCGATGACCCAAGAAGCCCGCCCGGAACGCCTCTCCGGCGTATTGCACGGCAATGGCCCGGCCAACCATGATTCGGCGTATCCCGTCGCTCAGGCGGGTCCTGGCTCCAGCCTCGCTGGCGCCTATCTCAATCAATTCAACGGAATGGTAAAATTGATCGAGCAGCTTCCCGGCACGCCCAAATTGATTGGCGATTTATTGAACTGGCAACCGACGAGCTACCAGGATTATTTCACCGCTTCGGCGATGCCAGGCCGCGCCTCCGCGACCGATGTCTATGCCTCGTTGAACCGCTGCGTGCGGCAAAATTTCGAGGACGTTGTCGACGAACTCGACCGGAAGGCGCTCGGCGCCTTGGCCGCGATTAGACGCCACCACAAGACTCATGGGGAAGCCCGCCCCGACCTCATGACGGACATTTGCGCCCGCGCCGGAACGCATCTCCGGGAAGTGCTCGGCAAGGCAAACGATCTCGTCAGTTATGTTCCAGGCGGGCCGGGCAATTTCGCGCCGCGCCGGAAGCTCCGGGTCTCGCAAGCTTGAGCGCAAACAATTTAACCGCGATGCGGCTCGGATTCTAATCCGGGCGAGCGCCACGGAACGCGCGCGACAGACCCGGACCGGCGCAACCGAGCGGTTTGGCTTAAGGCTCTTGGCGCGTCTTTGCCTTTGCCTTACGCACGGGTTAAAACCCAAGATCCGCCGCTCCGCTCCTCCTGATCGCGTTTCTTCAGCAATGCGCCTGTCCCGTTATTTTCTGCCGATTCTGCGCGAGACGCCGAAGGAAGCCGAAATCGTCTCGCACCGCTTGATGTTGCGCGCCGGCATGATCCGGCAGGAGGCGGCCGGGATTTACGCTTGGCTGCCGCTCGGACTTCGCGTCTTGCAAAGAGTTGGGCAGATCGTCCGCGAGGAAATGGACCGGGCCGGCGCGATCGAACTCTTGATGCCGACCCTTCAGCTCGCGGATCTTTGGCGAGAAACCGGCCGCTACGAGGCCTATGGCCCGGAAATGCTGCGAATCAAGGACCGTCACGAGCGCGAACTCCTCTATGGCCCGACCAACGAGGACATGATCACCGGGATCTTTCGCGCCTATGTCCATTCCTACCGGGATCTGCCCAAAATCCTTTACCATATCCAGTGGAAATTCCGCGACGAGCAAAGGCCGCGCTTCGGCGTGATGCGCGGCCGCGAATTCTTGATGAAGGATGCCTATTCCTTCGATGTCGACGAAGCGTCGGCGTGGCTTTCCTACAACAAGATGTTCGTCGCCTATTTGCGGATTTTTTCCCGCATGGGGTTGAAGGCGATCCCGATGCGCGCCGAGACTGGGCCGATCGGCGGCGACTTGAGCCATGAATTCATCATTTTGGCGGAAACTGGCGAGTCGGCGGTATTTTGCCACGCCGATGTCTTGGAATTGCCCATCCCGACTGAAACCACTGACTATGATGGCGACCTCTCGCCGATCGTCCATGAATGGACGAAGCTCTACGCGGCGACCGGGGACGTCCACGATCAAGCCCGTTTCGAGCGCGAGACGCCGGAAGAAAAACGCATCCAAACGCGCGGCATCGAGGTCGGCCAGGTGTTTTATTTCGGCGAAAAATATTCCAAGCCGATGCGGGCCTTGATCACCGGCCCCGGCGGAGTCGAGCGGCCGTTCCAGGGCGGTTCCTATGGGGTCGGCGTGTCGCGTCTCGTCGGCGCCTTGATCGAGGCGAGCCACGACGAAAATGGGATTATTTGGCCCGCGGCCGTCGCGCCTTTCAAGGTAGGCTTGGCCAATCTCAAGGTTGGCGACGGCACGACGGACGCCGCCTGCGCCGCGATTTACGCCGCTCTCGAAAAAGGGGGCGTCGACGTGCTCTATGACGACACGGACGAGCGCCCCGGCGCCAAATTCGCCAAGCTCGATCTGATCGGGCTGCCGTTTCAGATCATTGTCGGCCCCAAGGGACTGGCGTCGGGCACGGTGGAACTTAAGACAAGGGCGACCGGCGCGCGCGACAATCTCGCCGCCGGCGCGGCGATCGCGCGGCTCGCGAGCGCATGATGGAAACCTCGAAGGGCACACGCCCGTTCGCGCCCTTCGAGTGGATGATCGCGCTCCGCTATCTGCGCGCGCGGCGCAAGGCGAGCTTTGTTTCGGTCATCGCCTTTTTCTCCTTTCTCGGAATTGCGCTGGGCGTCGCGACGCTAATCGTCGTCATGTCGGTGATGAATGGCTTTCATAAGGAATTGCTCGACAAGATCGTCGGCATCAACGGTCATATTTTCCTGCAGGCCGCCGACACGCAGTTCACCGATTACGATGAAGTGGTGAGGGAAGTGGCGGCGGTGCAAGGCGTCGAATTGGTCATCCCGATGATCGAGAGCCCGGCGGCGGCTTCCACCACCAGCATGGCGTTTGCCCTCGTGCGGGGAATAAGGGAGGCCGATATCAAGCGCCTCCCAGGCATCGCCCGCAATATTAAGCAGGGCACGCTCGACGGTTTCGATACGGCGGGCGGCGTCGCGATCGGCCAAAGGCTCGCCGAAAATCTCGGGCTTCGCATCGGCGACAAGCTGAAAATCCTGATCGCGAACGGCGCCCAGACGCCGTTCGGCATCACTCCGCGCAGCAAGGTCTATCCGGTCACCACGATCTTTCAGATCGGCATGGCGGAGTTCGACAATCTCTTTGTCTATATGGCCCTCCCCGAGGCGCAGGGCTTCTTCAACAAGGACAGTCAGGCAAGCGTCGTCGAGATTTTCGTGGGCCGGCCGGAGGAGCTCGACGCAGTCAAGGGCAAGATCGACCGGGCGGTGATGCGGCCGATGATCATGACCGACTGGCGCGAGCGCAACAAGACATTCTTCGACGCGCTCAACGTCGAGCGCAATGTCATGTTCATTATTCTTACGCTGATCGTGCTTGTCGCCGCGCTCAACATCGTGTCGGGGCTGATCATGCTGGTCAAGGACAAGGGCCGCGACATCGCGATCCTGCGCACGATGGGCGCCACGCAAGGCGGCGTCATGCGGATCTTTCTCATCACCGGCGCCTCGATTGGCGCCGCCGGGACGCTCGCCGGCTGCCTTCTCGGCCTCATCGTCGCGAGCCATGTCGAGGGGGTTCGCCAGCTTCTCAAATGGCTTTTCGATGCCAATCTGTTTCCGGCCGAGATTTACTTCCTCTCGCGCGTGCCCTCCGTGGTCGATCCTGGCGATGTCCTCACCGTGGCTTCGATGACGTTCGTTTTATCGCTGTTGGCCACGATCTATCCGTCCTGGCGCGCGGCAAAGCTCGATCCGGTCGAAGCCTTGCGTTACGAATAGCCATGTCCACTCCGGCGCTTTGTCTTGAAAAGGTCGAACGCTGCTACGATCAGGCGGGGTCTCCGCTCGAAATCTTGCGCGGCGCCGATTTTTGCCTATGGGCCGGGCAATCGGTCGCGCTGGTCGCCCCGTCCGGCGCCGGCAAGTCGACCCTCCTCCATATTGCGGGCCTTCTTGAGCCGCCCGACGCCGGCGAAGTGTTTATCGCTGGCGAAGCCACCGTCCGGATGGCCGACGACGCGCGCACCGCGCTCAGGCGCGGCGAGATCGGCTTCGTCTATCAGTTCCATCATCTGCTGCCGGAATTTTCGGCGCTCGAAAATATCATGCTGCCGCAGATGATCGCTGGGTTGTCGCGGCGCGAGGCGAAGGAGCGCGCCGGGCAATTGCTGCATTACCTCGGCCTATCCGGGCGCGGAGAACACCGGCCTTCGGAATTGTCCGGCGGCGAGCAGCAGCGGGTCGTGATTGCCCGCGCGGTCGCCAACGGCCCAGCAATATTGCTCGCCGATGAGCCGACCGGCAATCTCGATCCGAAAACCGCTAGCCATGTTTTCGAAGCGCTCGACGCGATCGTCCGGGCGACCGGGCTTGCCACCTTGGTCGCGACCCATAACATTGAGTTGGCGCGCCGCATGGACCGGCGGGTGACACTGCATGACGGGCGCCTGGTGGAGCTGGCGTAAATAATCTGGGAAAGTCTGGATTTGAGATTTCAACCCTTGGCGCGGGAAATCACAACTTGCCGTTCCGAAGTCAAGTCGGGACGCGCAGGTGCGGCATCTGCCCGGTAATCTCCTCTCGCTCGGCGCCCATCGTCAAGCCGAGACTCTTTGCAAAGCTCCTCTACAAACCCCGCGCGCGCCTTTGCGGCGATCGATGTGATCGATTGGCCGGGCGGTTTCTACCGCCGCGATATCGGCTGGCATGCCTTAGCGTGATCCGATCCAATTGGACCGGATCACGCCCGGACGCACGGGTTTTTAGGGGGATGCGGAAGCACGCGCTTGTAGTTGGATAATGGCGATCTTGACCGACGCCGTGCCGCTGTCGTCGCCGATTGTTAACATCACCGGCACCGGGTTCGTGGTCCCGGCCAAGTTGGCATGCCGCGCCGTCGCTGATTATGCCGCCGTCATGGGAGTGTAATCGTCTTAGAAAACTTGTTGTTGGTTTTGTTGGATTCTTGCATGCGGTTGACATCATCGGCAAAGACGGTGATCGTGTGCGTGCCGGCGGTTATGGCGTATGCTCCACCTTGAGAGCCGATGGTAACCGATGCGCCTGGGGCCAGAATCGCATTGGAGGCTCCCCAGGAGCGCTTTACCCCGTCAACCGAGTATGAGACACCGACGGTCACGCCTGCGGGTGTTGCAGCGTTGCCTTGGTTGCTCACTACGCTGGTGAATAAGCCGCTAGTACTGTCGTATGAGATCGAGGTGGGGATCAGGTCGGGTAGTTGAGGCCCTCCAGTGACGGTAATCGTCTGAGCAAGCGTGTTGTTGTTTTTGTTGGATTCAGGTATGCGGTTGACATCATCGGCAACGATTGTGATCGTGTGCGTGCCGACCGGGATCACGCACGCTCCTCCTTGAGTGCCGATAGTTGCCGATGCACCAGGGGCCAGAGGTCCATTGACTACTCCCCAGGTGCATTTTGTCCCGTCAACCAGATATGCGACGCCGATGGGCGTGCCGGCGGGTGTTGCAGCGTTGCCTTGGTTGAGCACCACGCTGGTGAAGGTGCCGCTTGCACTGGAATATGAGATCGAGGTGGCGATGAGGTCGGGGAGGAGGCCATTCATCACCGTAGTAGTGATCTGATGGGTGCTCGTTCGCAGCCCACCCTTCTCGTGGACCTTCATTGCTAGTGTGTGGGAGCCGTCGCTTAGGAGCGTGGTGTTCCACATGCCGTGGCCACCTCCGAAGTGGTAGTGATTCGGAGGTTCGTCTTGAATATCGGTGTACTTCAGGACTCCATCGATGTAGAAATCGGCCTTGTCCGTCACGGCCCCGCCGATGTTGTGGCCGAAGAAGTCCGCGTTAGTTCCGGCAACACCGTCTCCATTGTGCGGCAATGCAATCTCCGCGATCGGACCGTCCGCCATCGCCGTGCCGTCGATGACCGTCACCACCACATTCTTCGAGGTAAGCCCGGGCGAGGAGCACGTGACCGTCGCACTCACATTGATCGTCTGGGAATCCGCCGCGGCGGAAACGGTCACCGTCTGGGACGAGCTCCAGTTCGTCGATGTAAAGGTCAGGCTCGCGGGGCTCGTAGAAACAGAGGTATCGCCCGAACTCCGGGCGACGTTGACCACGATGTCCGAACTCGGCTGCGCGGCCAGGTTAACCGTAAAGGTTCCACTGCTGTTCTCATTGATCCTCATCGTGGTGGTCGACACCAGGATGTCCTGCGTCGACGCTGAGGTGCTTTGCCGCTTCCACACTTCACCTGTGCCAAAGGCCAGCACATAGAGAGCGCCATCGGATCCTACCTTGAGATCCACCGGCTCGCTGTACCCCGTGTCAAACGTTGTGCTCACCTTGGTCGAAGGATCAAGCATCCGCACCCACCCCCCGCATAAGTCCGAGTAGAAGTACTTGTCGAGGTACGAGCTTCCGAAGGTGTTGTTCGAGGGGTGGTAGAACGTTCCCCCGGCAATGGCGCACGCGCCAGAATCCCCGTGGACATAGTCGATGATCGGCCGCGTGTAGTTCGGGTTGTCGGCCCCCAGGAATCCCTCCTGATTGGGCCAGCCGTAATTCTTGCCCTTCAGAAGGTCGTCAATCTCCTCCCGGGTGTCCAGCCCGTCGTCGTTCACGAAAATCCGCCCCGTCGCTGGATTCACGCCTGCCGTGAAAGGGTTCCGGAATCCCACGGCCCAGATTGCCCCGTTTGCCCCGCTCGTCGTCCCGCTGATCCCGGGAAAAGACGTCGGGTTGTCGGCCGGGATGGTTCCATCGGCGTTGATGCGCAGGATCTTTCCAAGGCGGTTCGAGATACTCTGAGAATTGATGTCGTTGTTGTTATTGCCGACGTCGACGTAGAGTTTTCCGTCCGTTCCAAAGTGAATTGCTCCGCCGTTGTGGTTCGTTGCGCCACTCAGGTTATCGAGATCCAGGATCGCCACTTCGCTTCCTGACATGGCAACATCGCCGTTGGCTGTGAATCGGCTGACGCGGTTGTGGGGGGGACTCCCCGTTACCGTGTGGTAAACGTAGACGTAGTGGTTCGAGGTAAAGTTCGGGTCAAAAGCAATTCCGAGGAACCCCCGCTCGCCGGCGGAATCTGTGGTCGTGCTCAAGTCCACGAATGGTGTGGGAAGGAGAGCGCCGCTCTTGATGACCCGGAGCTTGCCTCCCTGCTCGTTCACAAAGAGCCGGCCGTCCGGCGCGAACTCCATTGAGGTTGCCCTGCTCAGCCCCCCCACGACTTTGCTCTTTGTGAAGCCTTGCTGTGCGAACAGTGTAGTGGTGGTGAAGGTAACCCCGCATGCCAACGCGACAGCCATGACAGCCATGAAGTTTTGTACACGTGTTGTTCGCATAGTTATCCTCCTCTAGTGCTAGGAAACTTCTGGTGCTTAATGGTTCACGCGGCAGCCCGGCGACGTACGCATTGACTCGGGTAACTTGTGGGTGTACGAGCACCTCGGCCACAGTTTTATTTGGAAGTATTTGGAAGTATTAAAGTAGAGGAATTGAACCTAAATTTAGCGGCCGACTTACCTCGACGAAACGTTCGTTCGATTCGAAGGGAACTTTCGTCATTCTCACTCCGAATTTGAATTACTATTTGTGAAGTTTAAGCCAATTCGATCGTTAGCGCAACATTAATCGAACGCAAATCGCATAAAAATCGCACAATATTTTAGAACCTCTGCAATATTTTACGAACCTCTGCAATTGTGCCTCCATTATTTGCTAAATGATGTTTATTATTAATCTATTGTCGGATGATTATTATTACGGGCTCATAACTGGATACCTCCAAGTGTCCAGCGCCAGCTCCGTCAACACCTCGAAGACTTCGTCAAAGCTTATAATTTCGCCCGAAGGGTGAAGACCCTCAAAGGCCTTTACCCCTATGAATTCATCGTCAAAGTATGGACAAAAGAGCCAGGGCGATTCAAACTCGATCCAGCCTGCATCGGGCATCTAAGAGGCCCTGAGTATTTTCGCCCCGTCAAATCGTACCAAAAAGTTTCACGTGAAACTTTTTGGTACGATCGGCGAGTTTGATCGTTCCGCTGGGAGTCGACAGGCCGCATGAGCATGAGTGAGGAAAATAATCTTTCCCTTGCCTATCGCGTTGCGCCCGAACACGGCGGCAAGAGGCTCGACCGTTTTCTCGCGGCGGCGCCGGCGAATTTATCGCGGACGAGAGTGAAGAGCCTGATCGAAGCCGGCCATGCTTCCATCGACGGCGCGACGGTGAAAGACCCGAGTCTTCTGCTCCGCGCGGGCCAGACCGCCGGCTTGCGCCTTCCCTCGGCCGCCGATCCCGCGCCTTTGGGTGAAAATATTCCGCTCAAAATCGTCTTCGAGGACGAACATCTGATCGTCATCGACAAGCCGGCCGGGCTCGTGGTGCATCCGGCCGCCGGACATGAATCAGGAACCCTCGTCAATGCGCTGATCGCCCATTGCGGCGCGAGCCTCTCGGGCATCGGAGGCGTGCGAAGGCCCGGAATCGTGCACCGGCTCGACAAGGACACTTCCGGCCTTTTGGTGGCCGCGAAGACGGACGCCGCGCATCACGGCCTTGCCAAGCTCTTCGTCGATCACGGCAAAACCCTGCCGCTTACCCGCGCGTATCTGGCCTTCGTTTGGGGCACCCCGGCGCGGCCTTCCGGCACCATCGACGCGCCGCTCGCCCGTCATGCCACTGGCCGCGAAAAGATCGCTGTCGTGCCGGCCGGGCGCGGCCGCCGCGCGCTGACCCATTGGCAGCTCATCGAGAGCTTTGCTGGCGAAGCAAGCCTTATTTCATGCCGGCTGGAGACGGGGCGAACCCATCAGATCCGTGTCCATATGGCGCATATCGGCCATCCAGTGCTGGGCGACCCCGTCTATGCCACCGGTTTCAAGAGCAAAACGGCGCGGCTCCCATCCGCCGCCCAAGCCTGCCTCGCATCTCTCTCCCGGCAAGCCTTGCACGCGGCGCTGCTCGGTTTCCCGCATCCGGTGACGGGCGTCCAAATGCGTTTCGAGAGCACCCTTCCGCAAGACTTGCGACGACTGCGAGACGCGCTCGCCGGAGAAGAGAGAGCGAGACCGTAACAATAAAGTTGATGCCGCGCCGCGCCGCCAGGCCGACGCAAGGAACCCACGGCGGACGCGTGTTTCGCTCCAGTTTTCACACTTATTTTACCGCAGAACGTAACTTCCCACCCGAAGCCATCGTAGTTTAAGGGTAGGGGAAGAAGCTGCGACCTGTCTTCTATCGTACAGCGTGAACCCTTTGGGTTGTGTAATATTGCCGATGTTTAATCCGAATGCCTTGCCTAGCCCTCTTTCGGCCGCGGTCGCGGCATTCTATATTGTCGAATCGCATGGCCGGCATGGGAAGCGGCCAAGGCGGACCCGCTGACAACAGGGGTCCCAAGGAGAATGTGCAATGAGTGCTGCCTTGCCAATGATTTCAGGTGAAAGCGGGCTTGCTCGTTATCTCACGCAAATCCGGCGTTTTCCGATGTTGGAGCCGCAGGAGGAATATATGCTCGCCAAGCGCTGGCGCGAGCATGAGGATCCCGGCGCGGCGCACAAGCTCGTGACCTCGCATCTCAGGCTTGTCGCCAAGATCGCGATGGGTTACCGGGGCTATGGTCTGCCCATCAGCGAAGTTGTCTCCGAAGGCAACGTCGGCCTCATGCAGGCGGTCAAGCGTTTCGAGCCAGACAAAGGGTTTCGCTTGGCGACCTATGCCATGTGGTGGATCCGCGCCTCGATTCAAGAGTATATCCTGCGCTCCTGGTCGCTCGTGAAAATGGGAACGACAGCGAGCCAAAAGAAGCTTTTCTTCAATTTGCGGCGGGCGAAGAGCCAGATTTCGGCGCTCGA
>JALZAY010000231.1 GCA_030948025.1 Pseudomonadota bacterium
GGCGAAATCACCGACCACTCGACATCCGTCAAATCAAAACGAGCCATTCCAACCTCCATGATCTGAAGGTTGAATCATTCTCTTGCCGATTCGGGAATCCCCTTTATGAGATCATGACCTAGGGCGGCGGACGTCGGCGTGCGGCTTTTCGGCTAGGTCATTTCGGTTCTCCTCGGTTCGTGCAATCAACCAAGGATACGCGATCCACGGTCGCCGCTCGCCTTCATGGAATCTGGGCCCGTTGAAGGATCGACCGGGTTCAGCGCGGGAGAATAGGACGGCAGCTGGAGCAGACTGATATTGCCTGGGACACGCGGCTTTTCGCCCGTCTTATGGGGTCCGAGCTTGCCGAAGACCGGCACCATCGAGGAGCAGTACCGCGTGACTGCCTTGCGTCGCCTGGCGGCTGCTCTCCTCGAGAGGCAGGTTCATCGCTTGGGCGGCGGCATAAGGCAGAACCGCGCCGGTATCGCGACGCGGGCGGACAGCGCCGAATAATTATTAATCAGTTGATAAATATAAGAACATTCAGGCGGCGTATTCGAGCGAGGATTTCTGGAAAAGGAGATAATTTACTGGGGTCGTCTTGCAGTTGGCGCAGCGACGATCGAACCTTGCGCTGGAAACCGGTCCGCGCGTGCAATCGTACCAAAATGTTTCACGTGAAACATTTTGTTACGATTTGGGCCAAAAACCTTACAACGACTCATACATCCAGTGGCTTGAATTGAGTGCGATCGCGCAAAGCAAAACGCGGGGCCCGATGGACCCAGGCGTCTGGCACGGCAATTGCTTAGCCGCAGCGGACAAGCTGCCCCGGATGGCCAACCGATAAGCTGCAGTCTGTTTTGCACCGGATTTTTGTACGGTGAAGCCACCGTAGTTTCAATCGGCTGACTTTGGTGCAAATTTTTTGATTTACGCACAAACTCTACGGTTTACCGCGGCGATGTCAATGTCGAGGGCACCCGCTGTCTCGGCATCCAAATGGACCCGCATGACGATCATAGGCGATCCGGAGGGGTGGGGTCAGCTCGAAGCCGTGATCAGTGGGGCGGTCGAAGACGCGGCGATCCTCTCCTAGGACCAGCTCGAGGTGGCGTTGACGGCGCTCATCATGCCCTTGAAAGACGGTCTCGCCGACTTACCTAAGTTCGATCTTTCGATAATTGTACAATTATCGAAGTAAGGTGAATTTTGAAGGATGGAGAGTCATGAGCAGATTGTCTGGCAAAACAGCGGTAGTGACCGGCGCCTCGAAAGGCATTGGCGCGGGAATCGCCAAAGGGCTGGCGGCGGAAGGCGCGGCGGTCGTCATCAACTATGCCTCGAGCAAGGACGGCGCTGATCGCGTCGTTGCGGACATTAAAGCCAAGGGCGGCAAAGCGATCGCCGTGCAAGGCGATGTGGCAAAGGCCGCGGATGTGAAAAAAATCTTCAAAGAGACGAAGCAAGCGTTCGGCCGGCTGGACATTCTGGTCAACAACGCCGGCGTCTTTAATCTTTTGCCTCTCGAGGAGGTCACGGAAGAGGACTTTCACCGGCACTTCAACATCAACGTGTTGGGCCTGCTGCTGGCGACACGGGAGGCGGCGAAGCTCTTTGGCGACGCGGGTGGCAGCGTCATCAATATCGGCTCCGTGGTGAGTGATCTCAATCCGCCAAATTCGGTCGTTTACACCGCCACGAAAGGCGCGGTCGACGCGGTGACCCGCGTGCTGGCGAAGGAGCTGGGTCCGAGGAAAATTCGGGTCAACTCGATCAATCCAGGCGTGATCGAAACTGAGGGCACACATGCTGCGGGCGTCATCGGCAGCGATTTCGAGAAGCAATTTGTCGCGCTGACGCCGCTCGGGCGGACCGGACAGCCGGACGATATAGCGCCGGTCGCGGTGTTCTTGGCGTCGGACGAGTCGCGTTGGGTCACGGGCGATACGCTGGTGGTTTCGGGTGGCTTGGGCTAAGGCGATCACGCCCTTGTGCGGCAGGCGCGCCGCCGATAGAAAAATGAGCATGATCGATTCAGTTTGAAGCGGTCATGCTCGAAGGTGTGGGGATGTCGGAACTGGCTGGCAAAACGCTGACGGAGGATCAAGTTCTTCTGATCGCGAAGGCCTTGGGCGATCGGCGCCGCTACGAAATCTTGAAGCGTCTCGGCGAACGCCCGGACGCGCTCGCCTGCTGCGCGGTGCGCGACTGCATGGGCATCAACCCGGCGACGCTCTCCCACCACATGAAAGAGCTCGAAATAGCGGGGCTGGTGGAGGTCGTCCGGGAGGGCAAATTCGCCAGCTATGTCTTACGGCGCGCCGTGCTTGAGGCGTTCTTCCAACGCCTGAGGGAGGATCTCGCGTAGTCAACTCACTTTGGCGCAATCATGTTTTCGTGGAGGCGGCGTGGCGAAGATTTTTCAGCCAAGCTTGAGCCCGGTTCAGATCCCGTTCGCCGCGCTTTTGAACGCAGGGTCATTCGCAGCAGATGATTTCGAGCTCACCGCGAAAAACGGAAATTTGATTAAGCGGCGGCGGTCGCCGCGCCGACCAGCTTGCGCGCTTCGATCGCGCTGATTGGATGGCCGAAGGCATAGCCCTGCGCGTATTCGCAGCCGAGCTGATAGAGTTCGATGGCGTCCGATTCCGTTTCGACGCCTTCCGCGACGACCTCCATCCCGAGATCATGGGCGAGCGTCACAATCGAGCGCAGGATGACGGGCCTTGCCCCTTTCCCATTCTGGCGCACGAACGACTGATCGATCTTGATCGTATCGAACGGAAATCTTTGCAAATAGGCTAGGGAAGAATAGCCGGTGCCGAAATCGTCGAGCGAAAGGCCGGCGCCAAGCTCGCGGATGCGGGTCAGCATTTGCGCCGCATATTCGGGATTTTCCATCACCAGACTTTCGGTCAATTCGAGCTTCAAGGTACCGGGGCTGACATTGGCGCGGGTCAGCACCGCCCTGACGTCATGCAGGAGGTCGTGGCGGAGCAATTGGCGCGAGGAAACATTGACGCTGGCGAAAATCGGCGGGTCGACGTCGAGCGCGTGTTGCCAGGCGGAAAGTTCGCGGGCGGTGCGCTCCAGCGCGAAAATCCCGAGATCGACAATCGTGCCGGTCTCCTCGGCGAGAGGAATGAATTCGGCGGGGCCGAGCCGTCCCAGACGCGGATGATCCCATCGGAGCAACGCTTCGAAGCCGGCGACCGTGCGGTCCTCGAGCCGGACGATTGGTTGGAACAGAACTTTGATTTCACCGCGGTCGAGCGCGCGGCGCAGGTCCGCATCAAGACCGACACGATCCGAGCGCAGCGTGCGCATCGATGGCCTGAACACTTCAATGCGATTGCCGCCCATGCGCTTGCCATGCCGCATCGCGATTTCCGCGTCGTTCAGCATGTCTTCTCGCGTCGCGTGCAATTGTGGATCATAGAGCGCGAGACCGATCGAGGCGGTGAGCGGAATTTCGTTGTCGCTAACGGTCACCGGAGTCGACACAACGCGGCGAACCAGATTGGCGAAAGCGCTGATCTGAGCGGTCTCAAATTCCGAAACGATCAGGACGGCGAATTGGTCGCCGGAGAGCCGGGCCAGCGTATCCCGCGGCTTCAGGATGCGGGCCAGCCGCCGCGCGAGAGTGAGCAGAATGGAATCGGCGGCGGAAAGCCCGGCAGCCTCGTTGATTTGCTTGAACCGGTCGATGTCGATGTTGATGATGGCGGGGCGGATGCGATTGTCGGTTTGCGCGAGCGTGAGGGACGCGTCGACGCGATCGAAGAAAAGCTCCCGGTTCGGCAAGCCGGTCAGATTGTCGTGCACCGCGTCGTGCAGAAGCCTTTCCTCGGCGATCTTTGCCTCGGTGATGTCCACGAGGGTGCCGACAATACGGACCACCTCGCCGTCGGTCCCGACGACGGGACGTGCTTTCATGCGGAACCAGTAATAATCCGCGCCGTCGGCGCGCAAGCGGAATTCTTGATTGATCCGCCCGCGCCTCTGCTCGAGAATCGTATCGAGACAGGCGCGGAAACGATCCCTCTCGGTTGGATGCAAGACGTCGAGCCAGGCTGCGGCCGGCCCTTCGAGCGCGCCGCGGGCAAGGCCCAATTGTACCTCGACCTCGGGACTGACATAGACGCGGTCGGCGGCCACGTCCCAGTCGAAAATGACGTCGCCGCTGCCGGTCAAGGCGAGAGCCTTGCGTTCCGTTTTCGATAGACCGCCGGTCCCAAGCGCGCTGCCGGCGAAGGCGTTTTGCATGATCGTGAAACCGATGAGCATGACGATGAGCACGAGGCCGCCGAGCAGGGCTGGCGAGACAAGATCGTTGGTCAACGTTCCGGTGACCGTGAAGGCCGCACCGATAACCCAAATCAGGAGCAGCAACCATGTCGGAATAAGCATGATGGCGCGGTCGTAGCCATGCATCGCTAGATAGAGCACGAGGACGAAACCGGCGCCCGCGATCGTCGCAAGCGAGATGCGCGCAACCCCCGCCGCGACCGGCGCATCGTAGACGGCAAGGCCGGCGAGAGCGGCGAGAAAAATCAACCATGCCGCCGCCACATGCGAAGCCCGCACATGCCAGCGGTTGAGCTTGAGATAGGCGAACAGAAAAACCAAAAGCGTCGCCGAGAGGGTCGTTTCGACGCAGGCGCGCCAGATACGATCGGATTGGCCTTCGGTGCCGAAGATCTTGCTCCAGAAACCGAAGTCGATGCAGACATAGGCGAGCACCGTCCAGGCGAGCGCGGCGGCGGCCGGAAAGATCACTGCGCCCTTGACGACGAAGACGATGGTGAGAAACAGCGCGAGCAGCCCCGCGACCCCAATGACAATGCCTTTATAGAGGGCAAGGCTCGTCATTTTGTCTTTGTAGGCGTCCGGTTCCCACAGATAGAGCTGGGGCAGGTTGGGAGTCCGCAGTTCCGCGACATAAGTGACGGTCGTGCCAGGATCGAGGGTCAGGCGAAAAACATCGGCGTCCGCGCTTTCGTCGCGTTCAATCGGAAATCCTTGGCTCGCGGTAATCGCGGAAATGCGCGAAGCACCGAGATCGGGCCAGATCACGCCGGAGCCGACCAGCCGGAAATGCGGCGCGACAAGCAATCTTTCGATTTGTTCGCTGGTATCGTTGGTGAGCGCGAAGACGATCCAATCCGGGCGTGTCCCTTCGTCCCG
>JALZAY010000056.1 GCA_030948025.1 Pseudomonadota bacterium
TCGCTTGATGTGGCTGTCGATCGTGCGGTCGTCGACATAGACCTGATCGTCATAGGCCGCATCCATCAAGGCATTGCGGCTCTTGACGATTCCGGGTCTTGTCGCGAGCGCCTGGAGAATCAAGAATTCGGTGACCGTTAAGGTCACGGCGTCGTTCTTCCAGGTGCAGGCATGGCGCTCCGGGTCCATCTTCAAAAGACCGCGTTCGAGGATTTTCGCCTCGGATTCCTTCTGCGTGCCGGGTTCCTTGGGATTGGCACGGCGCAAAATGGCCTTGACACGCTCGACGAGAAGCCGTTGCGAGAAGGGTTTGCGGATAAAATCGTCGGCGCCCATTTTGAGCCCGAACAATTCGTCGATCTCCTCATCCTTTGAGGTTAAAAAGATCACCGGCACGTCCGATTTCTGACGAAAACGGCGAAGCAATTCCATGCCGTCCATCCGCGGCATCTTGATATCGAAAATCGCAAGATCGGGGGGATTGCTCTTCAAGTCGTCGAGCGCCGTCGATCCATCCGTATAGGTCTGCACGCGATAGCCTTCTCCTTCGAGGGCAATCGCCACGGAATCGAGGATGTTACGGTCGTCATCGACCAGGGAAATTGTTGGCATGGACGGTCCTAATTTCGAAATCGAGCGCTACGATCAAATTCTCAAAGGGCTTGGCAGAAAACCCCTTGAACCGTTGCCGAAGGTTTCATGCCTTTTACCGCGAATTGCGGCGGCGCCTCGTTGTTAAAGTGTCCGCGGCCGCGACAGGGCGCGGCGTAACGTTGAATTCAGCATCTCTCCGAGACCACATAGAAATACCCGTGTTTTAAAAAAGGCCGCTTCTAAAAAGGCCGCGAACGCCGCACGACTCTCTCACCTTACTGAGCGCTGGCCAGGCCGACCCTTTCACGAACGGTTACGTAAGGCTCTGCTTTGGGTGGGAGAGGATAACCTCGCCTCCCTATATCAGGAAAAATGCACGGCTGAAATAAGGCAGCCGTTGGACGCCCTCGCCGCGATGTCGGGTTTTTCGCGAATAGGCCTCTCTTCTCGATGCGGCGCGCTGTGCCGCCGAGCCCAGGCCGAAATCGCGCGGAACTTAAAAAAACCAAAAATATCATATATTTACATTAGCATAAGTGGCAAAAAGGCGCGCGATCCGTGGGGCTGGGTATCCCTCCCCTCGATCCACGCAAAAAAGCGGAGATAGGGTGGCGTCAAGACATAAGGGCGTTCGGGATCGGGTGTCCGCCGGATAAATCCGTCTTCAGACGTAACTTGCCGGTGAGCGGCGGCGCGAAACCATGCCGGGCGACAAGGCGGACGAATGGATTCAGCCGGACTCGGACGCCAATCCCAAACCCCCCGGCAACATTCATCTCTCACTGGAAACGCGCGCGGAGCGATACCGGAAGAGCCGCTTGGAAAGCCTGTTGGGATCTAATCCTGGCAGATTAAACCGCGCATTACATAGACTCGCCCGTCGGGACCGACTATGCGGGTGACCTTGACGCAATCCTCGTCCTCGCCTGCCGCCGCGCGGCCAAGCTGAAACGCCGGACCCCTACCAAGGGGCGCATAGACCGTTTTCGTCTCGCTCGTCCGCTGCGCGGGACTGAAAACCTTTGCTTTCGGGGTGATCGTCATTGGGGCCGCGAATACCGCCGCTCCGAGACAGGAAACCGCAATTCCCGCCATGGCATATTTGAGTGCCTGCTTTCCGATAGCATTGCGCGACTTGATCATGGGTCCTGTTCCCTCCCCCGTGGCGAGCTGGGTGCCGGTGGGGGGTATAATCTTCGAAAAAATCCCGCCGGTGCGTGCCACAATTCATACATTAAACGCGGGCCACCTGAAAAAGTTGCGTTGGATTAGATAGAATGGAAAAAAGTTAAAGCCCCGCCTTTTTAGCGGGGCTTTCACGCGACCGGCCCTACATCAATAGCAGACCTGGACTGGCTGGTAGCCGGCAAAATTGCCCCAGGCGTCGTAGGCTGGCTGGTTCTGCCAATAGCAGCGGCCGTAATAGGCCGGAGCGTAAGCATAGGCCGATCCGGCGAGCGCGCCGAGCGCGAGGCCGCCGATCACGCCCGCAGCAACCGGTCCACCCCAGCCGCCGCCATAATATCCGCCGCCCCATCCGTAGCCGTGCCCGCCGTGCCAGCCGCCGCCGTGCCAACCGTGGCCGTGCCAGCCTTGTGCCATGGACGGCGTCGTGGCCGCGGTGACGCCGGTCCCCACGGTCAGAGCGGCGACGGCGCCTATGGCGGCCTTCCTCAACATGCTGGTCATTTTAAATCTCCTTTACGTTGCCGCGCCGGGGCGTTCAAGGCGAGGTCCCTAGGGGCGTTGTCATTCTCACATTGCATCCGTATGCCTGAACTTCCCATGAACGGAAAAGCCGCATTTTTGGTTCGATGCGCGGCAATGAATTGCTCTGACGATATCGTGATCCGCTCCAGAACAAAATAAAATTCCGCGAGGTGTTCCGGCGATCTGAAACAGTCCGCCGGCGTTCTTAAGGGTCCGCTCTATGCGGAGAGAAGATATTGATCGGCCTGCCGGCAGTTGGGTTGCGAACTCAGCAATCCCGCGATTTTGCTTGCGGGAACCGGCCGGCTGAACAAATAGCCCTGCATTTCGGTGCAGCCCTCTTTGCGTAACAATTCGAGTTGTTCTTCTGTCTCGACGCCTTCCGCCAGGGTGGGAATGCCGAGGTTCGATCCAAGATGGGTGATCGCCTTGATAATCGCCATGCAATCCGCGCTCTCGCCAAGCTCGGAAATGAAGGACCGGTCGATCTTGATCTTGTCGAAGGGAAACGCGCGCAGATAGCTCAGACCGGAATAGCCAGTGCCGAAATCATCCATCGAAATGCCGACGCCGAGCACGCGCAAGCGGCGCAAAGTGGCGAGGTTGGTTTTGCTTTCCGCCAGAAGAACGGATTCCGTGATCTCGAGTTCGAGGCGCGCCGCCGGCAGTCCCGAACTCGCGAGCGTCGCGAAAACCACCTGAGGCAAGTTGCCTTTCTTGAACTGAACCGGCGAAAGATTCACCGCCACTTTCAAATCGTCCGGCCATGCCGCCGCTTCGGCGCAGGCTTGACGCAGCACCCATTCGCCGATCGGGACAATCAAGCCGGTCTCCTCGGCGATCGCAATGAACTCCGCCGGAGCCACCATCCCGCGCAAGGGATGGTGCCAGCGAAGCAGCGCCTCGAAGCCGGAAATGACGCCGGTCTCAAGCGTGACGAGAGGCTGATAATAGAGTTCGAATTCGCCCGCCCCGAGCGCCTTGCGCAAATCGAGTTCCAGCGTGCGGTGGGCTCGAAGGCTGGCGCCCGTGCCGGGCTCGAAAAAGCGAAAGCCGCGCCGGCCGTCCTCCTTGGCCTTATAGAGCGCCAAGTCGGCGTTCTTCAGAAGTTGATCGGCGGTCTCGCCATCGGCGGGCGCAAGCGCGATGCCGACGCTGGCTCCGATTACGCTCTGTTGACCTTCGATATCGTAAGGCTCGCTCAAGAGCGTCACAATGCGTTCGGCCAAGGCGCTCGCCTCAGGCGGTCCGGCGAGCCCCATTTGCAGGACCGCGAATTCGTCGCCGCCGAATCTAGCGACCATGTCGGAGCCGCGCAAGCACGCGCGGAGACGATCCGCCGCCGCCATCAAAAGCTTGTCGCCGGCGGCGTGCCCCAAGCTGTCGTTGACATTCTTGAATTGATCGAGATCGAGATAAAGAACGGCGAGCTTATCCCGATCCCGGCGCACGCGTAGCAAGGCTTCGTCCAGGCGCTCGTGAAACAGCACCCGGTTTGGCAAACCGGTCAGCGCATCGTGATGCGCCATATGGGCGATGCGTGCCTCGGCCTGGCGCTTCGCCGTCACATCCATGACCGCCACAAGCTGCGCGGGCCGGTCGCAAAACATGGTGTCGCGCCAATAAGTGAGGACGTCGATTTCCGTCCCATCCGCCTTGAAATGTTGCCAAACGTGGCTGGGGCTTTGGCTCCCACCGGGTCTATTTCGAATCGCGTGCTCGATTGCGTCCCTGTCGCGTTGCGGCACTATGTCGAGCAAGGTCAACTTCAAGAACGACCCTCTGTCATAACCGTAATGAACGACCGCCGCGTCGTTCACCGCCAGGAATTTCAGGGTTTCGGGATCGAAGAGCCACATCGGGACCGGATTATCCTCGAAGACCAATTTGAACGATTCTTCCGCCTCAAAAGCCTCGGTCACATCCTTGTATGTCCCGATCCAGCGGACCGCTAAACCATGTTGATCCAAAACCAATTCGGATTCGTGATGAACCCATCTCACCGCGCCCCCAGGCTGGACGATGCGAAACCGGAGATCGACGCGCGGCATGTGAAGCTTGCACGAGGCGGCGGTTTGGTGAGCGGGTCCCTGCGTTTCACCCGCGGCGCGATCGTCGGGATGAATGAGATCGAGGAAAGCTTCCCCCACGGGCGCGGGCAGATTCGGATCGCGACCGAAGATCCGGTAGGTTTCGCCGGACCATTCGATGGCGCCAGTCCGTAAATCCTGTTCGATGCTGCCGGTATGGGCGATCCGCTGCGCGCGCGCCAAATGGTCCGCGCTGCGCCGGAGCCGCTCCGCCAAATAATTATCCACGGTCACCCCCAGTAGGCCGAGCGCGGCGATGAGAACTATTACCGTAGCAATCGCGATGGCGAGGATGTTTGGGGCGATGGCATGGCCGGGCACCGCGATAAGCGGATCGGGCACGAAAGTGACCGCCGCCATGGCCGTGAAATGAAGTCCGACAATCGCCAGGATGAGCAGCTCCGCGGCCATGAGGCGGCCCCCCAAGGTCCGTCCCCGTAACGAGACACGCATCGCAGCGGCGGCGAAGGTCATGACAATGGCGATCGACACCAGGACATAGCCGGCGTCCCAGTGCAGTTGGGCGGGCGCCCGCAACGCGGCCATCCCTATATAGTGCATCGTGGCGATCCCCGCCCCGATCATGGCGCCGCCGAGCACGGGAGCCGCATACCGGTGCACGACAGACATCCCGAGCCAGACGGCCCCTATCGCGGCCAGGAACGAAATTGCGGTCAAACCGGCATCGTAGTGTATGGGGAATCCCGGCTCAAAGGCCAACTCGGTAATGAAATGGGTTGCCCACACGCCCGCGCCAAAGATCGTGGCCGCCACGACCAACCATGGAAGGGGCCGGTTCCTCGCCGCGTCATTGGCGCGAACGAAAAGATTCATGGATATCAGGCACGTGGTAATGCAAATCAGTCCGGCAAGGAAGACGAGCCGGAGATCATATTGTTCGGTAAGACTGTCATATACGCGCTGCATCGTACATTCTTCGTCGGTTCGGATCGTGGTTCCGGCGCCGCCAGCGCCCGACTAGGGAAATTGTTTAGACAATGGATCGAGCGAGCCGCCGGCAACCGGCACTTTTCGCCTGTTCTCCCAGTGTGGCACATGGCGGTTGCGTTTCGATGTTCCGGAATGGGCAAGTTTTACGTTGTTGGCCGATTGAGCCGCCGGCCGGCCCTGTCCAAGGCTCCGAACCCGGATTAACGACACTTAACGGGTGTCGGAAATCTGATTCGGCGTTCGATTTCCGTATCGAACTAAGCTCGATCGAGGCGGAGCCGGAAAAATCGCTTAGGCGAACTCAACGCCGATCTGCGTAGCTTTCCGCCAAGTCACGCGGCAATTGCGGACGGATGCGTGGTCAAGCACAAGATCGAATGTATCGGGAATTCCGATGGGACTTTCCACTTTGAGGCAGCCGCCCCGGTCCGACAGGTTGAGGATCGTACAATCGATCGTCGCCCAGTGGCCCTTGAAGGTGATGAGCGCTGTCTTGCGAGCGCGGTGACGCGCTACGTTTCGGCGCTCTTGCGTCGGCTTTTCCATCGTTCGATTTTCCGCCGCCGACATTGCGGCTTCTTTCCCTCGTATCAAGATACTATGCCAGAAGGCGGTTACGTTTTGGTGTTTCGGGACGCGCGATTTTTACCTAGTTGGCCGGGTGAGCCGTCGCCTGCCACGATCGCCGAGCGTTAACCGCTTCGCTTGTAAATGCGCAAAAATTTTGTTTTCATACGGTCCGCTAATTGCGTCCGCTTGCCGGCGATCATGCTCTAGCCGAGCATTTCGCTTGACTTCCGGCGTCAAAGGCACCATGTGAAATTATCTGCTTTACGGTGGATGTTGACGTTTTGGCCGCGTGACGAACCCTCATGGGTCTCCTTCCTGGCGTGCAACCTGATTTCCTTCGATTGCCCAGGCCACGTGGGGCGTCGCGTCAAAATTCCGTTGCCGCCGCGCCGGATTTCCCGGCTCGCGCCCGGCTCAAAGAAAGACCAACAATTGACTGATTTCTCCCGGCTCGGTCTCGCCGCGCCGCTTCTGCATGCTCTGACAAAACAAGGTTACTCGCATCCAACGCCAATCCAGGCCCAAGCAATTCCACCCATCATGGCGGGCCGCGATCTCATTGGCATAGCCCAGACCGGCACCGGCAAGACAGCCGCCTTCGCGCTGCCCATCCTCCATTTTCTTACGGCCCACCCGCGGACGGCTCCGCGCAATGGCTGCCGCGTGCTGGTTTTGAGCCCGACGCGCGAATTGGCGAGCCAGATCGCCGAGAGCTTCCGGTGCCTTGGCGCGGGCCTTCCTTTGTCGATCGCCGTCATCTTCGGCGGCGTGCCGCATGGCGCGCAGGTCAAGGCGCTCGCGCGCGGCCTCGACGTTCTGGTCGCAACCCCAGGCCGCCTCGAGGATCACCTCGACGCCCGCGCGGCGCGCCTCGGCGACACCGAATTCTTCGTCCTCGACGAGGCCGATCGCATGCTCGACCTTGGTTTCGTCAAGGCTATCCGCCGGATCATCGGCACCCTTCCAACACGCCGGCAGAACTTGTTTTTCTCGGCGACGATGCCAAACGAAATCGCCACGCTCGCGGGCGACCTTCTCGTCGATCCGATCGAGGTGTCCGTGACTCCGGCGGCGAAACCCGCCGACCGCGTCAACCACCAGGTCTTGCTCATTGAAACAAGCCGCAAGCGCGATCTTCTCGTCGAGCTTTTCGGCGATGCGCGAATGACCCGGACGCTCGTCTTCACAAGGACGAAACGCGGGGCCGACAAGGTCACCCAGCATCTCGATCACAGCGGGATCGCGGCTTGCGCGATTCACGGCAACAAGAGCCAGAGCCAGCGGGAACGTTCGCTCGAAGCGTTTCGCGGCGGCCGTGTCCGCGCCCTCGTCGCCACCGACATCGCGGCGCGCGGCCTCGACATCGACGGCGTCACGCATGTCGTCAATTTCGAGCTTCCCGAAGTGGCGGAAGCCTATGTTCACCGGATCGGCCGCACCGCCCGGGCCGGCGCCGCGGGTATCGCGATTTCTCTCTGCGACGGCGCCGAGCGGGCGCTGTTGCGCAACATCGAAAAGCTGACCCGCCTGCAATTGCCAATGCTTGACCGGCGCGGCGCTCCGTCATCACCACTGCGGCGGGTCGAACCGTCCGCGCGGCCAGCGCCGCCAAACCGCCGCCCGGACAAAAGCGAGCATTATCAGACCCGAAAGACCGGGACCGGCGCAAGGGCCAAGGCCGTGCCGAGCGCCGATGGGTTAAGCATACCGCTGTTTATGGCGAAAAAGGACCGGCCGGGAAATCCCCGAGCGCCGCAAAGGCCGGTCCATTTTGGCGCCTCCGCGAGAACGGAAAAACGGCGTCCCGCAAGCAGCGCGGCTCATCCAAGGTAGTGTCCAAGCCGGGTGGCGGGCTTCGATACATTTCGCCGTGCTGTCCTTGGACGCCGGTCTCATTCGATCCGCAAAGCGGCGGCGGCGCGGCGCGCGACTTCTTCGCGCTCCCGCTGAAACTTGGTGTTTTCCGCGCGCAGGCTGGCGACCAGCTCCGGACCGGCGCGCGCCGGCGTTCCTCCCGCGAAGGGCGGTCTTGGATCATATTCCATGGCAAGCTGCGCGCGTTTTGCGCGTTCCTCGCCGAAGAGGCACGCCGCCAGGGTCAGGGCAAAGTCGATTCCAGATGTCACGCCCGCGCCGGTCACACGATTACGGTCCATCACGACGCGCTCGCTCACGGGCAGCGCGCCGAAATAGGCAAGCTGATCGAGCGAAAGCCAATGGCAGGTCGCTCGATAACCGGTGAGGAGCCCGGCGGCGGCCAGAACAAGAGATCCGGTGCAAATCGAGGTCACATAGCGGGCGCCGCTCGCCTGCGTGCGCAAAAAGGAGAGAACCTCTTTATCTTCCATGAGCGAGATTTGCCCCGGTCCGCCGGGGATGAAAAGAATGTCCGCCTGTGGGCTGCCGGCGAGAGTGTCAGTAGGCAGGATTCGGAGGCCGTTCACGTCGGTTATGGGATCGAGCGTTTTCCAGACGAGATGAAGATTCAATTCCTCGAACCTTGCGAATACCTCGAATGGCCCGGTGAGATCGAGCTGCTGGAACCGGGGATAAAGCAGCATCACGACTTGCATCAAGGCTTCCATTACCAAGCATGATGCTTTCAAGAGCTCAGATTCAGGCGCTATGGGGGCGCAACTAACCCAACGCCATTTTTTGCGGAGGGAAACCAAGTTAAACGAGACGGCCGCCCAGACATTTCACTCGCCTGCCGGATAATTCGGACTCTCTCTTGTGATCGCTACATCGTGAACATGGCTCTCGCGCAGGCTAGCCGATGAAATTCGAACGAACCGCGCGCGCGCTTGGAATTCCGCGATGTCCGGGGCTCCGACATAGCCCATGGCGGCGCGCAATCCGCCGGCCAGTTGGTGCAGGATTACCGAGGCCGGACCGCGATAGGGCACCTGTCCCTCGACGCCCTCGGGCACGAGCTTCAATTGATCGGCGATGTCCTGCTGGAAATAGCGATCCGCCGAACCACGTGCCATCGCGCCGACTGACCCCATGCCGCGATAGGATTTGAACGAGCGGCCCTGATAAAGATAGACCTCGCCCGGACTCTCGTCGGTTCCAGCGAAAAGCGAACCGATCATCACACAGTCGGCGCCGGCGGCGATCGCTTTGGCGACATCGCCGGAATATTTGATGCCGCCATCCGCGATGACCGCGACATTGGCGGCCCGCGCGGCATCGGCGCAATCCATGATTGCGGTGAGCTGCGGCACGCCGACCCCGGCGACGATCCGTGTCGTGCAGATGGAGCCGGGGCCGATGCCCACCTTGATCGCGTCGGCGCCGGCGTCGATTAGCGCCTTCGCGCCGTCGGCGGTCGCCACATTGCCTGCGAGGAGCGCGACTTTGTTCGATGCGAGCTTCAATCGCGCGACCTGGTTCAATACGGCCTGCGCATGGCCATGCGCGGTATCCACCACGATGCAATCGGCGCCGGCATCGATCAACATGAGCGCGCGTTCGTAACCTTGGTCGCCCACGGTCGAGGCGGCGGCAACCCGGAGCCTGCCCTCGGCGTCCTTGCAGGCGGCCGGATACAGCGTCGCCTTTTCCATGTCCTTGACGGTCACCAGGCCGACACAGCGGACATCGTCGTCAACGACAATTAGCTTTTCCAGGCGATGCTGATGCAAGAGGCGGCGCGCCTCGTCCTCGCTCACGCCTTCGCGGACCGTGATGAGATTTTTGGTCATCAGTTCGCTGACGGGCTGCAACGGATTATCGGCGAACCGGACATCGCGGTTGGTCAATATACCGCACAGTCTCGCCGGTTTCCCGCTTGGGCCGCGCTCGACCACGGGAATGCCGGAAATCCCGTGCCGGCGCATAAGCGCTAGGGCATCGGCGAGGGTTTCATCTGGAAAAATCGTGATCGGATCGACCACCATGCCGCTTTCGTAGCGCTTGACCTTGCGAACTTCCTCGGCCTGTTCGGCGGGATCGAAATTGCGATGAATGACGCCTATTCCGCCGGCCTGGGCAAGCGCGATGGCGAGCTTCGCCTCGGTGACCGTATCCATGGCGGAAGAAACGATCGGAATGTTCAAACCGATCGTCGAGGTGAGTTTCGTTTTCAGTTCGACTGCCCCGGGCAGGACTGCCGAAGGACCCGGCAGAAGCAGCACATCGTCAAAAGTGAGCGCTTCGTTGAGCGACGGTCGCGTGATCAAAGCCAATGCCAACTCCGTAATTTGCTCGCGGCGGCGGCTTGCCTCGCGGTACCGGTGCGAGAGTTCGCGCGGGAAACGGATTTTTGTAAAATAGCGCCGGTCAAGAGCTGTCGACGGCTCATAGCACGCCCGGACCGGAGCGCAAAGGAGATTGCCTCGCGTGATTTCTACTGAATGTTCTGGTTTACGTTTTGCAATTAACTTGTTGATTTATTTGGTGGGCGGTGACGGGCTCGAACCGTCGGCTCTCTCGGTGTAAACGAGATGCTCCACCAACTGAGCTAACCGCCCCTGATCGTCCTTGCATGGCGAAAGGTGGTCGCATACTGGGTTTCGAGCGTCAATGCGATTGCGCCGTGCACGTGGCATGACCCCAAAGTACGTGCCGGCGCGTCCTCTTTCACTGATTGAACCTTGAGAGCTGTCCGTGCAGCCGATTATTTCCGTGTCCGATCTTAGCAAGACCTATGCCTCTGGCTTCCAGGCCCTCAAGAAAATCAACCTGGAGATCCGCCAGGGAGAGATATTTGGCCTGCTTGGTCCAAATGGCGCAGGCAAGACGACGCTGATCAATATCATCTGCGGGATCGTCAATCCGACCGGAGGCGTCGTGACGGCCGGCGGCCATGACGTCGTCCGCGACTACCGGGCCGCGCGATCCAAGATCGGTCTTGTCCCACAGGAATTGTCCACGGACGCGTTCGAGACGGTCTGGGCGACCGTGAGCTTCAGTCGCGGCCTCTTCGGCAAGCCTGCCAACCCGGCCCATATCGAGAGGGTGCTGAAGGACTTGTCCCTATGGGACAAGAAGGACAGCCAGATCAGGATGCTTTCGGGCGGCATGAAACGCCGCGTGATGATCGCCAAGGCCCTTTCGCACGAGCCGCAAATCCTCTTCCTCGACGAGCCAACGGCGGGCGTCGATGTCGAGCTTCGGCGCGACATGTGGGAGATGGTGCGTTCGCTGCGCGCCACCGGCGTCACCATCATCCTGACCACCCACTACATCGAGGAGGCCGAGGAGATGGCCGACCGGATCGGGGTGATCAGCAAGGGCGAGATCATCCTGGTGGAGGACAAGGCGGCGCTCATGACCAAGCTCGGCAAGAAGCAGCTAACGCTGCATTTGCAGCGCCGGCTGGATCGCATCCCGGCCGGACTCGCCGGTTATCAACTGGAACTGTCAGCCGACGGAAACGAGTTGGTCTACACCTTCGACGCGCAACGCGACCGGACAGGAATCGCCGCATTGATGAAACAGCTAAGCGAGCTTGGGATCGACTTCAAGGATCTAAAGACACAAGAAAGCTCGCTGGAGGAGATCTTCGTCAGCCTCTTGAGGGCAAGGCCATGAACGTTCACGCCATCCGTGCAATCTATCTTTTCGAGATGGGGCGGACTTGGCGCACGCTGCTGCAAAGCATCGTCGCGCCGGTCATCTCGACATCGCTTTATTTCGTCGTCTTCGGCGCGGCCATCGGCTCGCGCATGACGCCGATCGGCGGAATCAGCTACGGCGCCTTCATCGTGCCTGGATTGATCATGCTGTCGCTCCTGACGCAGAGTATCTCCAACGCCTCCTTCGGCATCTTTTTCCCGAAGTTTTCCGGCACGATCTATGAGATCCTCTCGGCGCCGGTCTCCTACATCGAGATCGTGACTGGCTATGTGGGCGCGGCGGCCAGCAAGTCGATCCTGCTGGGCTTGATTATCTTGGCGACCGCGCGCGTGTTCGTGGCGTTCGAGATCGCCCACCCCTTTTGGATGCTCGCTTTCCTCATCCTCACTTCTGTCACGTTCAGTCTGTTCGGCTTCATCATCGGACTCTGGGCCGATGGTTTCGAGAAGCTGCAACTCGTGCCGCTGCTGATTGTCACGCCGCTGACTTTTCTCGGCGGCAGTTTCTACTCGATCGACATGCTGCCGCCCCTCTGGCGGACGATCACGCTGGCCAATCCCGTCGTCTATCTGGTCAGCGGGTTCCGCTGGAGTTTTTACGGGACCTCCGATATCAGCGCCGGCGTTAGTCTGGTCATGATCATGGCCTTCTTGATCGCGTGCATCGCGGCGGTCGCTTGGATCTTCAAGACCGGATACCGGCTCAGAGCCTGATTGCCCCGGCGCCTGGTCGACGCGCAGTGCGAGGCTGGCGTCAAGTTCAGCCACGCATCCGTTGTTCACCAAGCCGGTTGCGCAACGGCGCGCGGCGGGCGGTGCAATTGCAAGCCAGACGTTTCGGTGATTCTGAAATTCGGTGATTGTGAAATGCGGAAAGGAAATCGTGCTGTGACGCGCCCTTGTCTTACGATCAAAACCACATGACCTATATTGGTCAAAAGGTCGCGACGGGGCGCGCCTTCACGAGATCGCTCGTTAGCAGGGATTTCCGCGCGACAAGCGGCTTACAATCTGCGTCGCGCGAGAGAGGATAACGTTATGGCTGACGAAAACATACCGTCCAGGAGGACTCAATGGTTGACCGATACACTAAAACCGTTCTTACCGTTATCGCGGCGGCGCTTGTCGCGATCGTAATTCAAGAGGTTGTGCCAAAGGCTATCGCACAATCTGGCATGGATTGCGGGGGTGTAACCAATCCTTGTTACGTCGACACTGTTCACCCGCTGCGTGTGAGGGTCGAGCCCTGACTCGGCGCAGCGTCGGCGCCGCCTTTGAGCCGGCGGGCCAGGTTCTTCCTTCGGCCCGGCCCCCGCCTGGCCTATCAGCTCGGCGCCGGCCCCCCGTGCCGCCGCTCCCATGTCTCTTTAAGCAGGCGCATGGACTCATCGTTAAGATCGCGCGGGAGATTCAGGCCCACCTGAATCGAATTTGTGTGTCTGGCGCGAACGAAGTTACTAGGATCATCTCTGAGCGAGTTACATAGCCCAATCAAACCGCCGCCCGCCCTGACAAGGTCGTATCCGGCTTTGGAAAGGTACCAACGTAACGGGAGCGATGCGGTGGCGTTCGTTGCGTGCACCTTCGCCCCCAGACGGCGTAGCGAGTCTTCCGCCTTTTCGTAGTCTGACCCGCCAGTAGCCATCGGGCCGACGTTCCCCATAAAAATGATCTCCTCATGCACTTGGCTTCTTAGGTTCAGGAAATCGAGCAAGGGCTTCCCGACGAAGCTCACCCCTAACCAACCAACTACTCCGAGAAGGACGGACGCAATCGCGGACCACATAAGCGGCTCCATGGGTAGCGCGGGCGCAAATAAACAACGGCAACCCTTTCGATTCGCCCCTATGCCGCCTTTGATAGAGCACAACGCGAGGGTCCCGCGTGGCAACATGCGCCGCCACGTGATGGCGATCAGCCTGAGCCCTTCCGACGGTCACCACACAGTCACACTAAATGGGCTCTTGTGACCGCGCGGTTGCCTATGCTGTAAGTCATTGATATTACGTTGTTAATTGGTGCCGCAACGGTGATTCGAACACCGGACCCCCTCATTACGAATGAGGTGCTCTACCAGCTGAGCTATTGCGGCTGCATTTGCCCGAAAGCAAACAGCAAAATTTCGGAACCTACCTCTTAGTCAAAACGGTGACCCATATCAATATCGCCATCCTTTGTCGGCAGCGGCCTTGCGATCCTGGGGTCAACGGCTCAGAAACGCTGGCGGAGCCATCCGGGTTTCGGCATCCGTTCAGGTACCGGATCGCTAGCGGCCACGGACGGCGCACCGGCAACTGGGGGGCCATGCTCATTGGCCTCCCCGGGAGATGCTTCGGCGGTAGCTCCATCTCCTGTCATCGCCCGAGAGGCGGCGGTGGCGAGCGCCGGCTCGGGCCCGGCCTGGTTCTCCGGCCCCGGCGGTGCAATTGCTATCGTTTGCATCTTTTCAATAAGAAGCGTTGACTCGGCTGGGGCTGCAATCGGTCTAAAAATCGCTTCATCCGGCTCGCCGCCGGCGCTCAGGCGTTCGTCCGGCCTCCGCCAGACGAAGGCATCGAGCTTTCCCGTCACCGGCGAGGCCGGCAACCATTGCTCCGACATGACGCCGCCGGCGATCCAGCATGCATCGCGCGGCGCCCGCGACGCCCGTGCCAGCCATTCGCGCGCATATCCCGTTTCGCCATGCTCGGCCTCTTCGATTTCCGCCATCAGGAGGCACATGCGGGCGGTTGGCCGCTCATCCCCTTCGATCATCGGCAGCATGGCTTCACGCGCGCTTTTATAGTCGCAAGCGGTGATTGCGGCGCTGGCCAGGGCCATCCGGCTTTCGGGATCGCGTGGCGAAAGCTTGGCGAGGATGCGCGCCCTCGCCAGACGATCGGCATGGGAATCGCCCGGACGCAGGTCGAGGTAGTGCTTCGCGAGTTCCGGATGCGGCGCCAGCCGCCATGCTGTCTCAATTATTTTTGCCGCCTTGCGCGCGCCGCCTTTGCGAATCAGGAGCCGCGCGGTTAGCGCGACCGCCGGCTCGAGGTCCGGCGCGCGTTTGATCGCCGAGCGAGCGAGACGCAGCGCCTCGTCCGGCGCCGTTTGTTCCTTGCCGAGCGCGATCGCCGTTGTCAGTACCGCGCGTTGCCGGTCCCGAGTTGTCCTATCGATTAAGTTTCCATTGTTTTCGAGCACCGCCAATGCACTTTGCCAGTCCTTCGCCGCGACATGCCGTTCAAGAACCGCGGTTGCCGTCCAGGGCAAGGCGGCGATATCATGCGCCGTACTCGCGAAGCGATGTGCCAATTCGAGATCACCGCGCCGATGCGCGTGCGCGTGCAAGCCGCGTAAGCCAAGGAGACGCGTGTGGTCGCGCCGGGTCATTTCCTTAAACGCCGCTTCTACGGCGCGGTGATCGCCCGTAAGCTGCGCTGCCTCCGCCGTCAAGAGCAAGGCCAAGGGCTCACCCGGCAGAAGTCTGTGCACTTCGGCGGCGGCCTTGCTGGCGAGCCGCGCATCGCCCATGCCCACGGCAATGATGCCTCGCGAGAGGGCGGCATAGCCCTTTTCGCGGCGGCGCGCCCGGTTGGCAACGGACATGGCCGGCGGCAGCCGAAAAGGATAGCGCAGAATGTTCCATATCATCACGAGCGCGGCGACCGCGGCGAGCAGGACCCCGAGCCCGACCAAAAACGACGTTTCGATCCGGTAGCCTTGCCAGCTCAGCGTAACTTCACCCGGCCTCTCGATGAGCCAAGCTAAGCCAAGCGCCAGGGCGATGAGAACAACGAGGAAAAAGAGAACCCGGACCATGTGTTTCTCGGCGAGGACTTCGTTGTCAGGTCTCAGCGGGCGGAAATCACGACTTCGGCTTGCCCAGGACCGCCACGGCATCGGCCTCGATCGATCTCGCGGCATTCAAACCGTCGAGCCGCGCTTTCGCGGCTTCACCCCAGCTTTCAGATTGGGATGTGGCGGCGCCGGGCAATTCCTTCCACGTTTTATACGCGGCTTCGAGATCGTGGTCCGTAAGGGCGTTCTCGATCCGCGCGACGAAGCCTTGAACGCCGGCAGCTTCGGCATCGCCGACGCGGCGGATACGCAGCAGACCTTTGGCATTGCGAGTTAAGCGGTCGAGGAAACCTTCATCCGCGCTGGCTTGCTTGGCGGACTCGCTCGCGAGTATACCCGGAACGAGAGCCGCAAATCGCGCGGTTAATTGCCGTTCGGTCGCAACGGTTGATTCGGAGGCCGCTCGCAGCGGCGCCAGAGACGCCTGGGGGACGCCGAGGTTTTCGAGCGCCGCGATCTCGCCCGAAAATGGTTCGCCACTATCCAGCTTTCGCAACAGGCTTTCGGCGACAATTGCGATCGCCTGAGCGCGGGAGCCTTCCCCGGCTGCGGCATCCACGCGGTCTTGTTGCGGGCGGAGATCCGCCTTGGGCGCGGCGAGGGCCGCTTCGAGCGGAGCGAGCTTTTGCTCGAGGGTTCCGATTCGCGCTTCGAGGGTTCCGATTCGCGCTTCTAGCGGTCCGAGATCGGGAACCGCTGGCGCCGGACCGGACGCGGACTCTTGTGCCGCCGGCCGCGACGCGAAGGCTTGCGCATCGGCCTGCGCCGAATTTGCTGACTCCACGGCTTTGTTCGCGGCGTTCTCCGCGGCAGCCACGCGGGTTTCCATCGCGGACAGAGCCGTGCGCGAGGCGGCGGCGGCATCCTCCTTGCCCTCAATCGCATCAATGCGTGCGTTCAACGTGGCCATGCGCTCGCTAGACGCAAATCCGTTGATCTGGGAGACGCCGAAATAGCGCAGCCCCAATGTTCCGCCGAAGCCCAGAATCGCGCCAGCCACGGCGGTGGCGGCAAGCGCGGGAAAGAGCGCGCGCGGCTTGGTTTGTTCACCGGCCAATCTCGGTGGCGGCGCAAACACCAAGGGCGCCGAGTCCACGGGCTCGGGAGCTGGTGTTTTCGGCTTGGGTACTTCGGGCGCGTTCGATTCCATGGAAAATTGCGCTTCGCCAGGCGATTGCGCCTCGGGCGGCGCGGTTACGGAAGGCTCCGCCGTGGCCAGCCTCCGTAGCGGCGGAACAATTTCGGGCGCCGCGTCCACGGGCTCGGGAGCGGGTGTTTCCGGCGTGGGTACTTCCGGCGCGTGCGGTTCCATGGAAAATTGCGTTTCGCCAGGCGATTGCGCCTCGGGCGGCGCGGTGGCGGACAGCTCCGCCTCTGGCAATTGCGCTGCGGCCCTTTCCGATTCGGCCGCCGATTGGGATTGGCCGCCGTTCCGCGGCATTTCATGGCGAAGCGATCCCGGCACGGCGCCGGGCTCGACTATTGGCTTAGAACGTTCTTCCTCGTCATTGGCCATCGCGCGCCCTCGATTTCGCGCCTTTGTAAAGGAACGCATGGCCTTGCGCAACGGGGCCCGCGCGGGCTGTCCACTATGGATCATCTCGAAGACAAAATCCCTTGGCGCCGTTCCGGCCCGATTGGCGCAAATCGGCGCACGGACCCGCCAAGACGGGCGCGAGCGCGGGACCGGTTGTCGCGAGTTATCCATTGGCAACGTTGCACCGGGCGCGCCGCGGCTACCCCCCAATTGACGATCGACGGCAACTCGCGGCGTTTGTTGAGCGGGGCGGCGGGCACCAATCCCGTGCGACAATTTTAACACGTCCACGGGCTTTAGGTCATCGACTCATTAAAGCGCATCCAGATTCGAAGTGAAGCGAGTTTGACGCCGGCGAGGAAGTTATCGGGCGTTTTGTCGTAGCGCGTGGCTACGGCGCGGTAGTGTTTGATTT
>JALZAY010000057.1 GCA_030948025.1 Pseudomonadota bacterium
GCGGCTCATCTCCCGCGCCTTGGGGTCGGCCTTGCGCGGCCGCGCGACCCGCAGGTTTTCAAGGATGTTTTGCAATTGCTCCAGCATTTTCCGCGCGTTCACGCTGTCGCCCGAACGCAGCATCTCCCGCATCTGGTCGAGCATTCCTTGCAGTTCCTTGGCGCTGATCGACCGGCCCCTGCCCTCAAGCGCCGCGGAATTATCGCGGTGGTCCTGATCTTTTCGCTGGGCGGCGAGCTCTTGCAAAAATTTATCCATTGCGACGCGCAGATTGTCGCTGAGCTTGCGAATTTCATCCTCCGGCGCGTTGCGCTGCAAGGCATCGCGCAATTGTTGTTCGGCGGCGCGGAGATCGCGTTCGGCCTCGGAGAGATCGCCATTCTCGATGCGCAGCGCCATTTGCCAGAGGTAATCGGCGACTTCGACGAGATCGCTGTCCCCATGCGCCGCATTGAGCCGGTCGAATGCCACCCGCATTCCAAGATAGACACCTGCGCCGGTGTCGAACATTTCCGGCGCGATCATCAAGGCCTCGAGCGCATTTGCCACCCGCGCCTTATCCTCGGGGGCGAGAACCAGATTGCGGCGCTGTTCGGCAAGCGCGCGGGCAAGAGGCTTGACGAAAGGCTTTTGCCGCAACGTGATCTCGATGGGATCGCTACTGCCTTCATTGCCGCCTTCATCGCGCGCGGTCAGTGTCATTTCGACACGCGCGCCGGCCCATGGGTGTTCGGAAATATCGGCCGTTGTCTCGGCCTCGCCGCTGAGGTCCGGCGGCGGCGGCAACAACAGCGGGATATGCGGCGGATCGACAAGCGAGCGTGTGGCGGGATGTCCGCCTGGGAGCACCGGCTTGGCGAAACGTGCCTCCGCGCCGGTAACGCCGTAATCGTCGGCGACGCTGTATTTCAGCGTCATCGATCCCCGCGCGTTAAACCTCGGCACCCCGGTCAGCGCAACCGACGGCGGTTGATCCAAAATGGCATGAATTTCGAATGCGCCGAGCGGCGCGCCGGAATGGCCAAGGGTTAGCGTTGCATCGCCGCGCAAAACCAGGCGAGTTTCGCCATTGCCATTCCGCTTGCCGTTGGACGGCTTGGCGGAGCCGGAGGCGGTCAAGCTGGGTTGAGCGTCAGTGTTGTTGTCCTTAGCGGCCACGGCGAGAGCACCTTTCACTTCCATGTCAAGATTGCCGCCCGGCGCATGAATGACGACGATCGAACCGCTGGGGGCTTCGATTTGTTGTGGGTTTTGGTTCCCGCCAAGGTTCAACACGACCGGCGGTTTGCCGGTATAGGCTGGCGGATCGATCCAGGCGTCGATCCTGGTGTCCTTGCCCGGCGATGCGTCGAAGCGCCAATCGAACGCCGCGGCGACGCGCGCATATTTTTCCGGACCCGCGACAAAGCCTGTCGCGATAAGCGCGACCAGGACGGCGGCGCGCAAGGCATAACGGTCGAGATCGACCATGCGTGGCGAGGGCCCACCGGTGCGGAGCAAAGCCACGGCTTGCTCCGCGCGGCGGCGATGCAGGTTCCACAAGGCCCGCGTCGCCGGATCGCTTGTCCCATTGCCGAGGCGGTCGTCGATAACCGAGGCTGGATGCGATGCAAGGCCGGACACATGATCGATCCGGTCGAGTGCTTCCTTGCGCGAGGGCAACCGGAATTCGCGCAGCGGCAGCAGGGCGACGACGAGGCCGAGCACAAGCGCAAGAACGCCGAGGCCGCGCGCCCAATGCGGCCCGTCGAGCCATAGACCGGTCCACGAAACGCAAGCAAAAAAGCCAAGTACCACAAGCGGCGGCAACATAATGCGCCACGCCCGCTCGAAAAGAAGGATCGCGCGCACCTTCGCGGCGAGCCGCTCCAGACGCGGATTCGCGGCCTGTTCGCCGCACGGCGAGCGCTCCGAGCGCATTGGTTTCCAGCGTCCCGGTCTTAGCAAAACGATCTCCAAAGCGCGGCCATCATGCCGCCGCGGGCAACGACGCTAGCACCATGGCGGCCAAGCGCCAGGGGCATGGGAGAAATATCTAGCCGAACCAGGCCGGAATTTTGTCGAGGCCGATCAATTCCTCGTAAGTTCCGCGCGGGCGCACAAGGGAGTATTGGCTGCCATTCACGAGAACCTCCGGCACCAGAAGCCGCGAGTTATAGGTCCCGGCTTGCACCGCGCCATAGGCGCCGGCCGACATGATCGCCAGAAGATCGCCCGGCGAAGGCTCGGGCACCTCACGCGCAAGCGCGAGATAATCGCCCGCTTCGCAGACCGGGCCGACGATATCGGCGGTGAATTCAGGCCTGGCATGCGCCGCGCGGACGGAAAGGATCTCATGGTGCGCATCGTAAAGCGTTGGGCGCACCAGATCGTTCATCGCCGCATCGACAATGACGAAGGTTTTGGCCTCGCCCCGTTTCACGAATAGGACGCTGGTCACGAGAATGCCGGCGTTGCCCGCGATCAACCGGCCCGGCTCGAAGATCAGGCGGCAGTTGAGCGGCCCAAGCCTTGCCTTAACGATTGCCGCATAGCGCTCCGGGTGGTAGCTCTCCGGATCCTCCCACAGACCGTAGGGGATGCCGAGACCGCCGCCGAGATCGATATGCTCGACTGCGTGACCATCGGCGCGCAGCGCGCGGACAAAATCGGCGATCAGGCGGAAGGCATCGTCGAACGGGGCGAGGTCGGTGATCTGCGAACCGATATGAATATCGACTCCGGTGATCTTTATCCCCGGCAGGGTCGCCGCTTGTGCATAGACTTCGCGGGCGCGACGAATCGGGATGCCGAATTTGTTCTCCGCCTTGCCGGTGGCAATCTTGGCATGGGTTTTGGCATCGACATCGGGATTGACCCTGAGCGCCGCGCGGGCCGTCCGGTTTTGACTTGTTGCAACTTTGGAAAGAAGGGCGAGCTCTGGCTCCGATTCGACGTTGAAGCAAAGAATGTCCTGTTCGAGCGCAAAAGCCATTTCCGCTTGCGTCTTGCCGACCCCCGAAAAGGTGATTTTTTCTGGGGCGACGCTTGCCGCTAGTGCGCGCCGGAGTTCGCCTCCTGAGACGACATCCATTCCCGCGCCGAGCCGCGCCAGGGTTTTGAGAACGGCCAGGTTGGAATTGGCTTTCACCGCATAGCAAATGAGATGCGGCAAGGTGGGAAAAGCCGAATTGAACACGTCATAATGGCGGGTCAGCGTCGCCGTCGAATAGCAATAAAATGGCGTGCCAACTTGCCCCGCGAGCGTTGCGAGGTCGACATCCTCGGCATGCATGACGCCGTTCTTCATCGTGAAGTGATGCATGGGCGGATCAGAGCAAGGGATCGAGGAGAAACGATTTTGGGGCATGCGGCGGCGCCGGCTTGGCGGCTCCAGGCGGCGGCGTTTCCGCACCGGCGGCGGTATTTTTGCCGGGCAGCTCACCGGGGTTCGCGGGGGTTTCATAATCGCCTGGTGTGCCGGTTAGCGGCGCGTTCGAGGCGGGCGCGCCGGGCGGCGGCTCGAGCGGTCCCCGCCGCCCGCAGGAGGCGAGCGAAAGGGCCATCGCGGCGACAAACAAGAGAGCGCCGAGTTTTGGGAGGTGAGGTGTCACGAACAAGCTCCAGAAGGAGCGCCACTATAAACGGGGGGCGGATCAAAGAGAACTTTTGAGGGGCATGGTCTTATTGCGGTTATTCCGCAACAACAATATGTGCGGCCAAAAATCCATCGTGCGGCCCGGCTCAAAGCATCCGCGATGGAATTTCGGATAACGCGGATGCTTTGGGCTGAAGATGGATTTTCAGCCTGTTTTGCGGCTCGCGGCCACCCCGGGAGACTTCCGCGCCGCGCAATAACGTCAACCCGCGACCAGTTTCAGCCCCCGGGGTGAGCGGCTCGCAAACGCCAACAAGGATACTCTCATCAAGAACTGGGCTTTTTCGAGTCGCGGGTTCTTCCACCGCGTATTTAGGGTCCACCCCAAGCATGGCATTCGAAACCCGCTATGATAACACGGCTTCTCCGATGGTCTCTGCTTGGACGAGGAAGGAAATGCGCAAATCGGCCCCGCTTACCCTATAGGCTTGGCGTTTCTCTTGTGGATGGGCTTGGCACAGGCGCGACAAAGCTTCGTCAGCGAGGAGCTCGAAAACGACGCGATCCGGCTCGAACAAAATATCGGCAAGGATCTCGGCGCGCTGGCCTCGCGCCCGCTGCCGCAGCTGCACAAGGACTTAGCTCAAGCCCTCGGGAGCAAGGATTCCAAGGCCGCTCTCAAATTATTTGCCGCGATCGTCGCGGCCAATCCGAATGATTCTGGCGCCTGGATCGCTTATTCGCGCGCGGCGATCGCGGCGGGGGATGAAGATGAGTTCCGGTCGGCGGGCACGGCGGCGGCCTATATCGCTTATGAGCGGGCGGGCTCCAAGCCGGAGCAAGCGGCGGCGCTCGCTTGGCTCGGTGAAATCTTTGCGAAGCGCGGAATGTGGCGCCCAGCCCTCGATGCCTACCGCGCGAGCCTCGACCTCGCCGATCTCGCGCAAGTCCGGAATATCTACACTGACATGCGCGAAAAGCACGGATTTCGTATTCTCGACTACGACAATGAGTCCGCCTCGCCTCGCGCGTGTTTCCAGTTTTCCGAACCCCTCGCCCTCGGTAAGGCTGACTTCGCGCCGTTCGTAACCGCCTCGGGTTTTGCCAATGCCGCGATCTCGACCGAGGATCAACAGCTTTGCATCGAAGGTCTAGCCCAGCTCTCATCCTACCGGAGCAAGCAATATATTTAGACGGACGGCAAGAAAATCTGGTCTGGAACTCTTGACCCAACGCCGGAGCTCAACGCCGAGGTGACGACCGCCTTCCCGGTCATGGAGGCGGCTGGGAAGCTCGATCCCGGCGTCTGGGGCTCCTATATCTGGGCGGGCGCCGGGGCCAGCGGCGGTCCAGATCGATTTGATGAACTCCCCCACTGACTCCGCGACCCAAACCATCTACGGCCGGGTCTTTTCCGGCCAGCAGACCGCCGTGGCGGGATCCTATCTCAGCGCCTTCAGCGGGGCCGACGCCGAGATCAACTATGGCACGCCCGCTCAGGTCGGCCCTTGCACGACCATACGTACCACCGCGACGACCACCTTCAATGTAACCGCCACTGTGCCCCCCACTTGCACCGTCGGCGAATAATCTCAACTTCGGCACTGTGGGAGTGCTCACCGCCAACACGGACGCGAGCACGACGATCTTGCCCACCTGCACCAGCGGCACGCCTTACAATATCGGGCTCGACAAGGGCGTGAACGGCGGCTCGGTGACGACGCGCCAGATGAAGGCCGCCGGGCCGGCGCTCATCAATTATTCCGTGTTCAGAGACGCCGGCCGGACCATGAACTGGGGCCAAACAATCGGCACGGACACGGTCGCCGGCACGGGCACCGGCTCCGCGCAATCCGTCACGGTCTATGGCCGGATTGCGGCGCAGGCGACGCCCTCGACGGGGACTTACAACGACACGATCGTGGTGACCCTCACTTATTAACTCGGCGTTGGGACAGCATTCGTCATGACCCTTGGCCTCAGAGTTCATGGCCCTTCTTCTTCATTTCCGCGCGCACGCGGGTCATCATGTCGGTCGATATCTTGCCTTGCCAGCCTTGCATCGCGGTCACGACCTCGGTCAAGAAGGCCGGTTGTGTCTCGACGTATTTTTTTCCCGCCGGGCTCTCGAAGAAGGCCACCGCCGCCTTCAAATCCTGCTCGCTCATCTGTTTGACATATATCTGCGCGGCGATATCGACCATTTCGTCCGCTTGCTTGTCGAATTCGGGCTTGAGCCCGGTCAGCACCGCGTTGAGATCGTGGATAAGTTCCGGCCGCGTCTGGGTCAACGACGAGCCGATCTGATCCATAAATTGGGGAATGATGATGCTAAAGGAGCGCGACATTCCACAGCCGATCACGAGCGCGCGGGCGGCGGCCAAATGCGACGGGCTGGGCGCGGCCGGAGCCGGCCCGGTTTGGCCCGGCGGGGTGTTGGGCGCGGCTTGTTGAGCCCTGCTTCCGCGCGCGGCAACTAAGGGAGCAAGCAGGAACGCAAGGCAAAAAAGCAAATTCATGACGTGTTTTTCAAGAGCTGTGCGCAAGCGAAAACCTCCCAAAGGGGGCGTGAGCCCCAAACCGTGGCGCAAGATGCAGGACCGCCCCGCCGGCGTCAATCGAGTTGGCCAAGAATCTCGATGCCGGCCGGACCGGCGCTGATCACCGCCTTGGCGATCCCGATGAACAGCCCGTGTTCGACGACGCCAGGAATGGCGGCGAGCCGGTCCGCCAGATCCTCCGGGCGGGGAATGGCGCCGAAGAAGCAATCCACGATATAGTGCCCATTGTCGCTGACAAAGGCCTGGCCGCCAGGAATCTTCCGCAGGCGGACCTCGCCATCGCAGCCGCATGCCCGCGCGGCGGCCAAAATCATCCGGCGGGTCGCTTCGAGGCCGAACACATTGACTTCGACCGGCAGCGGGCATTTGCCGAGGACCGCCACCAATTTCGACGAATCGGCGATCACGACCGTGCGCTTCGAGGCCATGGCGACGATTTTTTCGCGTAAGAGCGCGCCGCCGCCGCCCTTGATGAGACGCAATTTTGGGTCGAACTCGTCGGCGCCATCGACCGTCAGATCGAGCTCCGGGAAAGCGTCGATCGAGGTCAGCGGAATGGCATGGAGTTTTGCCAGGGTGTTGGTGCGCTCCGAGCTGGCCACGCAGATCACGTCCAGCCCTTTGGCGACCCGCGTGGCAAGAAGTTCGACAAAATGCGCCGCCGTCGTGCCGGTCCCAAGGCCAAGCCGCATGCCAGGGGTAACGAGCTCCAGGGCCTTCCCGGCGGCGAGCCGTTTGGAGTCGTCCGGGGAAAGCTCTGGCATGAGGCGGCCGCGATGGCTCCGGCAAGGTCTGCCTGGGTTAGTCCCATGGCTCCGGCCGCGTCAACCCCGAGGCGGCGGTTGGCTCCCGCGCGGCGCGCCACTATATCTAAGGCACGCGGAGGTAAGATCATGGCTGCTACGGCAACAAAAATCATTCTGGATACGCCGGCCCCGGACTTCCGGCTTCCCGGAACGGACGGGCGGACCTATACGCTCAAAGATGTGGCGGGCGAAAAGGGCACGGTGATCGTTTTCATTTGTAATCATTGCCCCTATGTCAAAGCGGTGATCGGTCGGCTTGTCGCGGATGCCCGCGTATTAACGGCCGAGGGCATTGGCTTCGCGGCCGTTTGCTCGAACGATGCCATGGACTATCCGGAGGATTCGTTCGCCAATATGAAACGGTTCGCGCAGGCGCACAATTTTCCGTTTCCCTATCTTCACGATGAAACCCAGGCCGCGGCGCGCGCGTATGGCGCGGTCTGCACGCCCGATTTCTTCGGCTATGGCAAAGACCTGAAGCTGAAATACCGTGGCCGCCTCGACGAAGGCCGCACCGCGCCACCTCCGGCGCGCGCGCGGCGGGAGCTTGTCGAGGCGATGCGGAGCATAGCGGCAACGGGCGTGGCGCCCGCCGATCAAATTCCATCCATCGGCTGTTCGATCAAATGGAAGGCGGCGTAACCTTGTCGCGCGTAAAACTCCACGCGCCGCCGCCGGCCACGGCGAGATAAAGGAGGACAAAGCAATAGAGGACCGCAAGCTCGCCCTGATTGAGAATGGGAAAGAAGCTTTTCTGCGCATGCGCGAGAAAATAGGCAAACGCCATTTCGCCGGACAAAATGAAAGCGACTGGGCGGGTGCATATGCCGAGGAGAAGTAGAACGCCGCCGGCGAGTTCCAGAACGCCCGCGACGCCCAAGAGCGACAGGAGCTGAACGTTGTCGAACGTTGCGACATGCGGAAAGCCGAAAAGCTTCGCCATGCCGTGCTGGAGAAGCAGCAGGGCCGTGACGATCCGCAAGAGTCCAAGGAGCCGCGGCTGCCAAGCAGCGGCGATGGGCGCCAAATCCATGATGACCATTCCTTTGTCGAAAGAACCTCGCATGTGCGTATCCCCATTGCCGGAGCGGTGCACTCCTTGGACTCGAACGCCAAGTATTTTGTCCTATGTAAGCTCCGCCGGCATCCGAGGAATCAGCAGATGATCCCCATCGCAATTATTTTGGCCATTGTCCTGTCAGGGATACTTGGCATCTCCCTAATGTACCGTCAGGCCGCCGCGGTTGCCGCCCATCGCGAACACGTTCCGGACGGGTTTGCCGGCTGGATCAGCGCCGAGGACCACCGGCGGGCGGCCACCTACACCCTGGCCCGCACGTGGCTGGCGATCGCGGAGACCGTCTTCGACACCGTCCTCGCGGCGCTTTGGCTGATTGTCTTGCTCGGACCGCTTTACGCGTTGGCGGCGCAATTCATTGCTCCTGGCCTCTCCCGCGCTGTCGCCGTCGTGGTTGCTTTCGCGCTGGTTGGGCGCGTTCTTCATCTGCCTTTCTCGATTTACAGCAGCTTCGCGCTGGAAGCCAGGTTCGGCTTCAACCGCCTGACACCGACAATGTTTCTGCGCGACCGGATAAAGGGCGTGGCGCTCTCGGCTCTCCTTGGAGTCCCTTTGCTCTATGGTCTGTTCTGGCTGCTGCGCGTCATGCCCGACACCTGGTGGCTCCTCGGCTGGGCGGCGTTGATGGCTGTGACGATCGCCATGAGCGTGATTTATCCCGCCGTCATCGCGCCCTTGTTCAACAAGTTCACGCCCCTGCCGGACGGAGCGTTGAAGTCGCGCGTCGAAGCGCTTCTTGCAAAATGCGGTTTCGCCTCCAAGGGGCTCTACGTCATGGATGCCTCGCGGCGTTCGACGCACGGCAACGCCTATTTCACCGGCTTCGGAAAGGCCAAGCGCATCGTCTTCTTCGACACGCTTCTGCAAAACCATACGCCTGATGAAATTTTGTCGATTCTCGCCCACGAACTGGGGCACTATAAACTCGGTCATATCGGTCAGCGCATTGTCGAGCTGGCGGCGCTCACGTTTGTTGGTTTCGCTGTCCTGCGTTGGGCTTTCGCTGCCGGCGGATTAGCTGGCGCGTTCGGCCTGCCAGCCGACCCCGGCGTGGTTTTGATCGTCGTCCTTACCGTGATGGGACCCGTCTCGCATTTGCTGTCGCCGCTGACAAGCTGGCTGTCGCGCCGCGCCGAGTATCAGGCCGACAATTTCGCGAAGGCGATGGCCGGCTCCGGGCCGATGATCAGCGCCTTGACGAAGCTCGCGCGGGACAATCTTTCAACCCTAACGCCGGACGCGCTCTACGCCTTGTTTTATTATTCCCACCCGCCGGTTCCGGCGCGGATCGCCCGGCTGAGAGCGGAGCCAGCTCTGCTTGACCGGATAAGGATCTAGCGGCAACCGCTCATCTAGGGCTGTGCGGCCGGCGGCCTCGACACTTCGACATCCTGCGGCCCGCGAACCCGGTAATCTATGCCGGCCCAGCGAATATGGCGGGAGCCGGGCGCTAAAAACACGCACAACGCATGGAAGCTCCACCAGATGGGACGCAGCCACCGTTCGACCCGCCAGTAGTTTGCGCGTCCGGCGGCGGTTGCCTCTCCCCAGAGCGCGCTGACGATTCTGCGCCGGCAATGATAACGCACCTCGCCTAAAACGAGAGATACGCCAATCAGGGCGACGGCAAGGACACTCCCTTGCAAGGCCATGCTCAGCGCGGCAATTGCGGCGGCGACGGGGAAGATCGTTCCAACCGCCGCCAGCGCCCACATGCCAGGACTATGCAGCAACATGATACGGTATTGGCGCCGCCCAAACGATAGAGCTTCGCTCCAACTCATCGCCACGGGTGAGAGAAGGAGGTTCTGGCGCGGCGAATAGACCTCGTACCCTGCTTCCTTGAAGGCACGAGTCATTTGCGCGTCGTCGCTGATCGCGCCGACCCAATAGCGGCGGATGTCGATGCGCTCCAGAGTCTCGCGCCGCATGGCCATCGTGCCGCCCCAGCAATGATTAATGATCGAAGGAAGTCTCGGCACCGTCACAACGGACGCGTTCGCCGCCGCGACAATGGCCGAACTCACCCGGTTATCGGCCGGGATGATCCAGCGGTAACCCGTGACCGCGTCACGCCCCGTGTTGACCAGAGCGGCAACAAGCCGGGAAAGCCACTCCGGCTCCGGCAGCGTGTCCGCGTCGACAAACGCCACGATCTCATCGCTGGGCTCGATTGCATCGAGGGCGGCGAGCAAATTCCAGACCTTCTGACCGGTCCGGCCGGATTGGCCGGCGACGACCGTGCGAAGTGGTGCTCCCGGCCGTTTCGATTCCTCCGTGACCATGGCGAAGGCGGGATCTTCCTCGGACTCGACCGCCGCGATAATCCGATAATCCGGGTAGGCCTGATGGCGTAGCCCGTCGAAGAAGGCACGCGACACGTCGGAAGCGTCCTTCACGGCCACAATGACGGCGGCGGGAGGCGTGGTTCCGGGAATTTCGGTGAGCGGAAGGCCCCATGTGTAGCGCCAAGCCGAAAGCGTATTTAAGATCGCGATCGCGATCCACGCGAACACCACAATTCCGGCGATGGTATTCATTGCTGGGATGTTTCCTGGCCCGCCCGTCGCGCGGTCAACAGCAGTCCCGCGCCCTCGTCCTTGGTTGCCGGAGTGCCAAGTAACCGGTGTGCAAGACGGCCGCCGAGCAGGCCTAACGCTGCGGCGGCGTGCCAGGACCACGCACCGCGAAAATGCGCCCCGCTGCATTTGACCGCGGTGCAACGCTCGATCCAATAAACGAGCGAATCATGGCCACCCCAAGGGAAATGCTCGATGTTCTCAACGACGGCGTTGGCGCTTTTTGCCAATTCGGTGAGAGCGGATCTCGTCCACCACGTGAGATGATGGGGCGGCGCATTGAGCAGGAAATTCGGTATGCGGGTCATTGCCGACGGGACGTGCGGCACGCCAACGAAGATTAGGCCGCCAGGTTTTACCGTTTGCGCCATCTGGGCGAACAGGGTCGCGGGTGCCCTGACATGTTCGAGGACTTCGAACGCGCAGACGGCATCGTAAAATCCCGCGTGCTCGACAAGATGCTGAGCGAGCGTTTCGTTGCGCACTCCATCGATCGCGCCGCCTTCGGCGAAGTGCGGGTCGAGCCCCGTGTAAGTCGCCTGCGGCACGCATGACCGGAAGCTCGCAAACCCGCATCCGACATCGAGGACGCGAGCCCCCGCTTCGATGCGCCGCGCGGCGATCAGAAACTCGTGGCGAATGGCTTGGTGTGAAAAAAGCTTTTTGGCGTTCAGCCTTGTGTAGAACTCGGCATAAAACGCGCGGTCTCCTTCAAGCGGAGGATCGAAGAAATAGAGACCTGTCGGCGACTCCCACAATCCGAATCGATCGATGCTGCGGAAGCTTGGCCGAGCGTCCGTCTTGAACTCGATACGCCAAAGGTCGGTGAGGAGACGGGCCGACACCCACTGGACATGCCGGACGGCCGGACGCCCTGTGACCGGACAGGCGGGTGCGCGTTCTTGAGGCGGCATTTTCCAGGGCGCCAAGAGGCTTCGAGATCGGCAAGAAAGATTCCATGAAATCTGAAAGATTGCAAACCGCTCAACTATGCTCAAACTGTGTCGGCGAATCTGATCGCCGGGCGACGTATAAAACGCTTCAATTCATCGCCCGAATTGCTTCGAGAACGGCCGTGTTGCTGAACTTACAAAAACCGCTCACGAGTCTTGCGCGGGTCCGCAGGAGGTGGCTCATTGCGCGAAGCCGGATCTTCGATCGCAAATGGTACCGGGCCGAATATCCCGAGAGCGGCGTCGCGGGGTTGGATCCGATTATGCACTATCTGCTCAGCGGCGCCGACCGGGGTTACCGGCCACACCTTTTATTCGATCCAGCTTGGTATATGAACGCGCGCGGACCCCGGCAGCGTGATCAAAATCCGCTCGTTGATTACATAAATTACGGCGCGCGGGAGGGCATCGAGCCGTCTCCTTATTTTGCAACCCCATTCTATCGAAAAGCCGCCGGCGGCGCCAGCGGTTTGACGCCACTCGGACATTTCGTGGCTTACGGGTTGCCGCGCGGCCTCGCCCCAACGCCCCTGTTCGACCGGGCATGGTATTTGGAAAACAATCCTGACGTGCGGCGTGCGGGCTTCGACCCGTTTCTCCATTTCGTGGCGTCTGGAGATAAGGAAGGCCGCTCGCCTGGTCCGCTTTTTGATTCGGCATGGTACCGGATGAACAATGCTGATGCGCGGGACGAGGGCATGGAGCCACTGCGCCATTATCTGGCGATTGGCGCTCGCCAAGGCCACGATCCCTCCCGTTTTTTCGACACCGAGTTTTATGTCGCGGCCCATCCCGGGCAAGGTGCGGCGCGCGAGACGGCGCTGGCTTTTTATGCCGAGCGCGGGCGCGATGGGTGGCACAGCACCCATCCGGTTCTTCCGCCACCCGCGTCCCCGAATGCCTATTTCGAGGAACTTCCCTGGCAAAAATCGGACACCGCGCCCGGCGCGATCGAGGCGCCCTTTCGCACATTGATCGTCGATGTTGGAGAGGCCGCGGGAAGGGAAACGGCCGGACTGAGGCAACTCTTAACGATGCTCGTCACCCTGCCGGGACTGGATGTTTATTGCGTGACCGACGCTTCTATGGAATCGATCCCAGGAGTTGCGATACTCGACTTGTCGCGACCCGACCTAGCTTTGTTCGACCGGAACGTTGTCCTCGAGCGCGTGCTGCGCGCAATGAAGTTCCGGGACCCGAAAGGGCTTGTTTGCGAGGCGGCCTGCGCCGCATTGCCGCTTGCTCGGACATGCGCGGACATCGGTCTGCCGTACCACAATCTCATGGAATCAAGGCAGTTCGCCGCCGCCGATTGGGTGGAACTCTTGGCCCATCGCGCCGTCTACCGCCCATCCCGTCACATGACAATTTCCGTGATCGTTCCAAACTACAATCACGCGCGATATCTCGATGAGAGGCTCGCGTCGATTTTCGAGCAACGATTAAGGCCGGACGAAATTATCCTTCTCGACGATGGGTCGAGCGACGGCAGTTTGGAGATCGCGCGGGCGTGGCAGGCGCGGTCGCCAATTCACTTCGCGATCGCTGCAAATGCGACGAATAGCGGTTCGCCTTTTAAGCAATGGGCAAAGGGGATCGAAAGCGCCGCCGGGGATCTCGTCTGGATCGCGGAAAGCGATGATTCGTCTTGCCCTCGCTTTCTCGAGCGCATGGCCGCCACCTTTATGGATCCGGACATTGCAGTCGCCTATTGCGATTCCGAAGTAATCGGAACGGAGGGGGAAATCCTGTCTTCGACCTATCGGTTCTATACCGATTCACTCAGCGAAACAAAATGGTTAGCAGGATATGTCGAGACGGGTCCGCACGAAATCGCCGAGGCTCTTGCCATCAAAAATACAATTCCCAACGTCAGCGCGGTTCTATTCCGGCGCGACGCGCTCAACGAAGGTTTGAGCGCGGCCAAAGGTTTCCGCTATTGCGGTGACTGGGCGATTTACGTCGCGTGCCTGCGCAAGGGAAAAATCGCCTTCTGTCCGCGTGCCCTTAACAAACACAGGCGGCCGCCAGGGAGTTTGACGCAAGAAGGCGAGAGCGACGCGCAAGGCGTGCGGGAAGCAATCGCCATCAAACTCTCGATTTTCGCCGGCGCGCCGTGCGACGCGCGGGTCATCTGGTTGAGCCTTGCCCAAACCGTTTTCGAATATGAAATTCGATCGAAATCAGGCGGCCGCGAGCGCCCCGCATTCACAAAGAACAAGGAGCTGGCGGATTGCCTTGAAAAGTTGCGATGTTTCATTGGCGGGCAAGGACACCAATTTCCAGAAGACACAAGCGAGATCGCAGCCTATTTGCGAGGTGTCGCGGCGCAATCCGCGTCCTTGCGCGCGACAGACCATCCCGGCTTCATAAACAGCGTTCTGCAGGAACTTAAAACCATCGCCGTTCGCGGATAAGGCCCCAGGCATCCCCTCGTTTTCCTGGCTGAGCGTACCGGCCGGTTCCTCGCCCGGTATTGCGCCTTGGGGATCTCGTGGCGGCGGCTCCGGTTGAATTTATAAGGCACGGATCAGACCGGCCCGGTCAAGATCATTGGCCGCCCACCTAACTCAACGCAGTGCCGGTGCTGAACGTTTTGAGCCGGGTCCGCCAATGGCAAGCGCGGAACCCAGCGGGCGCCGACCAAAACCGGCGTTGACATATTGTCTGAAATAACCAAGCTTCTTCCACGTCCGTTCACGAATGAATCGATCGCTTCGCCCGGGCCGTCGACTAGCCCCCAGGAAATTTGCATGAAGTCGCAAAATCGAGCTGGGTTGGACGAAGAGGGCCGGCGGCGCCTCGACGAAATGGTTCAAAACCGCCTTGACGCTCTGGCGGCCGGTGCCAAGACGCAAATCGCGCGGGTGCCGGTCCCGCCATCTCCGAACGGCGTGATGGACTTTCAAAATCTGCCAGGGTATCGCGAACTCAAACTTCAGCGATCGATGGCGGCCGTGGTTGGCCTCGACAATCCCTATTTTCGCCTCCATGAAACCGCTGCCGGCGCGACGACCCTCATAGGCGGGCGCCAATTCATCAATTATTCTTCATATGATTATCTTGGCCTCAACCATCATCCGGAGGTCCGCGAAGCCGCGCATGCCGCCGTTGACGCATTCGGCACGTCGGCGTCCGCGAGCCGGCTGGTTGCTGGCGAACGGCCAGGACACCGGGCACTCGAGGGGGCCTTGGCGCAACATTATGGGCAGGAAGATTGCGTCGTTTTCGTCAGCGGCCACGCGACCAATGTTTCGACTATCGGCGCCATTCTCGGGCCGAAGGATTTGATCGTCCACGAAAGCCTTGCCCACAACAGTATCCTGGCCGGCGCGGCTCTGTCCCGCGCCGAGCGGCGTTCGTTTCCGCACCGTGATTTCATGGCGCTGGATTTGCTGCTGACGTCGATCCGGCGGCGGTTCGAGCGTGTGTTGATCGTCGTTGAAGGCCTATACAGCATGGACGGCGATGTTCCCGACTTGCCGATGCTCGTTGAAATAAAGCGGCGGCATAACGCCTGGCTGATGGTCGACGACGCGCATGGTCTCGGGGTGCTTGGCCCGAAGGGATACGGGTTGTTCGATCACTCCGGCACGGACCCGCGCGACGTGGATATTTGGATGGGGACGCTTTCGAAGACGCTTGCCGGATGCGGCGGTTTCATTGCCGGTCCTACCGCCCTCGTGGAATATCTGAAATGCATGTCGGGCGGGTTCGTCTATTCGGTCGGCCTTTCGCCGCCGCTGGCGGCCGCCGCCTCGGCGGCCCTTGCCATCCTGCATCGCGAACCCGGCCGGGTCGAAAGATTGCGCCGTGTCAGCCGCTTGTTTTTCGATGCCGCCAAGACGCGAGGATGGAATACGGGAACGAGCGCCGGTTTCGCGATTATTCCCATTATGGCCGGCAATTCGGTTTTTGCCGTAGCTCTAAGCCAAGAACTTTTTGAGCGCGGCATCAATGTGCAGCCCATTATTCATCCAGCGGTTCCCGAGCGCGCCGCGCGGCTGCGTTTCTTTCTTACCTCCGAGCATCGCGCCGAACAGATAGATGAAACAATTCAAGCGATCGAGGAGGCAATGAAAGAAGTCACCGCGAACCCATCCCTGCAAAACATACCGGGATTTCCGCAAGGCGGTCCGGCATGACCGCACTGTTGGTGCGGAAGGTTCAAAGCCCGGCCGACGTCGCCGCTTTCATGGCGGCGGGAAAACGCGCTCAAACCGGCAATTCGCGCTGGATCGAGCCGCTTCGCGACGAGATGCTCAAGGTGTTCGACAAGAAGCGGTCGCCCTTGATGCTTGAAAATGAAATTCAGCCATTCATCGCTTTTCGCGATGGCCGGCCGGCCGGCCGGATCGTTGCGGTGGTCAACCGGGCGCATCTCGAAAAATACCACGATGCCTGCGGACACTTTGGCGTTATCGACGCGATTGATGACCGCGACGTGTTCGCCGTCCTGCTTCAACAGGCCGCCGATTTTTTACGCGCGCGCGGGCTGCGGCGCATGCGCGGTCCGTTCAGTCTGTCGATTAATCATGAAGCCGGGCTCCTCGTCAAAGGGTTTGACCAGCCTCACGTCGTGCGCACCAACCATGCTCTGCCTTATTACGAGCGCCATATCGAGGCGCTCGGGTTGCGCAAAGCCATGGATTTATTCGCTTATGTCTGCCGGATAGCGGAGACGGACTTTCCCGAGCGCGTCGCCAAAACCGCAAACCGGTTCGATTTCGCCAAGGAGATCCAAACTTATGGTCTGGCCCTGACGCGCTGGCCAACGGAATTTTCCCGGGTGCTGCGGCTCTACAACGATGCCTGGAAGAACAATTGGAGTTCGATTCCGGTCAGCAACGCGGAGGCCAGGCTGATCGCGGATCTTACTTTGCCCGTTTCCAAGCCATCCTGGATCAGAATAGCCCAATGGCGGGGCGAAGACATCGCGGTCGTAGCGCAAATACCCGACGTCAATGAAGCGCTCGTTGGGCTCGGCGGAAAGCTGTGGCCGTCCGGCTGGGCACGCCTGCTGTGGCGCATTCATGGCCGCGGGACGCGGATGACGCGGATCCCGATGATCGGCGTCGCCAGCCGCTGGCAGGGAACCCGCATCGGTTCGATGGCTGTTTCGCTGCTTCTTGCCGAAGCGATTACCAAGGCGCGCGGGGCCGGGATTGAGGAGACCGAGATCAGCTGGATCCTCGAAACCAATCGCGCGATGCTCAATCTCGCGCGCAGCCTGCCGGCTCATCATACCCGCACATTCCGCATTTATGAGCGCGAACTCTAATCCCAGCTACGCTTATGAACCGATTTCATTCGAAGGAGTCATGCTCCAATGGAATGGAGTCCCACCCGAATCCGCGCCAAGCGCGGCGTTGGTTGCGTTTTTTTGCCACATTCCCCTGCGATCCTATTGTGTTGTCACAAGATAAATGTTCATTGAATATGCTCGGAATATGCTCGTGCACCGTTATTGATAATCCGTAATGGGGGGAGCTTGTGGTGCAACGCGTCGCTCTCGTTCAAGAAGCCCAACCGGCGCCATGGCCGCCGCCAGGGGTTTCGCGCGTTCAAGAAAATATTCTCGCCCGCCGCGAACGCGATTTCCTCGCCTGGCTTTGCGCCCATATGCCGCGCGCCGTCACCCCGGACCGGCTCACCGGATTTGGCGCCGGCGGCGCCGCGCTGGTGTTCGC
>JALZAY010000232.1 GCA_030948025.1 Pseudomonadota bacterium
GAGCTGGAACCGCCGCCGATGCTCTGGAGAACTGCCCAATCCGAAGGCAGCCGGAATAAGATAAAGCAGCAGCGCCACGAAGAACAGCGCATTCAAGAGTTGATCAAGTTCAGGCGTTAAGTTCGGCGGCAGCGCTGATATCCGACTCGCGCGTTAGAGGGTGGGAGTCGCGTTTCCGAATTTCCCTTATCTGCTTACCATTTACGTACAATGAGAGCGCGGCCCGCAGATTTCCAATTAGATATCTTTAAGCGATTGATATTATTGGTGCGGTTGCAGGAGTGAACCACAAAAGAACTGGGCTTCTGGAGGCCACAATGGACGAGGATAGGTTCAACATGGCTGTGCGTCAATTCCTCAAGTTGGTCGGCGTCACCTCGCAACGGGAAATTGAGCGCATTGTTTGCGAAGGAAAGATTGAGGGCACCAAACTGAAATTGCGTATGACCCTTACGGCCGAGAACACGCCGCTCGATCACGTCGTCGAAGAGACGATCGACTTTCGTTGACCGGACGGGTCCACGCAGACACGCGTCGAATCGCCCGTGAGTCCAGCCTCCAGCGTCACATTCAATAATCGCGAGAGAGGGATTGATTTATGCGACCTTGGTCCGGATCGCGTCCATCTCTGCCTGCGAGAACGCTTTGAGGTTCTGCCTGCGATGGTTGTCCCCTCGAGCAGCCGCCAGACTTTCTGAGTGCCGCTATTTGTGCGGGCAGTGGCCCCGGTCAGCCGGCCGACAAGGTCACCTTAACTGAGACGTCTCAAATGCGCTGCAGCCTCCGAATTCGTCTGGACTTCTGCCGCAAAGGACGCATTGCTATGTGGGTCGGCCGGTTGACCTCCTCGCCCGCCGACATGCTTAGGGCTCGCCCCGCGACGTGCGGGGCTTTGGGTCGTGCGAGCGTCAATTCCGGCGCCGCGAACCAACGGAGCCCAGTGCTATGTCGACCCTTTCCATCGCGAAGTCCCGGAACCCCAAGAGCGCCGCACCCAAGAAGGGGGGCGGCAAATCGACCGCGACATCCCGGCGCAAGGTCACGTCCGCCGCGGCCGCCGCCAAGACGCTGAGGAAGGCTGACGAACCAAGGGCGGAGCGAGTGACCAAGCAGGAGCGCGTGCTCACCCTCCTGAGCCAATCCGAGGGGGCCAGTATCGAAGAAATGATGCAGGCGACCGACTGGCAGCAGCACAGCGTGCGCGGGTTCCTGGCGGGCACGGTGAAAAAGAAGCTCGGTTTTCCGCTCACATCAGTGAAGCCCAATGACGGCGTTCGCCGCTATCGCATCGAAAAGCGGCGCGCTCGCTGACATGGACAAAGCGGCGGTCGATGTCGCAAAGGCGCTCGCGCGGCTCTCGGAGTTGACCATCTTCGAGCTGCGCCGGGAGTGGCGGCGGCTTCATCGCATGCCGCCGCCGATGCGGTTCTCCCGCGATCTCTTGACCCGAGGGATCAGTTACAAGCTTCAGGAGCGGGCGTATGGCGGCCTCTCCACGGCCACCGCACGGAAGCTGGAGCGAGCTAGCGCCGACCCGTTGGGCCGCGGCGCGGTTAAACCCGCGCCCCCGATCCCGCTGAAGCCAGGCACGCGGCTCGTGCGGGAATGGCGCGGGGTCACCCATATGGTCCTCATCCATGCCGACGGCATCGAGTGGCGCGGCCAGCGCTACCGTTCCCTCTCCGTGGTCGCACGGGAGATCACCGGCGCCCGCTGGTCGGGCCCGCGGTTCTTCGGCCTCAGGCGGCGGCAGCTGGACTCTTACTCAAGCGCGAGAGCGGGCCATGGCGAGGGCTGATCACGCCCGAGCCGGGCTGACCGTCCGCTGCGCGATCTACACCCGAAAATCGTCCGAGGAGGGCCTCGATCAGGAATTCAATTCTCTCGACGCCCAGCGGGAGGCGTGCGAGGCCTATATCGTGAGCCAGCGTCATGCCGGATGGGTCGCGCTTGCGGACATGTACGACGACGGAGGCCTGTCCGGCGGGACGATGGAGCGGCCTGCGCTCAAGCGACTTCTGGAGGACATCAAGGCCAGCAAGGTTCAGACCGTCGTTGTCTACAAGGTCGATCGGCTGACGCGGTCGCTTTCAGATTTCGCCAAGATCGTCGACGTCCTCGACGCCCACAACGCGTCGTTCGTGTCGGTGACGCAGCAGTTCAATACGACGACCTCCATGGGGCGCCTGACGCTCAACATGCTGTTGTCATTCGCCTCGAGCGAGAGATCGCCGGCGAGCGCATCCGCGACAAGATCGCGGCGTCGAAGCGCAAGGGCATGTGGATGGGCGGGAACATGCCGCTCGGTTACGACGTCAAAGACCGCAAACTGATCGTGAATGAGACTGAGGCCTCGACCGTCCGGTCGATCTTCCGGCGCTATGCGGAACTGGGGTCGGTCGCGCTGCTCCGGGGCGAACTCGACCGACAGGATATTGTGAGCAAGCGCCGTGAGGGAGCGGGCGGACGGCTGGCCGGCGGTCAACGGTACTCCCGCGGGGCACTCTACCTGATGCTCCAGAACCGGATCTATCGTGGCGAAATCGTTCACCAAAGCGAAGCCTACCCGGGCCAGCACGAGGCCATCCTCGATCCGGAGCTTTGGCAGATCGTGCAGAACAAGCTTGCGGTTCATCGGCAGGAGCGTGCATTGGCGGTGGGCGCGGAGGCGCCGAGCCTGTTGGCAGGCCTGATCGTCGATGCCGGCGGCAATCGGATGACGCCGACCCATGCCACAAAGAAAGCCAAGCGATACCGCTACTACGTTTCGGCGCCACTTCTGGCTGACGATCGCCCGCAAGCAGAGAAAGGGATGCGCGTCCCGGCGGGCGATATGGAAGGGCTGGTGCTCGAGCGGCTTAGGGCGTTTTTCTCGTCCAGGATCGACGTCGGTGATGCGCTCACACCGCTCGATCTTGAGGCTCGCGCCTTTGATGCGGCCTTGCGCAACGCTTTCACGCTTTCCAAGCGATGGCTCGCCGCGCCGCCCGTCGAGATGAAAAGCCTCGTCCGGGACATTGTCGAGCAGATAACCGTCGCGGCCGATCGGATCGACATCTGGCTGAACCGCGCGAAGATCGCCGCGGCGCTGGAAGCGGGAGGAGGGAGCCAAAGGCCTGCTATCGACCCCATCACCCTGTCGATCGAGGCGAAGCTGCGACGCGGCGGCAAGGGGAAGCGCCTCGTCATCGCGAATGGCGCCGGGGCTGAAGTCAACGCCGGCCTCGCCGCCATGATCACCGAAGCCTTCGCGATCCGGAACCAGCTGTTGTCTGGATCGGACGCCAGCATCGAGGCGATGAGCGGACGCCTTGGAATGAACAAGTGCCGGCTAACCTCCCTCATTCGATTGTCCTATCTGGCGCCTGATATTGTGCGCGCGCTGCTTGAGGGCCGTCAGCCGATCGAGCTCACGCCGACGCGACTCTTGCGACTGAGCAAGGACCTGCCGCACGACTGGAGCGAACAGCGCCATGTTCTCGGCTTCGCCGCCTAAACCTCTATCAAAACCCAGGCGAAACGCTCCACATCCGACGACTCGAAAACGGCCTTGAGAGAACCTGCGGCCGTTCGCGCCCCACACCCTGGCGTTTTGCGTCTCTGTTTGGCACCGATGTCGCCGGAGCGCTAACGCGCGGAAGTATCGCGACTATTCCGGAGACTGCGGAAACTGAAAACACACGGTCATATCAGGGAGGTCTGTGGCTGACGAGCCAGTCAGAGGCGAACCGGTCTGGCGCCGAGAATTCCCTGCGAGCAGGGAAAATAACAGGGAATTTTACCAAAAATGGGGCCGCTGCGCGAGAATTCGTCCGACAGAACGCAGCAAAATCAGCTTGTTAGAGCATAATTCCCCAGAAATCGGAACAGGGAATTTTATTGCTCAGAACAGGGAATTTATCGAGACGAGCAGGGAATTTGCAGCGTCTCGCAGGGAATTGCCCGCCACGGCATCGATTCAGCCGCAATTGAAGTCAAGCTTCGCAAACTTTTCAGCCCGTGAAATCACATTGGCGCCGCTGCGACTCCAAATCCGGCGACTCCTTGGATCCTCGCAGGCGTCGCCGTCGCCGGTAGGTCGAATCCTCGGCTTCCGCGCCGGGGAGATTCCAGGCGCTTCGATAACGACTTCAGGGATAACTTGGCCCCTCGGGCGCAGACGAGCGTTTCGAGGTCGCGTGGCGCCGAAATATCATTCGTGAATCGACTTCATCCCATCGCGAGGCCCTTGGGCGCGTCGCTTAGGGGAGAAAGCTAATTGTCGATCGATTCCTCGAAACGCGAAGCCGCACCCATTATGCGTGTCTCTGAAATTGATCGTACCTGTCGAGCGTATCTTCTTCATCGCAGTCCGGCATCAGACGCAGGTAGTTCGCACCGTCGTTCGGATAAAGCAGAAGAGTGATTGCCATATCGCTCTTGCCGGCAAAGACAGTCATTTCGTTCACTTCTTCGTTGCCGACCCACACGCCCTTCGGATGGACGAAACCGATTTCAGCGTTGATCGATAGATTTCGCCGAGCGGCAAGAGAAAGCTCAGGCAACGGCACAGTTTCCTGACGAGCGCGATAATAGATCGCTGATTTGAAGAGCCGTTTGCTTCCCCAAGCCCAGTCGATGAAACCATCCTTGCTGACGACGATCATCGCTCGCTTGTCGGTGATGCCGAGCCATTTGAGGATGGCGGCCGTGATCGATACCTCATAGCGATCCGACAGATGGCGCATCAGCGCCATGGTGATCTCTTGGCTGCGGATTTGCTCCCGGAAGTCGTCGAGCGGCATCAAGAGGAAAGAAGCGAACGTGTTCGCCTGAGCCTCGATCTGGCCGTGCTCTGATTTCCAATCCAGCATGTCGCGGCTGGAACATCGAAAGCCTTCCGGCGAAAGATGGCGATGCAACAGGTAATGACCGAGCTCGTGTCCAAGCGTAAAGTTGATGCGGCCCTTGGAGGTGATCGAGCTGTTGTAGATTATGCCCCACTCGCCGTTTCTATTCGGATGCGGCAGCAGCATTCCCTCGAACTTTGTGGACAGATCGAGGCCTTCCACCTTAGTGATTGGGGCGTCGGGGAAGACGTTGCGCGAATACTCTGTCGCGATCGATGCGATCTTAATGGGAAACCTGTCGAGTCCGTGCGCCTCGTGAAATAT
>JALZAY010000233.1 GCA_030948025.1 Pseudomonadota bacterium
GGCTGGACAGAGACCCGCCCGGTCTCGTTAGGGCTGCTTCCTTCCGGACCTGACCCGGTTGGCGAGTGGTGCGTCCACCGCCAACCTCCCAGCATCTATTTGGACCGCCCGGGCGAATTTCGCAACCGTCTTGAATGTTCGAGCCAAGCCGCCGCAGGCAAGTCCGGCGCGCGGCCCCAGGGGATAAGAAGGGGCAATGACACCGCTATCCCGTTTTCCCAGACAAGGGGAATCGGGTGAAAGGATCATTCCGCGACGAGGCTTGCGAGGAAGTCGCCGTCCCATGCGGCGGCTTTACGCTGACACGTGGAGCGTTGGCGGGAGCGCGATCCTTGCGGAGGCGGCATTCAGCGTCGCGAATGACCATATCCATCACCCTGGGCAAACCGTTTTCCGCCGCCGGACGAGCGCGGACGAGCGGCCCGAGCGCGCCTGCCAGTAACGCCAGCGGCGTAAATTAAAAACGCGTTTCCCGCTCGATCCTGTCGCCGGTTTCGCGCGGTGCCGCTTGACCGGGACTACCAATTGAATTTATAAAGTCGAAGCGGAAAAACCGGACATGATCTAGGCTTAACCTAGATAGCCAGGCACAAACCGCAGGCGTGCGAATGAGATTCGCGGCGAGGAAATTATCCAGCTGCTCCTAAATGACGTCTGGCCAAGCTGGCTGCTTGTGACGAGGAAGCCCTCGGCGCAAGAGCACCAAAGGTGTAGGTGCGTGGATCCCGCAAGGCATAAATAACAAACCAAAGGAGGAAGGTAATGGGCGAGCTTCTTGAAATTGCGAGTTGGGTTGGGACTCCTATAGGCGGTATTTGCGCGGTTGCCTTTGTGGCCGCTGTATTTTTTTATGCGCGGTGGGTTCTCACCGACAAGCCCGTTTCGAAAACCGACAAGCCTGTTTCGAAATGAGCAATCCGGTTGTCGCGCCGTGCGATATCCGTTAAGCGCTTACAAGCGCCGGCGGCTATCGCGCGCCGACGGGATGCATGATGGTCTTGTGTCTTGAAAAGGCATTAAACAATGATGATCCGGGACGGCACGATCTGAAAAGCAGACGATGCGAATCAATGATTCACCTCATCGATTGCAAACTTGTTCAGGGGCGTCCGGCTCAATCGAAACCGACCCGCGTGGCACGAGGTTTCTGTCCGCGCGGGCGTATCTTTCCGGCGCAACACCCATGCGCTCGCGCGCGGCTTTGCCGTTTTTTGGAAGCCGGTCACATGCTATCGTGAGTTGAGGCGCGCGTAAAAAAGAACAACGGGAGAAAACCTTTGGCCCAGGAGCCGTCGACGAGGATCGGAGCTAAACAAATTCAGATGGTTGGCGGCTTACGAGCTCTCGCTCAATCGCGTTCCCGCCGTGAACGCGTTCCCCAAGCTATCGGCCTCTCCCTAAACGCCGATGACCTGACCGGCGACGCCAATCATGGCAATCTAGGCCGAATGGAAACGCACTTCGGACGCGAGGCGGGGCCTGTCGGGCGATTGCAGTCCATCTTTCCCGTCAACGTAGCCATCGCCGATAAGAACCCAATGGTTCTGCGTGCGCTGGAGGCGCTTCTCACCCCGGACAGGCGCTTCAATCTTTTGCTGATGGCGAGCGATGGAGCACATTTTCTTAGATCATTGGCCCATCTTCCGGTGAGCCTGGGGGTCATCGGCTGGGAGTTGCCGCCACTTCGGGCTACGGAAATTATGCAGGCCCTCGCAAAGCGCCCCGCGCCGCCGAAGATCGTGGTTTATAGCGGCACCAAGGACACGATGGCGCCGGCTGAAACGTTGCGGCTCGGGGGGGCCGGCTTCGTCAGCAAACTTTCTCCCCCTGAACGCCTGCTTGAAGTATTCGCGGCGGTCGCCGCCGGAGACATGGTGTTTCCGTTCGTGGATATTCATAAGGTCAGGCCGGATCCCCTTACAAGCCTGACACACCGGGAACGCGATCTTCTTGCCGCATTGGAAACCGGTCAGAGCAATGCTCAGTTGGCGCGGGAATTCGGCGTGTCGATCAACACGGTTAAATTTCATTTGCGAAATTTGTTTGGCAAACTCGACGTACGTAACCGGACACAGGCAATCTGCCTCTACCTCGAAACGAAGCGCTGAGTCGAGCGCCGCCGGCGCTTCGCGGGCGATTTGTAAAAGCGGCGAGCGATCGAGAATGCCGTGGCCTTGCTCGCATGGCGGCCGCGACCTTGGCATTTGCCGATAGCCCAAACCATGCTAATCGAAGCCTGCGGAGGCGCGGGGCTGCCCGACGCCGCCTTGCCGCGGGGCAAGACCTAAGCAATCATCCGTCCGGTTCCTTACGAACGCCGGATGGGCGCCGAGAAGGTGGTGTTTCGTCCCGGTAGCTCAGCAGGATAGAGCGGCGGTTTCCTAAACCGTAGGTCGGGGGTTCGAGTCCCTTCCGGGACGCCAAGCAAAATCAAAGAGTTACGCGATAACTTCAAAGCTTCAAGCCATCGATGAAATCACGCTGGGTATACGGTTGGGTAACAAAAAATTGATGAGCTGGTTGGCTCGCTTCCAGCCATGGCTCGGGACAATCGGCGAGGGGAGGAACTGAAATGAAATGGATTTTCGCAAGGCTGTTTTTTGCCGCCGCCGCGGCCTTTGCCGCCGTTCCCTCCATCGGATGGACGAAGACGGTCACAGAGTGCGAGACTGAGTGGAAAGAAAATAAGGCGGCGATTCAGGCTAGTGGGCAGACGAAAAAGGATTTTGTAGCAGCATGCAGGGCTGAAACAGCTCCTACCCCAGGAACCACGATAACCACGCCTCCGGCAGCTCCTAAACCCGGAGCGCCTGTTGCATCGCCGGAGCCGTCTCGCGTTCCCGCAAGCCGCGTCGCACCGACCAAATCAGGCGAGTTCATGACGGAGGCGGAAGCCAAGGCAAAATGCCCGTCTGACACTGTGGTGTGGTGCAACACTAATTCGGGTGTCTATCACTATGCGGAAACCCACAACTACGGCCACACGAAGTCAGGCGCCTATATGTGCGAGGCTGACACTGCCGCCGCAGGCTGTCGCCCGGCGAAAAACGAGAGGCACCCCTGAACAAAGGTGGTAGGCGCTACGAGCCACTCAGTCCCGCCGCCCCGCCCGCGCCCTGAGCTGGAGCAAGACCCAGCACAGCGCGCGAAGCTTCAAGGTGAGATAGCGAAGGCGGAGCGTCACGCGGCCTCCTGGCCCATTCTGGTAAGCGCGCTGGCGGCCGTCTTGAGTGCGACCATTTGCCAGTCTACTTCGCCTTCCATGATATCGCGCCGCGTGTAGGCAATCAGGGCAGCCGCGCCGGCCGGCGTCGTCGGTTTCGTCCGGGCCATTCGCATAGCCGCGCGACGCTCAGCGGCGCTGGCGTGCTCGCATTGCGCGCGCAACGGCGCGATGCCCGCGTGTTGCTCCCATTCGACGCCTGCACGCTCGGCTGCCGCCAAACTCGCCTTCGCGTCCATGTATTCCTTCTCGACTTGCTTGCGATCGGCGCCAGGTTGCCTCAATAACACCTCGCGGCAATTGTCGATCCCGTACTCGCTAAGCAGCGAGTGGCCGCGCCATGCAACCATCGGGCACGGCCGCTTCCCGTGCGTTTTTCTCGCTTCAAACTCGGCTTTGTCGAACTTGTCATAAACGCGGCACCCTTCCTTGACCAGCGCCTTATGCGCGTCGATCAAGGCGAATGTCGGGTCACGGATACCGGCGGGCGCCTCGATCGCGCCGTTCTTGCGTGGGGCGGGTTTGGCCGACGCCTTGCGGGTCTTCGGTTTGGTTGTCATCATGCGGCCTCCGTAAAACTGGAACCCGCGACGATCAGGCGCAGATGGGCTACCTCAATTAGCTCTGCCGCGCCCAGAAAGAATTTTTGCGAGACCTCAAGGTCGCCGATCAACTTCAGAGCAGCATTCCTGCTTTTGGCGTCCGAGAACAGTTTAACCAGGTCGGGCTTGGCCTTGTGCATTATGCCGTAAGCTAATCGGCAATGGATCAGATGCGGATCTCCGATTCCTTCCAACGTGGGCAGTTTAAAAGTTGGGTTATATTGCCACGGCTCGAAATCAATGGCCGCAACTTGTTCAAGAGTGCAGCGCTTGACGGGTTTGGCTGCCTGTGCCTTGCGTTTCGGTTTCATTGTCATTTGCCGCTTCTCTTCGTTCGCGCTGCCGGTGATTTAGGCTTGGTGGCTGGCGCAGCCGGAACCGGCCCTGCGCCATCGGCCTTGCGGCATTTGACGAGTAAGGCGATCGCCTCGTCGATTTTCTTGCTCGCTATATCGGCCACGACCTGAAGCGGGTCAGTTGCCTCGTGTTTCATGCCGCCTCCCAAGCCGCTCGCCGCCAGGAATATGCACTCGACGCAGCTTCGCACGTCGGCGAGAATGTCTTCCACTTCCATGATTTTGCTCATTTGCTCCTCCAATTTTCGCAAAAAAACCCCTGCCGGGAACCCGGCAAGGGCTTGGGATTATGCGGCTTCGCTTTGGTAAAGCGCGGCTACTTCCGCGACGAATGCGGCGCGCAGCCTGCCTGCCTCTTCGTCGTAGCAGCGTTCCAGATCGGCCATGCTTGCCGCAAAGCGATACCGGGCGGACTCGATTGACTTGACCGTATCTTCGTCGTCGATTTTCCGGGCGGTTTCGAGCGAAGGCGCCCAAAAAATGTTCGGCTTGGAAACTTGGCGCGTCATTTGCATTTTCTCCATCTTTATGCTAGACAGCTATTGCATTACAGCGTAATGCTATCTATGTCAAGTACGCTACGGAAAAATGATGACAAAAGCTCCGCAAAAACCGGCGGAAGGCTGGCCGCCGCTTAGCATCCGCTTCGATCATGATATCCGGGCGGCGCTGGAAAAAGCGGCCAAGGATGATAGGCGGCCGGTGTCTCAGCTTGTGCAAAAAGTCATGGCCGATTGGCTGAAGGAAAAGGGATATCTGAAATGAGATTGTGGCTTTCCGGACCACGCCTTTTCAACGGCCTTGTGCGCCCCGGCATAAGCCTCGGCCGCGAGGATTGGCGCCCTCGCCTTCCGTCATGGCGCCGGTATGAGCTTCGGAAGGGCCTACAGGCCGCTGCGGAAGCCCGTGGCGAGCCCA
>JALZAY010000234.1 GCA_030948025.1 Pseudomonadota bacterium
CACAAGGCGCGAAAAACCCGCTTCTTGGCGCGCCGGTCGCGCGTCGCATATTGCATCGAGCGATCGACCGCCGCCTTCGCCGCCCGGATCGTGTTCTTGCGGCGGCCATAAAAGCCCTTGGCGGCCCGCAATGTTTTCTTGTGCTTGGCGTGCGAGGTAACCCCGCGTTTCACGCGTGCCATGGCTGATCTCCGGATTGATCATGAAACAACAAACGGCCGGCGGGGACCTTCAGCCGTTCGGCAGAAAGAATCTTACGACCTTGTCGCCATCGCTTTTGAACAGCACGGCGGTGCCGCGCAGATTCCGGATCTGCTTATTGGTCCGTTTGATCATTCCGTGGCGCTTGCCCCTCTGCGCATAGAGCACCTTGCCTGTCGCGGTGATCTTGAAACGCTTTTTGGCGGCGGATTTGGTTTTAAGTTTGGGCATTTTGCTTAAGTCTCCGTCGGGCGGCAAGCCTCCAAAATGTGCCCGCTGAGCGGACCATTTGGTCCCGCCCCGTATTTCGATAACGAGAGAGCATGTCGAAACGAGCGAATAGAACCGCCACGGCAGCCCTTCAGCCGGGCGGTTCGGAACCGCGCCTTATAAGCAAAGCAACAAAAAAAGCAAGGCCCGCGAAGACGGCGAAACGGGGTTGGCGGCCATGCAGCCCTTGTCAACCCGCTATTGCCGTGCGGTCGGCGAAGATGTGGATGGTTCCGCGCGTCGCGAGGCGGGCGGCGGGGAGCGTCATGTCGTTGGCGAGTACGCGCGCGAGAATGTCCCGCTTTTTTGCGCCCGACACGAGAAACAGGATTACCCCACTCGATTGAAGCGCCGGATAGGTGAGCGAGATGCGCGGCTCGGGCTTTATCCCGATGCTCGATGTCACCCAGGCGTCGCGCTCGTCGAGCGCCTTGGTTCCAGGAAACAGCGAAGCGGTGTGACCGTCCTCGCCGAGACCGAGCAAGGTCACGTCGAACAGCGGCCGCTCTGGATCGAGCGTCTTGCTCCCGTAAAAGCCTTGCAGGGTTGCCTCGTACAAGGCCGCGGCCTCGTCCGGCGAAGCGGAGTTGGTTGGAATGGGGTGAACCTGCGCGGCGGGGATGGGCGCATGATCGATCAAGGCCTCGCGGGCCATGCGAAAATTGCTGTCCTGATGATCCGCCGGCACAAACCGTTCGTCGCCCCAAAAAAGATGAACCTTTTGCCAATCGAGCGACGCGCCCAAATCTTTGGCCCCGAGGAGTTCGTAGACACGCTTCGGGGTCGAGCCGCCGGAAAGGCAAAGACCAAAACGTTCGGACGCACTGGACGCGCGCGCGGCGATAAAGCCAGCGACCCGCCACGCCAAGGCTTCCGCGTCGCCCGCGGTGTCGATGACCGGCGGCGGTGTCATGCGCGCTCCTGTCCGCCCGGCCCGGAGTTAGGCCAGTGAGAAAGAAGCGCGCGGGAAAGGCCTTGTTCCAACATGGCGCTCCTTGGCCGGCGGCCGCGGCGCCGGGTCATTTGGCAGAAGGATTTGCGGCGGGATGTTCGACATGGCCGCCGAATTTGAAACGCATCGCCGACAAAAGCTTGTCGCCGAACGTGTGCTCCTCGCGCGAACGAAACCGCGCGAACAGCGACGCGGCGAGAACGTTGGCAGGCACCGCCTCTTCGACCGCCGCATCGACCGTCCAGCGACCTTCGCCCGAATCCTCGACCGCGCCGGTGAAACTTGCAAGGTTGGAGTCGTCGGCGAGCGCCATGGCGCCAAGATCGAGAAGCCAGGACGAAATGACACTGCCGCGCCGCCAGACTTCGGCGATATCGGCGAGATCCAAGGTGAAGCGCTCGGCATCAGGCAGCCTAGCACCGGCCTTGCCACGCAAGATGTCGAAACCCTCGGCGTAGGCTTGCATCAAGCCATATTCGATGCCGTTGTGGATCATCTTGACGAAATGCCCGGCGCCCGCGGGCCCGGCGTGGATGTAACCATGTTCCGGACGGGGATCCCGCGCGTCCCTTCCGGGCGTCCGCGCGATGGCGCCAAGGCCCGGCGCCAGGGCCTTGAAAATCGGATCGAGGTGATCGACGGCCGCCTTTGACCCGCCGATCATCATGCAATAGCCGCGTTCGAGGCCCCATACCCCGCCGGACGTGCCGACATCGACATATGCGATGCGCTTGGATTCAAGTTTTTTCGCGCGCAAGATGTCGTCCTTGTAAAACGTGTTGCCGCCGTCGATCAAAATATCGCCTGCGCTCGACAGCTCGCTCAAGGAGTCGATCATGCCTTCGGTGATGGCGCCAGCAGGGAGCATCACCCATATCGCACGGGGAGGATCGAGTTTTGTGACCAGATCCGGAATTTCCGATGCAGGCGTCAGGCCCTCGGCCGCGAGCTCGGCGACCGGTTTTGGGGCCCGGTTGTAAACCACGCAATGATGTCCCGCGCGGTGCAGCCGCCGCGCGATATTGCTTCCCATACGGCCAAGGCCAACCACACCCAGTTGCATTGCCAAACCTTTTTCTACTCAGCGCAGTTCCTTCCTGTATATACCATAATGCGAGGAACCGGCACAGACGAGCCGGAGGGGGTTCGACGGGGGTCACACGTGGGTGGAATTCTCAAAAAGCTCATCGACAAGGCGCCTGACATCATCAGCAAAGCGGCGCAAAGCTCGGCTGGGCTCGCTGCTCTAAGCGTTCTGGTCTTGGGCATTGTAGGTGTCATCTTTTTCCACGATGATGCCGGGGGACTGAAGCTCTTGGCATACGCGATGATGACAAGCGGTTTCCTTGGGTTCCTGTTAGTGGTCGTCTTTGCGAAGAATCCGAAGCCGGCCTTCGTCCCGCCGCCGGATATGCCCCCGCCGCCGGGTCCCGGTCTGCCGCCGCCGGGCATGACCCCGCCGCTGGTCGAAAGCCCAAAAAAGACAGCGCTTGGAAATCAAGCGGCAGCAAAACTTGCCGAAGGAGAACGGCTGTCTTTTGCAGGCCGCAACGATCAGGCCCGCGCGGCCTATGGCGAGGCCATCGCGCTTTATAAGCAGATCGATGACCGCCTTGGACAGGCCAATGTGCTTAGGGGGCTCGGGGAGTTGGAGCGCATACTCGGCCGCAACGATCAGACCCGCGCGGCCTATGGCGACGCCATCGCGCTTTTTAAGCAGATCGATGACCGCCTCGGACAAGCCAATGTGCTCACCGGCTCGGGCACTTGGAGAGCAAGCTCGGCCGCAACGATCAGGCCCGCGCGGGCTATGGCGAGGCCATCGCGCTCTTCAGGCAAGAGGACAACCGCCTCGGCCAGGCCAATGTGCTCACCGGACTCGGCGACTTGGAGAGCAAGCTCGGCCGCAACAATCAGGCCCGCGCAGACTATGGCGACGCCCTCGCCCTTTTTAAGCAGGAGCATAACCGCCTCGGCCAGGCCAATGGGCTCGCCGGGCTCGGTGCGTTGGAAAGCAAGCTCGGCCGCAACGATCAGGCCCGCGCGGCCTATGACGAGGCCATCAACCTCTATAAGCAGGTCGATGACCACCTCGGCCAGGCCGGTGTGCTCGCCGGGCTCGGCGACTTGGAGCTCACGCTCGGCCGCAACGATCAGGCCCGCGCGGCCTATGGCGACGCCATCGCCCTTTTTAAGCAGGAAGACAACCGCCTCGGACAGGGCCGTGTGTTCGCCGGGCTTGGCCACTTGGAGAGCAAGCTCGGCCGCAACGATCAGGCCCGCGCGGCCTATGGCGACGCCATCGCCCTTTTTAAGCAGATCGACAACCGGCTCGGACAGGCCAATGTGCTTAGCGGCCTCGGCTCCCTGGACTCTCGCAAAAATCCGAAACAAGCCGCGCGCTGTTTCTTTGAAGCTGCCCAATTATACGAGATGATCGGTATGACGGAGGCGCACGACGCAGCCTTGGGCGAAGCGGATAAGCTTTCCAAAAGATAGTTTTCCTAACGAAAAACGGCGCGGGAATCGAACCAGCACCGCGGCCGAACCTCCCGCGCATAACAAACGACACCTATTCGCGGACAATACGCGGCGAAAATTGGGCACGAATTGGGACCGCAAAACTTTGCCGCCGCTCGGCGATGGCATGGCGCGCCTGGTTCAAAGCGAGGGTCAAGGCGCCCATCCGGTTGACGCTCAAGGCGTGGACCGCATCCGGGGCCAGCGCCAGCGCCAAAAGCTCATCGGCTTCCTCCTCGTAGCCGTCGAGCAAGTCGGCGTGCCTGGCGCTTCGCACGGCCTGCGTGATTTCGAGCAACCGGCGCAGGATTTTGTCGGCGTCCGCGCTCTGGTGGCGCGTGAACCTGCTCGCGACTGCCGCCAGCCCGGTGCCGAGCACGCTGAGACACATCGCGCCGATATAAAAAGCATCGCTGTATTTGTCGAAAAAGCTTTCTTCGTCGTCGTCGAGAAAAGCGAGGGCGCCAGGATGCACGGGGAGAGCCGCGCCCTTGTCGGCGGCTGGCGCTTCGATGCGGTTCGCGATCGGATACCGCGCCGCGATGGCAGGCCGCGCCGCCAGCAAGAGCCGGGTCAGTGCGCCGGCCACTTCATTGCCAAGGCTATTGCGTGCGACAAGTCTCGTGCTCACCCCGAGGGTAACGAAATCCTCCGCCGGTTTCGGCTGGCCGCCGCCGAACGCGCCGCGCATGACCTCGACCCCTTCAAAGGCAGGCGAGCGTTGCGCGATAGCCTTCGCCTCCGCGATGGGAAGGAAGACCGGCTGACCGTGACCGGCCACGGCAACCGTGTTGACCGCCTCGGTCAATCCATCCGAACCTGGCACGCCGACGGCGAGAACCGCGTCGATCTCCTTGTTTTCGACCGCGCGCGAGAGCTCCGCATGAGTCAGGGATACCCGCCCAACCGAGGCCGATGGAACGTCGTATTGGGCAAGCGCCGTGTCCAGAAGAAGCTGATTGTCCACTTTCCCTGGTGGCACGGCTTGCAGAACGCCAACCTTATGCCCGCGCAGATCGTCGATCGCGCGCAGACTGCTCTCCGCCGGCGCGAACAACAGGGCCGCATCCCGGCGCATGATCAACACGGTCTGGCCGTTCGGCGGCATCGCGAGATCGCTGCGCACGACCGCGAGATCGGCGT
>JALZAY010000235.1 GCA_030948025.1 Pseudomonadota bacterium
GGCCGCAGATTCGGGCCGGGGTCGCGATGACAGTCGAGGCAGAACTGCATGGTCAGGGTTTTGGCCTTGTAGCTGAGCGGCATCTTATCCATTTCGCCGTGACAGCTCGAGCAGCCGACGCCCTTGGCGATGTGAATGCTGTGGTTGAAATAAACATAGTCCGGCAAGTCGTTGATCCGGTTCCAGACGATCGGCTTGTCATCTGCAAGGCTTTGCCGTACCGGCGCCAGAAGGGCGGCGTTCGTCCAGATCTGGGAATGGCACGTCATGCAGGTGTAGGTCGGCGGCAGGCCAGCGCTGGACGACACCTCCACCGAAGTATGACAGAAGCGGCAATCGATTCCTAAACCCGCGACATGATGTTCGTGGCTGAAAGGCACCGGTTGACCGACAAACCAGCGGACGTGACGCGCGTAATCAGTTCGGGGCCAGAACCACAACCAGCCGACTCCAGTGAGGGATAACGCTGCGATACCTAACAGGGTCAGCGTAGCCGCCAAGTTCGCGCTGGGCCGGAAAATGGTGGCCATTCGGAACGCTCATGGTCTCGAGGGCTGTTTCCAATCAAGCTTAAGTCAACACGAGACAGCGGGTTTTGGTTCCATCCGTTGGGGACGGGACGGTGGCGAAAACATTGGCATCACTAAACGTGGGCGGCCAGACACGGCATGATTGAAGCGGCGCAATTGGCCGCCGCAGATTATTCGCGCCTAATGCCGAATGGGCTGCTTCATCCAATAGAATTGGGTCTTATCAGGACGTGAATGCACGCGCCAATCGAATAACCAGAGTGCGGAACGGATAGCGATCTTGAGCGTTATCTTACGCGACAAAAACACGCTTGAGCGGCCGCAGAGCGCGCCTCAAGGGGGAGCAGATGCCTGTCGAAATCACCGTCGGCCCACCTCAACTCGTGATTAATCAGGGCGATACTATCTTGGTCACCGACAATGATGGCCAAATTCCGTGGCCAAGCGACAAAGGGCTTTATTTTCTCGACACGAGATTGATCAGCAGTTGGAATATCTTCGCGAACGGCGCGCCGTTCGAGCTGCTCAACTCCGGAGCGATCACCCATTATGCCGCCCGCGTTTATCTAACAAATCCTGTGATCGAGACGGAGCAAGGCGACATCCCCGAACATACTCTGTCGCTTGTGCTCAGCCGGTCGCTCGATGGCGGGATCCACGAGGATATTGATATTACAAATCAAGGAATGAAGGCTATCCGCTTCAACTTGGAAATCGCCGTCCGAAGTGACTTCGCAGATATATTCGAGGTCAAATCCAAACACATTATTCGCCGCGGGAACATCACGACGGAATGGTCGGCTGACAAAGCGCAACTGCGTACAACCTATCGAAACAAGGATTTCGGGCGTGAGGTCAACATTCGCATTGCGAACAACGATGCCCAAGCCGTTTATGCCAACGGCCGCTTGAGCTTCGAGATCGATTTGGCGCCTGGAGCTTCTTGGCACTCTTGCATTCTTTACGAGCTTGGAGACGGAAAGGTACGTGTCGAAGCACCGAAAGAATGCATCGAATACTGCGGGCAGTCGCCACTAGGCATGAAGGCGGCAGACTGGAAGCGCAGGGTTCTCAAAATCCGAACTACCAATGAGGAATTCTACCGTCTGTTCGACCAGGCAGTGGACGATATGGCCGCACTCCGGCTTCCGTTCGAAGGCACAGACCACCTGCAATTCGTGCCGGTGGCAGGCGTCCCGTGGTTCGTGGCGCTGTTTGGCCGCGACAGCCTGATCGTCTCCTTGCAGAACGCGCTCGTCTATCCGGGTTTCGCTCGCGGGGCGCTCCAAATACTCGGCTCCTTGCAAGCAAAGGAGAGAGATGACTACCGCGATGCAGAGCCCGGCAAGATCATGCACGAACTGCGGCGAGGCGAGTTAGCGCATTTCAAGCTGATCCCGCATACGCCCTACTATGGAACAGCGGATGCGACGATTTTGTACCCGATCGTGTTGCACAGCGCCTGGCTTTCCACGGGCGACGCCGGTCTGATCGAAAATCATCTCATGACGGCAGAGAATTGTCTGGAATGGATAGACAAATGCGGCGATCGCGACGGAGATGGCTTCCAGGAATATGAGACGCGCTCTCCCGTAGGCTATGAAAACCAAGGTTGGAAGGACTCCGGCGACGCTGTTGTAAACGCGGACGGCTCTAAAGTGAAAGGGCCGAAGGCCCTCTGCGAGCTGCAAGGCTATGTGTACGACGCGTGGCTTCGCATGGCTGAAATCTACGACTTTCTCGGTAAACCCGATAATGCGAACGTCTTGCGGTCGAAAGCTAGCGTCCTATTCCATAAATTCAACGATGCCTTCTGGGACGAGGAGACTGGCTTTTATGCTTACGCGCTCGATGGCGATAAGAGGCAGGTCATGAGCGTCGCTTCGAACCCTGGCCTCTGCCTGTGGTCGGGCATCGTGCCGCCCGAGCGCGCCGAACGGGTAGTAAGAAGGTTGCTCGCGCCCGACATGTGCAGCGGTTGGGGCATCCGGACCCTTTCCACCGACAACCCTGCTCACAACCCGTATTCCTACCAGAACGGCTCGGTCTGGCCACACGACAACGGCTTTATTGCTCTTGGCTTCCGGCGGTATGGCTTTTCAACGGAGACAGGACGTATCGCCCGCGAAGTCAGCGGCGCTGGCAGCTATTTCTCGCAACATCAGATGCCCGAACTCTATTCCGGCGTCGAATGCACCGAAACAAACTTCCCGGTGCAGTATCTCGGCGCCAATGTGCCGCAAGCCTGGGCCGCTGGTTCGGCGTTCGCCTTCCTCCAGGCAATTCTTGGTTTGCAGCTGGATGCTCCGCGCCGCAAGCTTTATGTTGACCCCGCGCTTCCGGATTGGTTGCCAGACATCGAGATTATGGATGTGCGGGTTGGGGAGCAAACATTCGACCTTCGATTCTGGCGAGAGGGAGATGTACCCCATTGGAAGGTTCTCAAGGGCGATCCCAAATCGGTCGTATCGCGGTCCTTCGCCACGGCGAATCGCTTGGCAAGCAAGGACAGCGAAACGCCGCCCCTATCTCATGCCAGCGATAGTCACCCCTGACCGAAGTGTTCTTTTGATTGAGGTGGTCTTGGCGAAGCCTTGGCATTGTTCCCGCCATTAATCTTCAAATTGGACCACCTAATGGAGGTCGGCCACAAGCGATTGACTGACCGGTCAAAGCCCGCCCCCGGACGCCAAGGCTTGGATTCGATCCGCTGTCCGCGCGGCGATGGCCTGGATGGTCAGCGACGGGTTCACGGCACCCGATGTCGGAAAAACGGAGCCGTCACAGATGAAGAGATTAGGAATGTCGTGCGCTCGACCGTCTCCGTCGACCACCGACGCGCGAGGGTCTCGGCCCATCCGGCATGTGCCCATAAGGTGCGCCGTCCGGTTGACGCCCCATACGTCCTCCCCGCCGGCGGCTCGCAGGATCTCGCCCATCTTTCCGATCGAGTGATCAAGCAGCCGCTGATCGTTCTCATGATGGCCGAAGAGCACATGCGCCACGGGCAGGCCGTAGCGATCGCGCTCGGTGTCGTGCAGCTTGACCCTGTTGTCGAGCTGCGGAAGAGTTTCGCCGACGATGCCGACACCGGAGTAGTAGTTGTAGTCGAACATCGTCTGACGGAGCGCGGCGCCCCAAAGGTTCCGCGCGGCACTGACCCGCGCAGCAAAATCCGCGACATGCGGTCCAACGACCTCGATGGTATAACCGCAAGCAAAATCCACGTCCGGCATGGTGCGGTTGAAGTGTTCGGTGATCGCCAAGCCTGGGGGCGCCTTGTACTGGCCGATCCGCTGTGGGAATTTGGCGAACATCTGATATCCTGCATGTATCATCAAACACCGGCCGACCATGCCTGAGGAATTGGCCAGGCCATCGGGAAAGAGCGAGCTCGCGGAATTCAACAGCAAGCGCGGCGTTTCGATGGCATAGCCGGCGACGATGACCGCCTTAGCACGCTGGCGAAAAAGCTCCGAACCGCCGTGGCCGTCGCCAGAGCCGTTTCGGAAATGCAACACGCCCGTGACCCGGCCGGTCGTATTGTGCTCGATCCGCGCAACCATAGCGCTCGGGCGGATTTCGGCGCCCGCGCGGATCGCGCGCGGGATGTAGGTCACGAGGATCGAGCTCTTGGCGTTTGTCGAGCAACCGTAGTTGCAGAAACCGCGGTAAACGCAGGGCGGCCGGTCGGCATGGGGGGCGCTTAGCGTCGCCACCGGTGCTGCAGCCACCGGGATTCCCAGCATCGAGCAGCCGCGCACCAGCATGTTAGCCGACGCGTTGAGCTGGTGCTCCCGCTGCGGAAATCGCCGCCGCCGCTTCTGCCAGGGGTAACCCACCGGTCCGGCAATCTGCAGTGCCTCCTCGACTTCGTCGTAGTAGGGCTCGAGATCCTCGTAGGTCAGCGGCCAATCTTGGAGATCGGCCCCGGCGATCGCGCCTTCGAGCGTGCGTCGGCGGAAATCGTCGGCGTGCAGGCGGAGTGCGATCATCGAGTAATGCACGGTGCTGCCGCCGACGCCCTGGCCAGAGTTGTTCGACCCGAGCTCGACCGGATCGTTGCCGCCCGTCACGCGCTCCTCGGTCCAGAAAAGCTTGTGGGAGGCGGTTTCGTCGGAAACGAAATCATGGGCGGGGTCCCAGTGCGGCCCCGCATCGAGGATCACCACCGAGAACCCGGCCTCGGCGAGCTTCGCGCCGACGACCCCGCCGCCGGCGCCGGCGCCAACGACGCAGAAATCCACTTCATCACGCGACCAGTCGCGCATCGGCACGGCCTCGCCGTGGATCCCCGGCGCCAAGAGCGGCCGTTCACTAGAGACGAATGCCGTCGTGTTGCCGCCCCTGCTATTGCCGTGGGTCATTGGCGTCGATCTCCAGAGTTATCTGACCCGATTACCGGCGTGACCGGCGTCTCGTGAGCTTCCCAAGGATCGACGCCGCCCTCCCAAATCCGCATGTGGCCGCGCGGCGACGAGGGGCCATTGTATCCGACTTCGTTCCACGCCGATGGGTGGGCGTAGTACGTCTTGACGATCGTCATGCAGA
>JALZAY010000236.1 GCA_030948025.1 Pseudomonadota bacterium
TCGGCGAACTCATCGCCGATGGGCTGCTCGTCGCCACGCCGGTCGGTTCGACCGCCTATAATTTGTCGGCGCATGGACCGATCCTGCCGCTCGACGCGACGTTGATGCCGTTGACGCCGATCGCCGCATTCCGGCCGCGCCGCTGGCGGGGCGCTCTATTGCCCGACACGGCACGTGTGACAATCGATATTCTCGAGGCGGAAAAACGTCCCGTCGCCGCCGTCGCCGATCATTTCGAGGTGAAGAACGTCGTGAAGGTAACGGTCGCGATGGATCATGCGACTGGCCTCGTTCTTCTCCACGATCCAGGTCATTCGCTCGACGAACGGATCCTGCGGGAACAGTTTGGATATTGAAGCGATGATCGGCGGCGGCATATCGTTTCGCGCGGGAACGGATTGTTGGAAAGACTCGCCATCGAACGAACGCGTTTCCATGGGCGCGTGGAAAGCCTTACCCGCGAGATCTACGACCCAGGCGATGGCGCCGCGATTTTGCGCTACGATCCGAGCCGCTCGCGTGTTGTTCTCGTGGGTTATTTTCGCCTGCGCGCTTTTTTGAGACGCTGCCATGAAAGCCTGATCGAAGTCTGTGCCGGCAAGCCTGAAGGCGAGGACGCCGAAAGCCGAATCAGCAAGGAAACCGAGAAAAAAGCCGGATTTTGTGCGGCATCCGCGCAGAGTCTTCGAAGCTTACATGAACCCTGGAAGTTTTGCTGAATAGCTCGCTTTCTTCGCGGCAAGGGCGGCGAGCTCGAAGGCGAAGATATTGAAATCCTGGAGCCGACGCTCGATGAAGCGCCGGCAATGATCGATAATGGCGAAATCATCAACGCAAAGGCATTCTGCTTTTGCATTATGCCGAACGCGCCGGTCTCATGCGCGGCGATGAAAATCAAGCCGCGGCCAAACAGCCAGCCCGGAGAACCTTGGCAAGGCTCAGGCTGCCGCAAGCTCCTCCGCGAAAGCCGCCAGGTCGATCGAGAAGCCCTCGGCTTTTACGGGCGTTCCACGCCTTTCCGGCAGGATGGTTTCGGCCGGCGAAGCTTGTATTCTTGCAGCGGGCGGCAGCCGGCGCGCGCTTGCGAAGTCCGGTATTGCGTGAGACGCCGCCCTGGCACGACGAAATTCGCGTGCTTCGTCGCGGGCGACTTCGGCTTCCAGACGGCGCAAGGCCGCGATCAACCGATCCAGTTCGCCGTGATTGACGGAAACGCAGGCGTGCAGGACGGAATCAACAATAGGTCCTTGCAGACGCGCGTTCATCGGTCCGCCGCAACCGGATTTCGCGACCGCCTCCAAACCCGCGATAAAAGCAGGCAGCAAGTGCTCCGGCATATGTGCCTTGCGATAAAGCGCCGCGAATCCGGCGCTTTTGCTTTCGGCCACGAGGCCCATGACGCGCGGCATCGCGAGCCCGCTCAATTCACAAAGCGCCGTCTCAAGGAGGTGCTTGTTGCCGCAGAGCAATCCGCGCAGCAGAAGTCCGGCGGTTAATTGGCTGGATCGGCGCAGATGCGCGACAAAGTTCAAGATCTCATTTGCTTCTCCCGCCGTCTCGGCGGCTATTTTGACATTGGCTCTTTCACGGGCTTCGCGGGTCAGGCACCGGGCTTTTTCCGGCGTCAGCCCCGCGCGCCCCGTCATCATGGCCGACAGCGCCTTTGCCGCGGCGCCGGCGAGGTCCGAACGTAACGACGCCGCCAGGTTCGGGCGCGCCAGAAGCGCCGCGCGCAGGTCGGGGTCATGGCCATAGCGCTCGATCATCCGGCGGATGGAAAATTCCAACAGCTCCGCCCCCGGGTTAACGGCGAGGGTAATCAAGGCTTTGCGGGCGCCGACTTCGGAGAGCGCCGCGGCCACCTGAGCCGACACCCACGGCCGCAGAGCAATCGCCGATTGCGCGAAGGCATCGGCGGTGGCGGCGCACTCGACGAGTTCCGCGTCGGAAAGCAGCGGCGAACGGGCGAGCACGATCGCGGCAATATCGGAGCGGTCGTTGGCAAGAGTGAGCACCATATAATGCGGCACATTGGCGGCGCTCGCGAAGCTCTCGGCAAGGGCGCGGCGAACGAGCGGCAAGGAATCGTCGAGCAGCCCGGTCAGGGAGAGCCTCGCTTCCTCGCGGTCCGGCTCCGGGAGATCGCCATAAAGAAAGGCGCGTGCGAGCCCGCCCGCGGCTTCGGCCAGCTCCGCAGGAGAAGCGGTCCGCGCAATTTGCAAAAATTTTCGAACGGCCATGGTTTACGAATCCCTAAAAGATATTCCTGAATCAGTTTCCCCCAACATGGTAAAAGAACACTTAAACGCCGGGCGGCGCGCCGCCGCCAGACCCGCTAGAGCATGTCCCGAAAAAGTTGCTCGACTTTTTCGATCAGGACATGCTCCAACTTATTGATATTGAGCCATTCCTTTCGATCACATGATTCCATGTGATCGGGAAGCGCTCTAATGCGTGGCAGCATCGGATGCGCGATCAATTGCAAGGAGGCCCCTCGCGTCACCGGCGCGGCGGCATTTATTACGAGGATTTCGTCATCGGAGCCTTGATCGAGCACCGGCTGACAAAGACCGTCACGCAGATGGACAATGTGCTGTTTTCCAACATGACGCTCAATCCGCAGCCGCTCCATATCGACGCCCATTTCTGCGCCGCCGAAACCGAATGGGGGCGGCCGTTGATCAATTCCCTCTTCACCCTTGGTCTCATGGTGGGGATTTCCGTCAACGATCTTACGCTCGGCACCACGATTGCCAACCTTGGGATGACGGAAGTGAAATTTCCGGCGCCCCTGTTCGAGGGCGACACCTTGCATGTCACGACCGAGGTTTTGGGCAAGCGCTTGTCGAAATCCCGCCCGGACGCCGGCATTGTCGAATTCCTCCACCGCGCCTATCAGCAGGAGGGGAGGCTCGTCGCCGCGTGCCGCCGCCAGGCTTTTATAAAAAAGCGGAGTGTCTAAACCAGTAAAGGGGTCTCATGCGCTCGCTGCTTTTCATTCCCGCCGACAGCGAAAGAAAACTCGCGAACGGGTTGGCGAGCGGCGCCGATTGCCTCATTCTCGATCTTGAGGATTCGGTCGCCCCCGAAACCAAGCAGAAGGCGCGGGAGCAGGCCCTTTCCTTCCTCACGCAAGCCTTGCGCGAGCACCCGCGCCCGCGCCTTTACGTCCGCGTCAACGGGCTCAAATCAGGCCTGACAGAGGCCGATCTCGGTGCCGTTATGGGGGCGCCGCCCGACGGTGTCCTTCTGCCAAAGTGCCTCAATGGCGCGGCGATCCAGCATCTTGGCGCGATGCTCGCCGTCAAGGAAGCGGAGAATGATCTCGGCAACGGCGCGACGCGAATCATGGCGATCGTCACCGAGACGGCGGCGTCGATTTTCAACATGGGCACTTATGCGGGCGCGAGCGCGCGCCTCCAAGGCCTTACCTGGGGCGCGGAAGATCTCGCCGCTTGCCTTGGGGCCGAAACGAATAGAGGCGCCGGCGGCGGCTATAGTTTTCCTTATGTTTTGGCGCGAAGCCTGACCCTCTTCGCGGCGGCGTCCGCGGGAGTGCTGGCAATCGACGCCGTGCATCGGAAGTTTCGCGATTTGGCCGGATTGCGGCTCGAATGCGAAGTCGCCAAGCGCGACGGTTTTGCCGGCAAAATGGCGGTCCACCCGGCGCAGATCGAGATCATCAACGAGATTTTCACGCCTTCTCACGAATCGATCGCCAAGGCGCGTGCGATCGTTGCCGCTTTCGAGGCCGAGCCGAAAGCGGGTGTCATCGGCCTCAATGGCGAGATGCTCGATCTGCCGAATCTCACGAAGGCGCGGCGGCTTTTGGCGGGTGATCGGGAGACTTGAGACTTTCCACCCGACTCATTTCATGCGGAATTCATTGCGACGGCCAAGGCCGGGGAGGAAACCCCAAGGATATTGGGGTCTTGGCGTAGAGGGAGTCTATAACACTGAATATATTCTTTATAAGTTAGCTATAACTATATCCATATCGGCTATGTCCTGTTAATTCGCAAACATAATTGTATGCTTTTATAATAAAAAAGGAAATTGAAATAATCTTTTTAAGCCTAGGTTGGCGTTCGAATGTTGTAATCCGCTTCCAGTCGTGCGCGGTCCGCCTCGGCGTTGCGTCCGGAAACGAGGAGGCAACCGCTCGAAGCGCGATAATGCGCAATTCACACATGACAGGCAAACCATCACAATGAAAATAACACCAGCTCGTCTCGCAGTTCTTGGCATTGCCCTCGTGGCCGGAATCGGCGCCGCGGTCCTAGTCAGCGAATCAAAACCGCCGCAGATAGCGGCGGCTCCGCCCCCGCCAGCGACCGACGGCGTGCTGGTCGCGGCAAGGGAGTTGAGCTTCGGCGCCGTCGTCGACGCGAGCGACCTGCGCTGGGAGGACTGGCCAATGGACCATATTCCGGAAGGCCTCGTCCGCAAAAGCGCCTCGTCCGGCGGCGTCGAGGAAATACAAGGTTCCATTGTCCGCTCCAATTTCGGCGCGGGCGAGCCTTTGCGGCGGGACCGCCTGGTCAAAGGTCCTCATTCCGGCTTTCTCGCCGCGATTTTGTCAAAGGGCAGCCGCGCGGTGGCGATTAATATCGACACGCAAGGTTCAAGCGAGGCTGGTGGGTTTATCTTGCCAAACGACAGAGTCGACGTGATCCACATTTTTCAAGACGAGGGCGCCGTGCGCAACGGCGTTGCCAATTCCTTCGTCAGCCAGACCATCCTGACCAATATTCGCGTCCTCGCGATCGGCCAGAATTTTCAGGAGAAAAATGGGGAGCGCGTCATCACCGGAGCCAATGCAACCTTGGAACTCACACGGTTTCAAGCCGAGACGATCATCTTGGCGCAGCGCGTCGGCCAGCTCTCGCTGGTCCTGCGGAGCATGACCGATGCGATTGCGGCCGACGAGCAGCCTCCTCAACCACGACAACGGACCGATGGTGGTCCGCAACGGCTTGGCAAAACAAGATAGGGCACATCGAGCAAATGGCGTCATGCGAACGGGAAATCGATCCCGCAACCCACCGGAAGAGCACGCAT
>JALZAY010000005.1 GCA_030948025.1 Pseudomonadota bacterium
CCGCCTCTACCTCGATCTCGCCGCGCGCCGCCGCGTCGAGCCCGGCCCGCTCGTGACGCACACGATGCCGATGCAGGACTTCCGCCAGGGCTTCCGCAGCGCGCGCGAGAAGGCGACGTATGCGTCGATCAAGGTGCTGCTCGAGCCGTCGCCGTCGTGCGTCGCGCGCCGGGGGGACGACTTGACCTGATCCGTACGATCCTGGCGAACCGGACGCCGCTCGAGATCGAGGCGCAGATCATCGCGCTCTCCCTGGAGCAGCCGGCCTTTGGCCAGATCCGGGTTTCCAATGAGCTGCGCAAGCGGGGTTTATCGATTTCGCCGGCCGGGCGTGCGCGGCGCCTCGTCTCTGAGACCGTGAGAGGCCGGACTTCGGCAGCTTTCCGGCGGTCTTCCCGCCCCTCAGCAAAGGACGGGGCGGTGGCTCGAAATCCGACGGGTCCGCTTCCAAGCGCCCCGGCTCCGCCTTGTCAGGAGAGCGGAAAGGAAGCAGGATGAGGCTGAAACCGACGGCTATCTGGGGAATGTCGGTTAAAATAAGAGGCTAACGTGTCCGCGAAATATCCGATCATTGGAGCTGGCTGCTCTCCGGCAAGAACTGGCTACCTATGAACGATAACGACATCAGAATACTCTGATCGTTCGCAAAATCTTAGTGAGAGCATAATATCCGACATACGCGGAAACGGCTGAGAAAAGCCACGACACTATGACGCTCGGCCACCCGCTGAGAAAATATGCCGGGATGCCTGATATTAGAATCACGGCTATCAGCAATAGGATGTAGGGCCAGTCCCATTTCATCACCTCTATGGTTTGACGCCCTACTACGCTGACTCTGCCGGAAGAAGCAGACTGCATGCGCACTGCCATACTAACCGTCGCCTCATCCCACCCGCATTCCGGGCAGGGTAAATCGTAAACATCCGCGAGCCGATAGCCGCAGTGATTGCAATTGACGGGAAACATTTTGTGAAATCTCCTTCTAGCTACCTCTAATCTCCTTCCACTGCCGCACGCAGGCGGATCATTCTGTCTGATCAATTCTTCCCCAACGATCAATCAGACTTCGTTTGTATTCTTCGAAGTGTTCTAACCGTGATTGCATCAATAGCATATGAAAGCAACGATAAAAAGCTTTTACTGTCGTAAAGGCAAGAAACGCTAGGATTAAGTAAGAGATATTTGGTTTGCCGATCTCAAAATATGTAGAAAGGATTCCTGCATTTAAGGCCCCCATACTGAAGACAACGTACACCAATACGAAAAACCAGCTATTTATGATAAAGAAGTATTTATCTTGTTTGCCTGAATGAAGAGCATCAACCCATGCGTATTGTCTCATAGCGGACTTTCTAGTTCGTTCGATAAAGTGTGTCCGTCTCCGGTCCATGAAATCAGAAAACGTTGGAGTGAAATAATTCGCAAACAATGAAGCGACGAAACTAATGACAGCCCCAATACCTAACCCCATCCAGAAGTTCGAATTCATGTCTGTTTCCCTATCTTGACCACGTCGTCATGTTACCGTGGTATCTGCGATCTGGTCTGTTGTCGTACCGAAAAGCGGATTTGCAATCGCCGCCGCACCGATTCCGTTCGCGCCATCGTTGCGACATGCGCCGCCAACCGCCACAGGCGAATCGTGCCCTGCCGCATGGAGCAGCGCGGCGATTTGACCGGACGCGGAATCGGGCTCATTCGGTTCTTGGAAGAAAATCTGAGCAGCCAAAAAACCTTTGATCGCGCGTCCACCCTCATATCGTTTGAGTTTCGGATGGAGGCGCTGGCGCGGTTGCGGAAGCATTCCGACGACGATTTGCCGGTCAGCCTTGCCGGTTGGCCCGCCACGAACCGGCGCATTGCATCGTCGTTGACGACCAGGTGCCCGAGCCAGACCCCATCGCGAGCTTTCCTGTAACCGTGGCGACCTGGCCGAAGCGCTGGAACGCCAAGTCCACGATGCCGCGCCGGCTGATCTGGCCGGAGGCTTCCATTAGCGTATCCCCCGCCGAGTTGACGCGCCCGCCGGATACGGCAATCATCCAATGATAGTCCTTGTCGCAACTCCCCTGCCGCGTGACGATATCGACAGTGTAGATGCCATCGTGATTTTGCCGTATCGCGAACCCGCCTTGCGCATGCGCCGCGCCGATCGAGGCCGCGCCCATGAGCACGGCGGCGAGCCTCGAATATCCTGCTGGCGTCATCTTGCTGTCCTTTCCCTTGACGCTATACACCCTAGCTCTGCCATTCGCCAAGCGCTACTGCGAGCGCGTCGCTACTGAACAGCGTGACCGACCGCAGTTCCGGAACATGTTGCCGAGGTCGGTTCAGTCGTTGCCGCGGCGTGATCTCAGCTGTCGAACCCGACGAACCTGCATCCAAATTTCAACAACGTGACAACGCCCGCATTTCTCATGGGCGCCTTGGCGGTTCTTGCCGTCCATGAGCTGGCCAACGACCCGCGGCTCATTTGTAAAGTTGACTGCGGTAGGGATACTTCGCCGGGTCCCCTATTCTGAAATTGGGGGCCCTCCATGAATGGCATGCTAACGGCAGGGGCGAAGCTTTTCCTATCGCCTGTTCGACCGGCGCTCGACGGTGCAGCGCGTACAGGGCGCTTGTTGGAGAGTCGCCTTCGGGTCAACTCCCGTCATCGAGAACTCGGAGCCGAACTTCCGCAACGGGTGATGGGGTGGACGGCCCCCGACGGCATCGATTGTGCCAGAATGAGGTCGTTGCAGATCTCAAGCAAAGGGGACCGTCCGTGGAACAGATTAGCCGAATTGGTATGGACACGTCGAAACATTTTTTTCAGCTTCATGGGGTGAACGCCGCCGAGAAGGTGGTTTTGCGTAAGAAGCTGCGGCGCAAGGAGATGGTGGCCTTCTTCGAGGCGCTTGCGCCGACGGTGATCGGGATCGAAGCCTGCGGCGCATCAACTGATTTCCTTGATCTCTTCGTCGCACACTCATGCCATGCCGTCTTTGGATTATTGCTCCCGTCATGTTTGTCCGAATTATGGGCGATGCTGTCGCGGAGCCTGGTCGGCGCGCTTTTGCAGTTCCGTCAGCAGCACTTGAAATTATCGCATCGCCGCGCTCGTGAACGTGAACGGGCGTAGCGCTACGAATTCATGCGCCACTTCCGCGAAAGGCTTTGGGGGGCCGGACTTGTTTTTGGAACCTAGCTTCTCGCGCGGCGTTCATTTCCTACAATATCATTCGCTTGTGGAGGCTCTGAATGGCTACGCAACATAAAGGCGCGCAAAACCATACATCAGCAGCTGAGCATCATGAGCATGCGGCTCACCGCCATCGTGAAGCCGCCAAGCATCATGCAGAGGAAGCGAGTAAACATCACGCTCAGGAACACGGCTCGAAAAGATAGTCGTTGCTGGTGCGCCAGCTCAGGGCGCGCCGCTAGCGGCCGGAGGCGGGAGCGCGCGGGCGAAGCGGCGCGGCCAGGATTGGGGCAGCATGTGACGCGCGCGGGTGCATGGCCTCAAATCTAGACCAGACCAGTTTTACTTCGAGGCTCGAAGCGGCTTGCCAGAAACTCCGGACGGATTGGATCAGAGAGGCGTAATCGGCGGCGCCGGCGCGGTCGTACCGGATGCGGTCTGGCGCCAAGCCCAAGATCGCGCGCTGGCCGCGCTCGAGATGCCCGGCATCGTCGTCGTGTTGGGACCTGCCGGCGTGAGCGGGACCTTCCTCCAGGAACTCATGGCCGGGCTCGGGAACCTCGGGCGCGACGTGACGTTCCTGCCGCGCGCCGTGACATTACCACGCGTCGGCCCCCCCCGCTGGTGGCCGCCCGGTAGCGCCCTGATAATCGAGGACGTGGCTGGGATGGACGTGGCGATGCTGGAGGAGATCTGCCGCCCGCCGGGCCGGCGCATCGTGCTCGCCGGCCTGCCCGCCTCCGCCTTGGCTGGGCTTCCGGCTCCGCTCACCCCAGCTCCGCTCACCGTTGTGACTCTCGAGCCGCTGTCGCACGGGACCGCCGCCGCGCTGAGATTCTCCGGGAGCAAAGCCCGGGTGGCGATCGAGAGCGGTGTGCTCGCCTCCGCCTTGGCTAAGCTTCCGGCTCCGCTCACCGGCGTGCCTCGCGAGCTGATGTCGCTCAGGGCCGCCGCCGCGCCGAGATCATCCTCCAGGAGCAACGCCCAGGTGGCGATCGCGAGCGGTGTGCTCGCTGTCACCGGCGTGTTCGGTGCCCGGATGGCAATCGCGAGCGGTGTGCTCGCCGCCACCAGCGTGGCAGGTGCCCTGCTATGGACCCGCGTCCCGTCGGCGCCACCTGCACCCGCCCCAAGCCGCGTCGCCGTCCTTCAGCCGGAGGTCGAACTGCCGCCGGCTCCCGGGTTCCCGCCGGCGCCGGCGGAGCCCGCCCCATCTGCTTCGGAGCAACCGGGCGACACAACAAGCGCCGCCGCGCCCGCGCCGAGGCCCGTCGGCGACGAGGATCGCCCAGGCATCGGCACATCGCTCGAACTCCCTGCCGTTCCGTTGGTTACTCAGACCGAGTCTCGATCCGGCAGCGAGCCGGCACCACCCCAGCTCCAGGCAGGGCCCTCGCCCGTGCCGGACAGCCGCGAGGCGCTGAACCTGCCGCCCGCGGCGGCCATCGCGGCGCCGCCGCTGGCCGAAGCCCCTCGGGCCACGCCGTCCGAGCCGGCGGCCCCGTCCGGAAACGCGCCCCAACTGCTCCCCGACAACGCGCCGATCCGGGTGATGGTCAGCTACGCATCCCGCAGTGCTGCAGCCAGGCAGGAGGCGGCCGGCGTCGTGCTCCTGCTGCGCGGCGGCGGGCTCGCAGCGAGCGACCCAGCCCCCTCCACGCGGGTCGCGGGCAAGGCCGGCATCACCTATTTCTTCGCGGAGGATCGCGACGGCGCCAGGCGCGTCGAGCACGACCTCGGCGAGGGCTTCGGGCCCTCCCGGCTGTCGCCGGCGGCACGCGGCGCGCCCCTCCCCCGCCCAGGGACAATCGAAGTTTTGGTGCCGGAAAGGTGACCTCCGTGATCGGTTGCCAATTTCGAAACGGCCGCGCTCGGCCATCAAGTGAGGAGTCTCTCATGTCGCTTTCCCGTGCCTTTGTGATCCCGCTCGCTGCCGTGCTTGCGCTGCCCGCGGGCGCGGCGTTCTCGCAAGAATCTGCGCCGCCCGCGGCACCGAGTTCGCTTGTGTTCTATTTCGACCCCGGCAGCGCCAAGGTGCGACCAAAGGACGTGGCGTTGCTCGACCAGGCCTCCCGCCTCTACCGGGACGGCAAGCCGCTCGTGATGGTGGTCACCGGTGCGACCGATGCGGTGGGAGCGGCCGGGAGCAACCTGCGGCTGTCGCAGCAGCGCGCCAACGCGGTGCTGCGGGGGCTGGTCGCGCGCGGCATCCCGACGGAACGCTTCCAGATCCTGGCGAAGGGCGCGACCGAACCGTCGGTTCCAACCACGTCCGGCGCGGCCGAGCCGGGCAACCGGCGCGCCGAGCTCACCTGGCGCTAGCCGCGGGGGAGTGGGCGCCATGCACGCGGGCGTGCGCAGGACCGCGGCGAGCTTGTTTGCTGCGGTTCTCGTGACCGCCGCATCGCCGTTGCGTGCGGACGACCGCGATGCCAGGCGCGCGTTCGACGCCGGCCGGTTCGACGAGGCCCACCATCTATGGCTGCCGCTCGCCGCGGCCGGCGACGCCGAAGCGGCACTGGATCTGGGCCTGCTGTACGATCTCGGCCGCGGCGTGCCGCAAGATTCCTCGATGGCCTATCTCTGGTACCTCCAGGCCGCCGAGGCCGGGCTCGCGCAGGCCGCGTTCAATGTCGCGGTCATGCTCGACAGCGGCGCCGGCGTGCCCCGCGATAGCGCCGAAGCGGCGCTTTGGTACGCCAAGGCCGCCGCCGGCGGCTACCATCGCGCGCAATACGCCCTTGCCCAGCTCTATGCGGCCGGCGAAGGCGTGCCGCGCAATCCGGCGACCGCGGAGGCGTGGTACCGCGCCGCCGCCCGCGGCGGCCTCGGCGCCGCTTCCGCCCGCCTATCGGCGCTGCTACGACCCGAGCGAGCGGCGGCGTCTCCTCCGCCCGGCGACTTATCGCCCGTGCGCCCCGTCCCGGTCGCGCCGGCCAATGTCGTGCTGCCCGCGGGCCAAAACCCGTCGAAAGTCGCGTTGGTGTGGAATACGCCGGAGCAGCCGATTCCAGTCGAATACTACGTCGAGCTCAGGGCGCTCGATGCGTCTGGCTCGCGCGAGGTATCCGCGAGCTACGTCGAAGCCTCCGCGACCCTCGTCGAGCTGCCGGGCACGCCGCAGCGCTACGCGTGGCGCGTCTATGCGGTGGCAAGGCCGGGGGCGCACTATGCCAGCAGTGCCTGGAACTTGTTCTCGATCGGCAAGGCCGGCGCGGATTAACGCCATGCCGGTCTCGACGCCGGGCGCGGTTGCGCGCTTATTGGACGCCTTGAAAATTCGCCGCGGCTGGAAAGACATTTTCTTAAAAACGCACGGCGAAAAAAATAAACCTTCTCGCAATCTTCCGCTCGCGCCAAATCCCCGCGCCGCATCTCGCCCCACCTTTCGTGCGGACACTTGCCCAAACCGTCAATCGTACCAAAATGTTTCACGTGAAACATTTTGGGTGTGTCCGCCCCTGGGCGTGACGCTCCTCTCTTTCCGGTTCTGGGTTAAGGGTAAGGAATAGGAACATTGGGAGGGTTTGGTAGGATGTTGGGGTTGGGGAAATAACTAGGAACAATTCTGGGTTTCTAGATATGTCAAAGTATTGGTAGGCCGATATGGAACCTTGCCCCTTGCATGGAGTTGAGAATCATACACAACCAACGTCAAAAGGAACTAGCTATGCATAGGATTTTTATCGCCCTTCCGATTGTTGCCGCTGCCCTCGCCCCTCTTCCCGCTTCTGCCGGTTGCGTTGGAGCGGGCATTGGTGACGGCTGCATCGGCATCCCAACGCCCTCATATCACGAGCACCGCCCCGTGGTTATCGAACGGGAGCACGAACACCGTTCGGTGATCGAACATCACACCTACAATCATCGCGCACCCGTCGTGATCGAGCGTGACGACGAAGACTAAAGACTACCCGCCGCCAAATTCCGGTGCGCTAGGTCGTATGTAGCGCGCCGGACAATCGCCAAGTCAAGCCGGTATGATGCTCCCCAGCCCTAGACCGTCTCAAAACGAAGCCGCTGCCGTGCTTATGGCTCTAATGCTGACGGCATGGATTACGCGTTCGCCGTCGCGGCTTGCCGGGTTTCGCATGCTCTTGCCGCGCATGGATTCGATCTTGGGTTCGGGTTCCTTCACAACGGCCTCAAGCCCGGAAGGCAAAGCCTTGAGAGGAGCGTCACGCCCAGGGGCGGACACACGTGAAACATTTTGGTACGATTGACGCGAAACGCATTCACGCGAGCGACGCGCAAAAACGCTGGATTTTGGCGCACGCGTCTTCGAGCACCGCAGTCGCCGTCGCATAGGAAATTCTAAAATTCGGGCCAAGCCCGAAGGCCGCGCCTTGCACTACGGCAACGCCCTCGGCCTCAAGGAGTGCGGCGACGAAATCCTCGTCGTTGCCGATCACTTTGCCATCCGGAGTTTTCTTTCCGATGGCCCCGGCGCAGGATGGATAGACATAGAACGCGCCCTCCGGCGAAGGACAGTTCAAAAATTTGGCCTGGTTGAGCATGGAGACGACGAGGTCGCGCCGCGTCTCGAAAATCTTGGCGCGCTCGGCGATGAAATCCTGAGGGCCGGTCAGCGCCTCGAGGGAGGCCCATTGCGCGATCGAACAGGCGCCTGAGGTCTGCTGGCCTTGCAAAGTGTCCATCGCCTTGATCAAATGTTCCGGCCCGGCGGCATAGCCGATCCGCCAGCCGGTCATCGCATAGGCTTTCGATACGCCATTCATGGTGAGCGTGCGGCCGGTCAGCTCCGGCTCCACTTGGGCCGGAGTCACGAAGGTAAAATCGCCATAGGTGAGATGCTCATAAATGTCGTCGGTCAAGATCCACACCTGCGGATGGCGCAACAGCGCATCGGTGAGCGCCTTCAATTCCGCCCTTGTGTAGGCGGCGCCCGACGGGTTAGACGGCGAATTCAAAATCAGCCATTTGGTTTTTGGCGTGATCGCCGCATCGAGCGCCTCCGCTTGCAACTTAAAACCATGTTCCATCTTGGTCTCGACCGCGACAGGCGTTCCGCCCGCGATCAGAACCATATCGGGATAACTCACCCAAAAGGGTGCGGGAACGATCACCTCGTCGCCGCGATTGAGAGTGGCGAGAAAGGCGTTGAACAAAATATGCTTGCCGCCGGTGCCGACAATCGTCTGCGACGGTTTGTAATCGAGCCCGTTCTCGCGCTTGAATTTTTGCGCGATTGCCTCGCGCAAGGGCGGGATGCCGGATACTTGCGTGTATTTGGTCTCGCCCCGCTCGATCGCGGCGATCGCGGCTTTCTTGATGTTGTCCGGCGTATCGAAATCGGGTTCACCGGTTGACAGCGAAACGATATCGCGCCCCGCGTTCTTGAGATCGCGCGCCTTCTGCGTGACCGCGATCGTCGCGGAGGGTTTTATGCGCAAAAGGGCATCGGCGAGGAAAGACATCTGGCAAAACTCCGGTATGGGAAATGGGACGCAACGGCGAATGCAAAGCCCCCAATTGGGCGCGGACCTTAGGTTTGAAGTTGCCGGAAGGCAACCGGAAAGACCGCTGAAGGAAGTCAGAGATTCGCGTTCCGGCCTGACGGCGCGGCCGATGTGGATTTACGCTATGTTCACATTGATATTACTTTAGCGGCGCAGCGCGCGGGGAATGAAATTATCAGACAGGAACCTTGCACGGGCTATCCGCGTTGTCGCGCCCAAATAGGCTTTGGCCGGAACGGCAAGACTGGCTTTGGCGTTGGGAGGACGGAATGTGCCGGTGCGGGGGCGCCGCGTGAAACGAAATCCAAAAAAATTCTAAACGTCCTGGCTTTGCCGCCGAATGGGAGGTTGCGGTATGTCGATCGCGGATAACTTCGAAGACAAGTCCGATGCCGGTTTCGTCCGCGCCTGAGGCACCGCCCGGCGGCAATTTCAGGTTCGATCATGCTCGTTCTCGTATTTGCGCTGGCCGCCGTTGCGCTGGGAATGTTGACTCAGCGCACTCCCCCGATTGCCACCGGGGTCTTCGGCGCTCAACGCGAGCAGCCCTCATATCGCGGAAACTTTACTGGACATTCGCGGCTGAGGGGACAGAATTATTGCACGTTCTCCTCGTGGGTCCTCAGGGGAGTCCAAAAGAAGAGGGGCCGCGCTTTATACGGGCGCGGCTCCGATTTTTGGGCAAGTGGACAAAAAAATACTGCAGGGTCAAATTTTTGCCGCACCGCGAACGGCTAAGCTTAACGCTTCAGATCGATCCGATTCGGACCTTGCCATGCACTTCAGATTGACCCCGCCGGGCGCTCCCATCTTTTTTGTGTCGCTTATTCTGGCCGTTGCCGCCGTGGCGACCCTCTACACCCATGTTCCGTTCGCCGGACATTTTGTCGGCACGCATCGTTTCTGGGTGATGGCGGCGGCTTATGCGGCGTTGCTCGCGGGCGTGCTTTTCGAGGGGCTGTAGGAGGGGCCGTTCTGGAAGCGATCGGACACTCAAGATTTCCGATCGCCGCGGTCCGGCCTGCCGCTAGCTAAAATTGCTCTGCTTTGCGCGAGCGACAAAGTGCCCGGTGTGCAACCCCTCGCGGCCGTGCGATTATCAACACCCTAGCTCGCGCCGGTAGCGAACGAAGCAGAGCGCGCCGCATTGCAATCGCATGAGCGCCCCTTCGGCGATTGCGTAGGCGACGTTCGGATTCGCCGCGACGAGGGGAAAGATCGCTTCGGCATTCCACGCTAACGAGTGCTTGACATCTAGGACCGAATGAAGATCGAAATAATGTCGATCATCGGCACTCACGCCGAGGCGCTTTAATCCTGCGGCCGTCGCGCCGGCCCTTTCCGGTGCTGTCATTTCAATGACACCGAGCGCGCCTATCGCGTGATAGGCGTAGCGCCGGTTTGCCGCGAGACCCGCCATCGTATTCGCGAGGGCAAGCGACTCCCAGACTGTGGTCTCAACACTCGGCTCCAGGCCCATGCGATCGGCGAGCATTGCAAGCAGCGGTCCATGCATGCCCTTCGCATTGCCTCTCCCCATTTCATCCCAATAATTTCTCGCCAGCTCCAATTTTGGACGGGCGGGTAACTTCACCTGGGTCAACGCCGTTAAATCCTCAAAACCGGCTTCCCCCGCCACCTCCTGGGTCAGGAACCACTTCATCTCTTCGATTGAGCACTTCTCGGCGAGCCAAGGGAACAGCGGATCGCCCTGTCCAGGACCAATTGTCTTGAGGCTCTCAAACCATGCCGTGAAACCGGCCGGATCGGCCGGTGCGCCAGACGCGCACTCCTCCACCGCCTCGCGTTGAGCCTCCAAGAACTCTCCTTCGAGCCAAAGAAACTCGTCCATCTCCTCAATATCGCGGCGCCAGCTTGGCGTCGGCAGGGCCGGGCTCAGCCGCTTGCGGTTGAACAAGGAGAGGCGAGAGTGGAGTTCGTCATTCGCCCTGTCGCGATCGGCGCCGGTTTCTTTACTTTTCATCGCAAGCATAACATTCACCTTCTTGTTGCCGTCAGCACCACGGCCGCGATGCGGTCGGCATTTCGGTATGCTTCGGATTCGAGCTCCTCGCCGAATACGTCGGGGTCAACTTCTTTGTAGGACCATGCGAGGTCCGCCGCGCTAAGCCTGAGTCCCGCCGCCTCCTTGAATGGGTCAGCGCCCTTGATGACCGCGGTGCCGGTGTAAAGGACCAGCGTGCCGGCAGGGGCGAGCCGCTCTATCGCGGCTTCCACGATAGCCATCGCAAGCCTCGCGCCGAGCGGTCCGCCGCCGTTTCTATAGGTCCTTAGCGACGGGTCGACGAGGTAAGGGGGATTGGCGACGATTAGGTCGAATGTGCCATTGACGGCCGATAGAATGTTGCTCAGAAAGGGTGTGGCATTATGAACATCCGCGAGCGCGGCGTTGACACGCGCCAGCCGGAGGGCAGCCCCATTAATATCGGCCATGACAACCTCGGCATCCGTTACCGCCTTGGCAATCACGATAGCTCCTGGTCCAGCGCCGCAACAAATATCCACGGCTTTACGAATGGGAGTTTTGCGCGCTTCCAGGTGAGCCGTTACGGCAATTGCGAAACGATACGTATCCGGACCAAAAAATACTGAGGCGCCGGAAATCGTTGGATAGGCGGAATGCACGAAAAGCTCATCGTCCAGGGTGGATATACGAATCTTGGATTTCCACTCATCCCCGATTTCGACGAGCGCGTCCGCGCGCCGCATTAAGTCGAACATGCCCACAGGCAAGATCTTCCGCGAAAATGGCCGGCTCCAGCCGAACACACCCGCAAGGTTAAAGGCGGATCCGTTTTCGGGTCGGCTATTGACACGCTGATGGGTCATCGGACTCACTGTCACAAATCGGTATCCGGTGTCCCGCAGCACGCCCGCGAGCTGAAGGAGCGCGCTATCGCTCAGTGCTCCAGCTAAACCGCCCTGCAATGTCACGACCTCGATTTAGGATTGCACCGCAAGCTCGCTAGCCAAAATCGCCGCGCTCGATGAAGACCCGGTATCGCATTTTCACTACGCGCCAAGTGTCCAAAAGTTCCACAGCCCGGCACGGAACCATGCGGGAACTTTTAGAGCCGTTTGATAGTTTAAACGCGCGGAAGGACTCTCGCGCAGCACAGGATATTCGCTTGCGGGCGCCGATCGACTCCCGGCCACCGGGCCGGTCAAAAAATCGATTCAATTAGTCGGGGATAGTGCCTAAAGGCAGTGACACAAAAAGTGTTGCAAGATGAGCTTAAGTCACCCTACATTCGGCTAGCGGTTCTCCGCCCCTCAAAAAGCCACGCCGCACTGACGCTTCCCAACACCGCGGCAAGGCCCAAAAAGCCGATCGCGAGCGGCATCACGCCCACGCCCTTCACTTCGCTGGCCCCAATGCGCTTGATCGCGGCATAACCGGCCCCGCCATAGACCGGACTCTCCCCAATCGCGACAAGACGCGGCAGGGAGATTTCGCTGTTGTCCGCATTGCCGATCCGGCGCACCGTGCCGCCCGTCGCTTCCGCGAGGGGCTTCAGCCTGTCCGGCGTCGAGACGACTTCCTGAAATTCGCGCGGATTTTCCGGGCCGACATTGGCGAGGACCGATAAATTTCCGTCGCTTAGGCGGTAGAGTCCGAGGTCCGCCGCCTTCACGTTCGCGCGGGAAATGCCTGGCTCGGCCGGCGTCAAGCTCACCCTTTCCTCCGCGCCCGAGGGCGAGGCGACAGTGACCCGCGAGACATCGGACTTCAGGCTCTGGCGTTCGATTTCGATGGCGTGCCCGCGCACATTGGCGCGCAAGGCCTCCTCTTCCAGGTCCGGCTCCTTCATCAGCCAATGCGCGAGCCTGCGCAAAAGATCGAGGTGCGGGCCACCGCCTTCGAAACCGCGCGCCCAGAGCCACATCTGATCGGTGAGAAGGAGCGCCACCCGGCCCTTGCCCTCGCGCGAGAGAATGAGCAGCGGTTTTCCGGCGGCGCCGGACAAAATGCTGGTGCCGTGCATGACCTCGGCATTGACTTGACGGAACCATTCGCTCCATGCGGGCGGATTTTGATCGGCGCCCGGCAAACCGCGCGTCACCGGATGTTTGGCGCCATCTTCGGTGATCGCGGCACGGAAGGCGTGCTCGGTCAGGCTGCCGTCCGGGCGCGCCGGCGCGATTCGCCCCAACGGCGAGTAATAGAGCCCTTCGGGGCGAGCGAAATCGGGACCCGCCGCGAGCATCAGCGCGCCGCCTTCGCGGACATAGCGGACGATGTTATCGAAATAAATCAAGGGCAGGACGCTCTGATTCGAATAACGGTCGAAGACGATGAGGTCGAATTCCTTGATCTTCCGGCCGAAGAGATCGGCGGTCGGAAAGGCGATCAAGGATAATTCGTTGATCGGCGTCCCATCCTGCTTTTCCGGCGGCCGCAAAATGGTGAAATGCACGAGATCGACATTGGCGTCGGATTTGAGAAGATTGCGCCACATGCGCTCGCCTGCATTCGGTTCGCCCGAAACGAGCAGAACCTTCAATTTGTCGCGCACGCCCTCGATCGTCAGCACCGCCTTGTTGTTGATCGCGGTCAACTCGTCCGGCAAGGCCTCGACCTCGAGTTCGACGACATTTGGGCCGCCATGTTCGATTTTGACCGGCACGCGAAGGCGTTCGCCGGGCGTCGCGACGATGGTTGCCACGGGATTGCCGTCGCGGCGAACTTTTAGCACGACAGGTTCGCTTTGGTCCGCCGTGTCCAGCACCCGCAACTCGATCGTTTGGTCCTTGCCGACAATCCCGAAGCGCGGCACCTCTAGCAGCCCGATCCGCCGGTCACGCTCGCCTTCATGGCCAGTGATGAGCGCGTGCAGCGGCGCCTTGAAGCCGAGCGCGCTCACGTCGGCTGGAATATCGTCGACGACCCCGTCGGTGATCATGAAGACGCCGCCGAGGCGTTCCAACGGCACGTCCGCAAGCCCGGCGTTCAATGCCGCAAACAGCCTGGTGCCGTCGGCTTTGCTATCCGTGCGGCCGCTCTCGATGACGCGGACTTCGACATTGCCCAGCGCGTTGAGGCTTTTCTCAAGTCCGGCGCGGGCTTTTTCCGTCTGCGCTGGGCGCTCGCCGATCGTCTGGCTGCCGCTCTGATCGACGACAACGGCCACGACTTCCTTCAATGGGTTGCGGTCCTCGCGCACCAATGCGGGGCCGGTCATGGCCAAGAGCAGCAAGCCAAGGCCAAGCGCGCGGAGAAAGCTTCCGCGTCCGCGCGCAAACAAGCCCACCCCAACGAGGCCAAGCGCAAGTGCCCCCAGTCCAAGCAAAACCGGCCAGGGCAGAAGCGGGGAAAACGAAATATTGAACTGGCTCATTCAGCCTCAAAGTATTGCGGGACCATTCGACGACAGCTGATACGCCGGACTTTTACACCACGCGCCAAATCCGGCAACGCACGGTCGTGTCGCAGTTCTCTAATCGCGGCCTTTGTGGCAAACGATTCTGTATGCCTCTCGTGTGTCGGGCATCTGCCGGGTCACGGTTCTCTCCGCGGTCGGCGCATGGCCGCCGCATGATGGGCAGACGGGGATCGGCCTTCCAAGGTTTGAAACGCGGTCCGCGTGCGGCCGCAAACTGAAACTCGGAATGGCCTCGCCCACGTCTGACACAAAGGCCGCCCGGCGGGACGCCTGGCTCACCCGATGGCGGGCAAAGTGCTGAAATGACCTCAAGTGATAAGGCGTGTTCCTCATCGAGGAGCCTGCGGACGTTGGCCTCGAAGATCCGACCCTTGCCCTTGGGCGCGACAAGGCAAGGTCTTCATCAGTCCGCGGACCTGATTGGAGAGGTTGGTCGAAATATCGAGAAGCTGTCTGCGGGCGGCCGAGACCGCCTTCGAGAGCATGGCGTCGCGGCTCTTGACGCGCACCTCCGCCAGCTTCGTCAAGAACGTGAATCTTCGTCTCTTCCAATGAGACATCAAGTCCGACATATTGGTTCATGGTTGCTCTCCTTGGATGCCGTTCGCTCTCGCAGAGCTCTTCTGGTCTAGCCACTCGCGGTGACCATGGCACCGCCGGGGAGCAGCCGCCCCAGCCTCACCTATACCGGATCAGACCTTGGAGGCATCGCTCCCAGCGATTACCCCATGTTTGAATTTCCGCTTCCGGCCCTTTGCGGCCGTTCATTTGCTGCTCGGGCCAGAAGCGAGCAGAGCGGAACGTCACGTCGGCGTGTTTGGCCGGCGGCCGGAGGTAAATACATCATTGCGTGTCCGACAGACGCCACGCATCGCTGATGCGCGCGAGATCGGGTCCTGGAAGCGAATGTCTCGTCTCTTTAATTTTCTGCTCGGCGTCGAGCCTCGTGTTGTTCTCTGTCGGCAACATTGCTATAAGAGCCTCGATAATCGGTAGGGAGTAATGCGATACTCCCTAAGGACGTTAGGAAGCATCGCAGCGCCTTGGAGATTCTGGCGTGCGCTAACGCTAACATTCTCCCATTTTTGCAGGAGCACTACCAGGGCGGCGTTCGCACCGGCTTCGGAAATGTCTTTCTGAGCGGTGCGCAGCTCTGAGACAATTTCCTCGGCACTCTTGACGCACAAATCTCGGCCCTCCGCTTCCAATCTCTCGTGAAGAATTCTCCGCTGCACAAAGCATCGTCGAAGAACGGCTGAGACGGTCTTCGTGTCGAGCATTAGCTTCTTGACGTCGCCAGCCTTGAGTTTGACCGTTATTTTTGCCGGCGGGAAGCCGAGCTCAAGGATGATCTCCGCCTCGGGAAGGATCGCGCCGCTCTGGATTAAGCGCAGCATTTCTGGATTTCGCATCTGACCCTTTCCCCTTTGCAGACGAACTTATCAATTCTGGCAACAATCGAGGGAGCCAAGGATGCTCTCAACCTGATCATGCGAGAGATTCTCGAAGAGTACATCCTCGGCCGCAGTCCTGACGTGACCGCCTCGCTCGGCCAAATCAAGCATTGCCAAGATGATTGGTCCGACGCGAATGCGCCAACTCGTGGCAGCATCCGCTAAGACGTCCTCAGGCGTAAGACGCTCATCCTGGTGGAACGCCGTAGCGTTATTCGAGATCATCCGCTCGAATCGCACAAACGCAGTTGCGAGAAGCCTTGCGGTGCACGTTTCCACATCGCCCGCGAGAGCCCGGCCGAGGCTGTAACTAAAAATTCCGAAGTCCCTGTCTCCGACTATCGGGCGAAGCTGAGCAAGGAATTCGATCACGTTTCCGGGCAATGCGCTTATGTGTCGAACTTTCGGTAAAAACCGCAGCACAGGCACCAGCGTTCGGTCGACGAAGGCAGCCTCTTCTTTAGGCATCTCCAGAAGCGAAAAATCCTTGAGGAGGGTGCGCTCGGTTTCCACGCTAAAGCCGAATCTTTGGCCAGGCGACAGCTGAAAAGCATCCCTAAGACGCACCAACCTTCTCCACATCCTATAGGCACTTACCAAAAATTTTAACCACAAGGGTAGTCGAAAGCACGCCAGTCTTCAATGCTAGTTCTAGCAAACGCCAAAACGTTGCAGTTTATCCGGACCACTTTCGGCAGCTGACCTCAAAACTGCCGAACTGCCGCTCTCCACCCATTGCAGAAATTCAAACTGCGACACTACCGGCAGCTTGTACCGATGCTGGGTCTGTTTGCCCGAGTGCAGGCCCACATTTTCGAACTGGGATCTCGGTCCACGGTTCGCGCCTGGGCAAACGCGCATATCCCGTGGCGCATTCCACGCCTCTCGACAAAACCCGCGCGATCAAGGATGAGAAGGGATGCGCCCCGGCTCGTCGCTTCTCGCCGATTTTTATTTGTGTCTCGGCTTTTTCACGCGGCTGCCGGTTCCCTCGGCGCTATCCACAAGCGAACCGCCTTCGCTCGCCAATCTTTCGCGCGCGGTCCGCATGCTGCCGGTGGCGGGCGGCCTTGTCGGAGCTTTGGCCGCGATCGCGCTTGCCGCCGCCTCCCGTTTCGGGTTCCCCCCGCCCCTCGCGGCGCCGCTCGCGATTTGCTCCTTGGTATTGCTCGGCGGGGCAATGCACGAAGACGGGCTTGCCGATTGCGCCGACGGGTTCTCCGGCGGCGCGACCCGCGAACGCAAGCTCGAAATCATGGCCGACAGCCGGATAGGCACGTTTGGCGCCGTGGCCCTCGTGGTAAGCCTGTATTTGCGGGCGGCGAGCCTTGCCCTTATCGCGGACCAAAGCCTGGGTCTCGCCGCCGCGGTGCTAATTGGAGCGGCGGCTTTGTCACGCACAGCGGCGCTCATGCCCTTGGCCCTGCTTCCGCCCGCAAGGGAAAACGGAGCCGGTTTTGCCGCGGGCAAGCCGGAACGAGCGGCGCTCGCCATCGCTGCCTGTCTCGCCGTTGTTTTTGCCCTCGCTCCGGTTGTGGCGGGCGCGCATCTAGCCCGCTCCCTCGCGGGCATTGCCGCGGCGACAGGCGCGGCCTATGCCATCGTGCTGCTCGCTCGAAAACACATCGGCGGCCAGACCGGGGATGTCGCGGGCGCCGCGCAGCAACTTAGCGAAATCGCGTACTATCTTGCGTTCGCGGCGGCCGTTTGACGAAAGGCTTCGCGAGCAAGGATCCCGGTCAAATCCAAATACCGGACCGGGCCGGGATGCCTAGATCCCCGCGAGATATTGCGTCGGATCGACCGGCTTTGTGCCCTTGCGCAATTCGAAATGAAGTTGCGGCGATGCGACATTACCGCTCTGCCCGGATTTCGCGATCGTCTGGCCGCGCTTGACCGTCTCGCCGCGCTTGACTTCGATGTCGCCATTATTCGCATAGGCGGAAACAAAGCCATTGGGATGCCGGATCAAAATCAAATTGCCGTAACCCTTCAACTCGTTCCCGGCGTAGGCGACGACGCCGCTCTCCGCCGCTTTCACGGAGGTTCCTTCCGGAACCGCTATATTGATCCCGTCGTTGCCGCCCGGTTTGAAGCCTTGGATGATGCGTCCCCGCGCGGGCCAGCGGAATTCCGGGTTGGCCGTTTCGGAGGCCATGGCGTTTTTTTTCGGCTCGGTGGCCGACCCCGCGTCGCGCGTCGATGCCTTGGTTTCGCTAGGCATCTTGGCCTGCGCCGTTTCCTGCTTTGCCGCGGGGGCAGTTGGCTTCCGCGCAGTGCCGGATTTCAAGCTTTCCGCCTGGCTGACCAATGTGCGAGGGCGCGCGCCCCCCACCTTCGCCGGAGCCGCCAGTTTTCCCGGCGCGGAATGAGCGGCCACGCGAGCTCCGCTCGAAGCGGCCAAAGCCGCGTTATACGCCGGGATAATAATGTGGGTTCCTGGCCGGACCTGCGACGCCGAGGCAAGACCATTTGCGCGAACGAGCGCGTCGACCGGCACGCCATACCGGTTTGCGAGAATTTGGGCGTTCTCGCCTTGAGCAACGACGATCGGCGATCCGCCTTGCGCCGACCAGCCCGCGGCGCCTTGTGCACCTCGCGGTGGCGCCGCGGTGGCGATCCTCGGGTTTGGTTGCGCGCCAGCGCTTGCGGTTGGCGCGCCAAGCGGGCGCGATTGCACCGGAGAACCCGGCACCGGAGCCGCCGGCGCCTCGCTGGTCACGTTCGCCGAACTCTGGAACGGATTGGACCAAGGATCGCTCAGACGCTCGGAACTTGCGCAACCGGCAAGCAAGCCGGCCGCGACTCCGGTCAAGGCGAGACGAAACGCGCAACGTGCGCGGGAAACACAAACAAAACCACTCATGACGCAACCCCACCGGCGCAGTGTCTTTCCAGGCCATTACGTGCGGATTAAGTTAAGGGACGGTTTAAGGATGAACGAATATTCACGAAAAAACGGACAATGTTATATTTCTTCGCAATGCGTCCTGGTCCCTTCAAAGCGCCAATGCTTCGCCTGGCAAAATCGCCTGCAGCCGGGACGGGCAAACCGGGGTCTCGTCGATGCCCCCGGCGCCGTTGCGCGCGATCCGTGCGATGTACTGGCGCGACATGGTCTTGGGATCGGGCCGCGCCGCGACGAGCAGCCCATCCTCGCCAAGCGCCGCGATGAGATTTTCAGGAACCTCGGCAAGCAAACCCTGGACGATCACCCGGTCGAAGGGGCCTATCCCCGGCAAGATCGCCAGGCCATCGCCAAAGACGACCCCCGCGTTGGTGATGGCGAGCCGCGCCAGCCGCGCCTCGGCCTCGATCGCGAGGCTTTTAAATCGTTCGATGGAGAGCACTTCCCGCGCCAGCCGGGCCAGCAACGCGGTCGCATAGCCCGATCCGGTTCCGATTTCGAGCACGCGATGACGCGGCAATGGTGCCAGCGCCTCGATCATCCGGGCGGTGAGCCAGGGTTCCGGAAGGGTCTGGCCGCAACGCAGCGGCAGCGCGATTGCCCGGCGCGCCAGATCGGCAAAACGGTGTGGCACGAAAATCTCGCGCGGGACAATTTCGAGCGCGCGCAAAAGGTTGAGGTCCTGGATTCCCCGCGCGCGCAGATCCATGAGGAACGCCGCCTTGTTTTGCGCCTCGATCGCTTGCTCCTCCAATCCGGGCGGCGGCTCTTCGAGGGACATCGCGAGAGCGGCCTCGCTTAGCGCAATACAAGCGCAAAGCGCGCGAACGCCGGTTCGTCGGTCAAATCGAGTTTGAGCGGCGTCACCGAGATGTTGTTCCGCGCCAAGGCTTCGAGGTCGGTGCCGGGTCCCGGGGTCGAATTGCGGCGCGTGAACGAGATCCAATAATAAGGAATGCCGCGCCCGTCCGCCCGTTCGTCGATCATTGCCGTTTGCGCGTCCCGCCGGCCCTGGGCACTGACCGCGACCCCTTTGACCGCCTCCGGCGGACAAGCGGGAAAGTTCACATTGATCGCGATATTTGAAGGAATGCCCTCGGCGAGGATTTTGCCGATAAGGCCAGGCGCATGGGTTTCGGCGCAGCTCCAAAAACTTTCGTCGCGCCCGATCGGGCCATAGGCCTGGGAAAGAGCAATCGCGGGCACACCGAGGCTCGCCGCTTCCAACGCGCCCGCGACCGTACCGGAATAGATGACGTCATCGGCGACATTCTGGCCGTTATTTACGCCGGAAAGGACGAGATCGGGCCTTGCGCCTTCGAGCAGCCTGCACACGCCCAGGATGACGCAATCGGTGGGCGTGCCCTTTACCGCGAAATGCCGTTCCGAGATTTTGCGCAGCCGCAGGGGATCGTTGAGCGTCAGCGAATGGGCGACGCCGGACTGGTCATATTCGGGCGCGACGACAAGAATATCGTCCGATAGAGTCTTGGCGATGCGCTCCATGAGGGCTAGGCCCGGCGCGTGGATACCGTCATCGTTGGTAATTAGAATGCGCATCCGCGCGGCCTCAAGCTTTCGTGATTGTTTCGATGCCGCCCATATAGACGCGCAACGCCTCCGGCACTGTGACGGAACCGTCGGCCTTTTGATAATTTTCCAACACCGCGACAAGCGCCCGGCCGACGGCAACACCCGAGCCGTTGAGAGTATGTACGAAACGCGGCTTGCCGTCTGCCGCGCGGTAGCGCGCGTTCATTCTACGCGCCTGGAAATCGCCGCAGACGGAAACGGAGGAGATTTCGCGGTAGCGGTTCTGGCCCGGCAGCCAGACCTCGATGTCATAGGTTTTTTGCGAGGCAAAGCCCATGTCGCCGGTGCAGAGCGTCACGACGCGATAGGGAAGTTTTAGGCGCTTCAACACTTCTTCCGCGCATAAGAGCATGCGGTCGTGCTCGGCAAGCGAAGCTTCGGGCGTAGTAATTGAGACAAGTTCGACCTTGGTGAATTGATGCTGGCGGATCATTCCGCGTGTGTCCTTGCCGGCCGCGCCCGCCTCGGCGCGAAAGCATGGCGTGCAGGCGGTAAAGCGGAGGGGCAGGTCTCTTTCGTCGAGGATTTTTTCGCGCACGAGATTGGTGAGGGGAACTTCGGCGGTGGGGATGAGCCAAAAATTTTTCTTCTTTATGACGACATCGAGACCGACAAAAGCTGTCGGGTCATCGGCGGTCGCCACATGCTCAGCGCTTCTTCGACCAATTGCTTCACTGTCCGTTTCTTTCCTGCTGGTGAGAAACTGATCCTCGCGAAACTTCGGCAATTGCGCCGTGCCGAACATGGCCTCGTCGAGCACGAGAATAGGCGGGCTCACTTCCGTATAGCCATGCTCGCCCGTGTGCAGATCGAGCATGAATTGGCTTAACGCGCGCTCCAACCGCGCGAGCGCTCCTTTGTTCACGACAAAGCGCGCGCCGGAAATTTTCGTGGCCGTCTCAAAATCCATGAGGCCCAGCGCCTCGCCGATGTCGAAGTGCTCCTTGGGTTGGAAATCCATCGCGCGCGGTTCGCCAACTCGGCGCAGCTCGACATTATCTTTCTCGTCCGCCCCGTCTGGCACATCGTCGAGCGGCGTGTTGGGAATTTCGGCGAGCGCCTTATCACGGGCCGCAATAGCCTCGCGCTCATCGGTCTCATACGCCGAAAGCGCCGTTTTTAACTCCCCAACTTCCAGCTTGAGAGCTTCGGCGCGCGCCGTGTCACCAGCCTTCATCGCGGCGCCGATTTCCTTCGATACCGCGTTGCGCCGCTCCTGCGCTTCTTGCGATTTGGCAATCGCCGCGCGGCGGGTGTCATCGAGCGCGAGAAGTTTTCCGGCGAGCGGTTCGAGGCCCCATCTTTTCCGCCCGCGGTCGAAAACGTCCGCGTTCTCGCGAATCCATTTGATGTCATACATGGAGCGCTTCCAAACGGCTCGGCGAGAGACTAAGGCCCCTGCCCCGCCGGATTTGCTTGGCGCTTCTCGATCATGCCGACGGACAAGATCGACAGCTCGTAGAGGCCCAAGGCCGGAACGGCAAGCGCCAGCATGGAAAATATGTCGGGCGGCGTCAAAATCGCGGCGGCGACAAAAACAAGCACGATGGCGTAGCGCCGCTGCTTGCGCAAAAAATCCGACGTCACGATTCCGACGCGCCCGAGAAGCGTCAAAACGACCGGCAATTGGAAGGTTATGCCGAACGCGAAGATCAAGGTCATGATTAGCGAAAGATATTCGCTGACGCGCGGCAACAGCTCGATTTGCGCGCGCCCCGGCTCCTTGGCCTGCTGCATGCCGATAAAAAACCGCAACAAATTCGGCATGACGACGAAATAGACGAGCAGCGCGCCAGCCGCGAAAAACACCGGCGTGGCGAACAGATATGGCACGAAGGCCTTGCGTTCTTGCTTATAGAGGCCCGGCGCGACAAAAGCGTAAAGCTGCGCGAAAATCACCGGACAGGAGAGAAACGCGGCGGAAAAAATGCCGACCCTGATTTGCGTAAAAAAATATTCTTGCGGCGCGGTATAGATCAACCGCGCGTCCGGACCGGCGGCGTGCTCGAACGGCACGACCAAAATATTGTAAATGTCCTTGGCGAAATAGAAGCAGATGACAAACATGACCACGAAGGCGGCGAGCGCCTTGATGAGCCGCGCGCGCAGCTCGATCAAATGGTCCATCAAGGGTGCTTTTGTCGCCTCGATATCGGCGTCGGTCATGGGTGGCTCGTTCCGGAAGGCATGGTGCGCTTCGGTGTAACCGAACCAGGGCGCCTAGAACAGTCACCCTTTGCCTTGCGGTTTCGCGCCGTCCGGCTCAGTGCGCCCGGGCGTGGTCTCCCCCATCTCGGTCGCGAGCGCATCGGCAAGCGCCCGCATCTCGGCGTCGATCGCCCCGGCCGTGGCTGTCCCGGCTTCGAGGACCGCCGGAGCGATGCCGGCGGCAAGCAAGGATTCGGCGCCTTCTTGCGGCGCTTCCGGCAAGCGTGGCATGGCAATCGAATTCAGGGACGACTCCGCATCGGGCGGGGCCGCTATCGCTGGCACGCCCGCGACAGGAAGTGTCGCGGGCTTTTCGGCCGCGTCGAGGGCCTGCGTAAGTTCTGCCTTGATTTGGGCAAGCGGATCGATCCCGGCATCGGCCTTCGCGCTTTCCGCGAGCTTTGCCACATCGGCCTTGATATCGTCGATGCCGGCTTCGCGCATGGCGTCCATGAATTGGCCGCGAAACTCGGCCGCCATGCGCCGCATCTTGGCCGCCGCCTGACCCACTTGGCGCATGACGCGTGGAAGTTCCTTCGGCCCGATGACAATCAGCGCCACGATCCCGATGATGATGAACTTGCCGGCGTCAAAATCGAACATAAGGAAACGTCACTCAAAGCTTACCCGGGATGACCGTGAACAAACTCTTAAGCCTAGACGGGATTTGGCTCCCGTGCCCCATGCCCGGTACACCGGAACCTCGCCGGAGCGATCAACCTAGCTTGCGGGTGTCTGGAATCTTGGCGGGGTCGGCGGCGGTTTGATGATCGATGGTGCGCATCGGCGGATCGCCGGGGCGCTCCACCTCCGGCTTCCGGTCTTCTTCCGCCAAGCCTTTTTTGAACGATTTTATGCCCTTGGCGACATCCCCCATGATGTCGGAAATCTTGCCTTTGCCGCCAAACACAAGCAATACGACGGCCCCGACAATGAGCCAATGCCAGATCGATAGACCGCCCATGGCGCAAATCTCCGTTTCCAATGCGAGACGAGCCAAACGCCGCCCGCCATGGCAAAAACCTAGGCTTTCATAACCACAAAAACAAGAAGGCGAGTGCCGGTCTCACCAGGAAGAGCGGCCAAGCTCGCCAGTGTTGGCCACAACATCGCGGATACAAGGTGAAGCCCAAGATTTGTGGCGAAGATACTCCGCTACCGCGCGGCGCGGGCCGGCGGCGATCATGAGTCGCAATCCTCGGGCGCGGGCAAAGCTTCTTTTGCGCGCGCAAGATCCTCGCGCCACGCTGGTTGTTCCGGGCCACCCGCGGGAGTTCCGGCGGTAAAATCGGCGCCCGTGTCGTCCTCGAGCGGATCTTCGTCCTGGGCCAGCCCTATGTCGTCGCAAGGCTCCGGGATACCAAAACCCTGCGGCAGACGGCCGTCGAATAGGCCCGCGCCCTTCAGTTCCTCAAGACCAGGGAGGTCACCTATCGCCTCAAGGCCGAAGTGTATCAGAAAAGCTTCCGTCGTCCCATAAGTGATCGGACGGCCGGGCGCGCGCCTGCGGCCGCGCAAACGGACCCAGCCGGTTTCGAGCAGACGATCGAGCGTTCCCTTGGAGATGGCGACGCCGCGAATATCCTCGATTTCGGCGCGCGTCACGGGCTGATGATAGGCAACGATCGCCAGCGTTTCGAGCGCCGCGCGCGAGAGCCGTTTGACTTCGCCTTCCCCCGCGGCGAGCAGCCAGGCGAGATCGGCCGCCGTCCTAAACATCCACTTCCCGCCGGCCCGCACGAGATTGATGCCGCGCGAGGCATAGTCGGCCTTCAGCGCGTCGAGGACCGCGCCGGCCGCGGCGCCGCGTGGCATGCGCTTCTCGATGTCCTTCTCGGCGAGCGGTTCCGCCGCCGCGAAAAGCAGCGCCTCGGCGATCCGCATGGCCTCGGCCAAACCATCGTCGCGCGACGGCCGTTGGCTTGGATCATTATGAGCAAAGAGTTGCGCCAGTTCCGCCAAAACCAAATCCTCCTCGTCCGCCCCGCATCGCCAGCCGCTCAACCTCGAACCAGATGCGGAAAAACCTCGGGCCCCGGCGATTTGCGCTTGATCCAAAGCGGCGCGAAGGCCGCATCCTGACGGATCGAGATCATGCCCTCCCGCGCCATTTCAAGCGAAGAGGAAAGCGTCGAAGCCCAGACCGTGCGGCGCATTTCGGGCGTCGTGCAGAAAGCCATGAGATAAGTGTCGAGCACCGTCCAATCGAGGGCGCCCCCGGCAAACTTTTCAATCTCATCCCGCGCGCGCGCGAGCGACCAGACAAACCGCTGCTTCACGGTTACCCGCGTGAGCGCCTGTTTCTGACGCCGCTGGGCGTAGGCGGACAGCAATTCGTAAAGGCTTGCGCGCCACTGCGGCGCACCGCCGGCGAGGGCCGACTCGGGCAGGCCTCGCAAGAACATATCGCGGCCGAGACGCGGCCGGTTGACAAGCGCTTCGGCGGCGGCGCGAATCGCATCGAGGCGGCGAAGCCGGAGCTGCAATGCTTCGGCAAGTTCTGCGCCTTCAGGTTCTCCACCTTTTGCCGGTTGCGGGAGCAAAAGGCGCGACTTCAAATAGGCGAGCCAAGCCGCCGTGACGAGATAATCCGCCGCGAGTTCGAGACGAAGGCGGCGCCCCGCCGCGATAAATTCGAGATATTGTTCGACGAGCGCCAGCACGGAAATCTTGCTCAAATCCACTTTCTGCCGGCGCGCGAGGTCGAGCAAAAGATCGAGCGGGCCTTCAAAACCCTCGACATCGACCACGAAGGAGCCTTCCTCCCTGGCCTCCGCGGCATTTTGAGCAAAAGGCAAATCCAACGAATCGCGCTCCCCGTCCGGGGCTTGCCGCACCGGTATCGAACTCTGCCGTGCGCCACCCCTTGCCGCAAGTCCCGCCGCGGGCGTCCACAGGATCGCTCCGGGCACTCGGGTTGCCGCCAACCTTTCCCGCGCGAACTACAGTACCCGTGCGCTGCCAAGCTGAAGCGCCCCACCGGGGTGGCGCCTCAATTCTTGGCGACGAAGCAATTGCCCCCGCCGGTTTGAAGTTTTTGGCACAAAGCAATCGCTTCGTCCCGCGATGAAAAACCAGCGACCCGGACACGATAAACCGGCTTGCCACCGACCGCTGCCTTGTGGATCGAGGTGTGGAACCCCTCCAATTCGGCGGCAAACTTTTTCATGAGCCGGACCTCCGTTTCACGCGCCTCTTGCTCGGTCCCAGGAGCCGCGAGCTGGACCGCGAAACTGGCTGGTGACGCCTGCGGCGCTCCGGCGGCTGGGACCAGATCCCGCGTGTCGGCGAGCTCTACCCGCTTGGCCTTGGCGGCAACGGAGGTTCGCGACGGTTGCGGATTGCCGTTCGAATCGGCAGCGGCCGTCTTGGGTGTCGTCGCCACGCGCGCCGCCGATTTTGGCGTTGCGGCTTTGGCCAGGGACGCCGCCGTGGGGCGCGCGGCGGGAACGGGAACGGCGTCCGTCGTGACCTGTGGTGGCGCGTCGTTCGGCAGGAGCGTGCCGTCCGGCCGAACCGAAACGGTCTTGACTTTTTTCGGCTCGATAAGGTCGGCGATGCTGAGCGGTTCGGCGGACGGTTGCGGCTGAGCCTGTGCCGGAGGGGCCGGCACGGGAACGCTCGCCGCCCCGGTGGCAAGACCGGCGATGGCGCGCGGCGGGTTAGCCTGCGCCTCTGGCACATTCGCTTGCGCGGACAAATCGGCGGGCTGTTCCACATTATTAACCACGGCGACCGGCGGCTGTTGCGGCGACCCGCCAAGGACAGAGGCGTCTTGGTCCGGAATTTCCGTGCCCGCCGCCGTTTCGGGGTGGATCTTGGCTGGCCCATCGGCAGCCCTGATCGTTGCGATCTCGTCTTGATGGGAATCCGCGCCCTTCAAGCCAAAACTGGCGCCGATGCCAACGACTCCGGCAATGCACACCGCCGCCATGACATAGAGCGGGCGCCGCGACCTGATTTCCTCAAAGGGAGGACCGGCCTGGCGGGAACCCTCCGCGGGGTCCCCGTAGCGCCAGTGCTCCGCGCCTTCCGCCTCCTCGCAACCGTCCAGTTCCTCGGATAGGGACAGGTTCTCCCCACTTTCATGCCGGGCGGCGCCAAGCAGCCCCGCCTCGATTGCGGCGAAATCGCCGCGGATAAGTGGCTCGTGCGCGCCGCGCTCCTCACCTTCGCCGTGATCCGGCCCGCGCCGCAAAGTTCCGGCGGGACGCCGGCTCAGCGGTTCAAACACCGTCTTATAGGGATCCTCCTGCTCGCCAACGAAGCGCGCGAGTTCGGCAAGTGGATCATCGTCTCCTTGGTTCGCGGCGAGCGGCTTGCGCAGACGCCTTTCGAACTCCTCCAGATCGAGCATCGGCGGTCGTTTTACAATTGGCTCGCTCATCTTACTCACCCTCCTGTCGCGACTTCGTGGCGGACGAACTCGCCGATCCACGTCATAACAATCGCGCATCCCACGCTGGGCAGTGTTTACGCAATCTCAACTGCATGATCTGGCCGGTTCGAACCGGGTCATGCCCTGAACTCCTTAACAGCTTAACATAACGCGGTCACGATCGGTTTTCACGCGCCCATGTCGCGCAACTAGTTTTCGCTTTCGACACTTGACTCTTGCGCCACTTGCACTCCTGCGGCTTGCTTGGCGTCTCTTCATCTCTCGCGTTCAAGCACTGTCGCCGCTTCGGCCGACGCCCCGCGAGTGGAACCATTACCCGGCGGCGTGAAGGCAGGAGCATTTACCGCATCTCCTCGGGAGCGTTTACCCCCAAAATTCCAAGCCCGGACGCGAGAACCGTTGTCAGAGCCGTTATTAAGGCCAGCCTAGCGGCAGTTAAATCTGTCCGCTTTTCATTAAGAAATCGTAATTGTGGCCGATCTTTGCCGCGAGTCCAATGGGCGTGCAGGCTCGACGCGAGATCGTGCAAATAAAACGCGATCCTGTGCGGCTCGTCGCTGACAGCCGCCGCTTCGACAATCCGGGGAAATTGCGCGATGAGCTTGATCAGCGCCATTTCCCCTTCGTCTTGCAGGAGGCTGAGGTCGGCCGCCGCCAGCGCCGGGCTTGAGATATCGATTCCAGGGATCGTCGTAAGCCCTTGCCGTAATACGGATTTTGACCTTGCATGGGCATATTGGACATAAAACACCGGATTATCCTTGGATTGTTCGATTACTTTGCTCAAGTCGAACTCCAAGGGTGCATCGTTCTTGCGAAAAAGCATCATGAAACGAACCGCGTCCACGCCCACTTCGTCAACGACGTCACGCAACGTTACGAATTCCCCGGATCGTTTCGACATTTTCACGGGCTCGCCATTGCGCATCAATTGAACCAATTGACAGAGCTTGACATCGAGTCGGGTCCGCCCTTCCGAGAGCGCCTCGACCGCGGCGCGCATCCGCTTCACGTAGCCGCCATGATCGGCGCCCCAAACGTCGATCAAAAGCGCGTAGCCGCGGTCGAGCTTGACTTTGTGATAGGCGATATCGGAGGCAAAATAGGTGTAGGATCCGTCCGATTTCAGGAGCGGCCGGTCGGCGTCGTCGCCGAAAGCCGTCGATCTGAACAGGGTCTGCTCGCGATCCTCCCAATCCTCCTCGGGCTGCCCTTTCGGTGGCGGAAGACGTCCTTCATAGACGAGACCGCGCCGGCGCAGTCCGGCGATCGCCGCGGCGACCAAATCTCCCGCGCCGCCACCGGTCAGCGAGCGCTCCGAGAAAAAAACCTCATGTTCGATGTTCAGGCAAGCGAGATCGGCCCGGATCATCGCCATCATCGCGTCGATCGCGGCGCCGCGCACCTCGTCCAGCCATTCGGTTTCCGGACGCCCTAGCAGCATGCGGCCATATTTTTCCGCGAGCGCCGCACCGATGTTTTTCAGGTAATCTCCGGGATAAAGACCTTCGGGGATTTCGCCGATTTTTTCGCCCAACGCCTCCTGGTAGCGCAGGTATGCGGAACGGGCCAGAACATCGACCTGGGCGCCCGCGTCATTGACATAAAATTCGCGCGTGACCTCGTGCCCGGCGAAGGCCAGCAGATTGGCGAGCGCGTCGCCGAAAACCGCGCCACGGCCATGGCCGACATGCATGGGACCGGTCGGGTTCGCCGAGACATATTCGACATTGATCTTAAGTTTTTTCGCGCCGTCCAAGGCCGGCCGGCCGAACCGCGGTCCTTGTTCGAGAGCAGCGCGCAAAACGCGGGCAAAGACCGCCGGCTGCAGGCGGATATTGATGAAGCCAGGCCCCGCGACCTCGGCCTCCGCGACATCAGGATCGTCAGCCAACGCGGCGGCGATCTCGACCGCGAGCTGGCGCGGATCGGCGAAGAAGGAACGCGCCTCCCTCGCATAGACCATCGCCGCATTGGTGGAAAGATCGCCATGCGCGGGATCGCGCGGCGGCTCGACGGCAAAGCGTTGCAGACCGAGGTCCGCGGGCAAGCGGCCCTGCGCGGCAATCCGGCCTAGAATCGAAGCGATCAGCTCGTGGAACTCGGCGTAAAGATTCATTCGCTCACCAACTTAGGGAGCTTCGCGGCGGCTCCGCAGCGTGCAGCGCGAAAGTCCTGTCAAACAAGGGCGGTGGGCCAGTTTGAATTTCCACTAAGCCATTAGCGGAACTTCACGAATCGGCCAATCCATGCTATCCTGGATTGGCTTTGCGGACTCAAGTTACAGATTTTGGATCTGCTTCTGGCGCGACACAATCTCCGTTGCGAGCTCATGGACAATCCCAGGCGGAATCAAAACCTGCGCGTCATCATATGGCATAACCGGAATCCCGTTATTTCGGTCGGCGGCCATCATCACATAGATCCCGTTGAGGGATCGCGGCCCGAACAGAGTGTAGGTGTCGTAGGCATAGTCAATACCTTTCAACTGATCGGGGTCCATGGTACTTATGCGAGCGTGTACGGGGTCAGCCGGACAGCCGCCCATTAGCGGCATATTCGAACTTGTGAAAGCCCCGTGAATGCCATGCTTCACCGGCTGAAACATAAGGCCCATCTTGTGCGCCAACGACGCGCCAATGGTGACCGTGCCCGGAATTGCCGTTTTGGTCGCGCGGAAAAAGCGATCTATTTCATGACCGATGTAATCAGTCCGAAATTCGTGCAATGCCGACCACCAATCGGTTCATAACTGGAAAAGCACAGCCCGCGGACGACTGTCGCGATCTCTAAGGGTGTGGGTTCACGGCGGTGAAACGTCTTAAGAAGGCCGGGAATGGTTGTCATCAGCCCTTCGTCGCGCATTCTGCCAAGATTCGAAGCATGACCGACAACGTCGATGAAGATTTTTATAGGCGACCTGATCAGCTCAATCTTCCCGTAGTCGACTTTCGGATCGAATTTGGTACCGTCCTCATTCTCATTTGCCAAAAAGTCGACTGACTGCGTCGCTATTTGGAGACTAGCATCAATGAGCTTGCGGCCAACTCCGGGAATATCCGGCTTAGCTACTGCACACAGAATCCAGATTTCATCACCAATCCCTTTGACGGTGAAAAAGTTGGATGGGTCAATTGCTTCAGACGCTCCTTGATGGCTTACGGCGATTTCATAGAACTTCCTTTCGATCCCGCAGAATTCCCGGTAAATGCGTTCATTGGATTTGTGGATTTTTATGATATCTCCTTGCGCCAGATTCATCACACGTGTTTTTGCTTCCGTTGAACCGACAAGGTCGATAGAGATGGAAAACACGTACTCACTGCGAGCAGGCTCGGGGCGCGGTATGGCAGCTACTTTGGCCATTTCTGCGGAAAGCGTTTGTGCAAGTCTGATTCTCTTGTAGCGTCGGCATCTCGGCGATCCTGCATAAGTCTGCAACCCGATTATCATCGCCGACCGTGGCAGACATTGCGTGCCAGGAAGAACAGTTGCTGCCACGACAGCTTGCGACCGGCTGCCCATGGCGAGAACCTGTCCAAGTTGATGATCGACCCCGAGCCCTGTTGACGTTAGCCTAGGGATCAGGTCTGGCGAGATGCCAAGTGCTATCGCAACCTGTTTCGCGTCATCTGACTTGAGCTGTGGCGTCGCGTAGGCGGCGGTCGCAACGTCGTCATCCAGGGGATTGTCTATGGCTTCCAGGAACGACATTGCTGCCGACATGATCTTCATGGTGTGCGGGCTAACCAGCGCGCCGGTCGCGAGAAGGCGGTCGGCAAGCTGCGAAAAAACGACTGGGAAAGTTGGCATTGACTGCTATTCCTGTCGGGGCGTTGCGCTATCAGTGTACGAGACCTTTCCGATCAAGGCATAGAATAACTGTCCACTGCAATGACCTGAGCCTCGAAAACTCCTCTTGAGTGGGATGAAGTTTGGCATCCCGTGGAAGGGCGGCTCTGGGTCAAAAGCAGAAATTCAAACTGACCCACTACCCAAGCAAGAGGTTAATTGCTTTCTTGGGTTCAAACGCGCTATTGCAATTCCGGGGTTTCGTCAAAAAGCCTGCGATGCTCGGCGGCGGCATAACGGTCGGTCATTCCGGCGATATAATCGCAGACGACGCGCGCGCGGCGTGTTTCGCTGGTGCCTGCCTTGGCGGCGGCCTCCGCCCATTCGGCGGGCATCAGATCCGGGGCTGTGAAAAGCCGGGGAAAAAGATCACGAACGATCAGACCGGCTTGCTCGCGAATACGGACGAGGCGGTTATGCCGGTACATGTTTGTTAACAGAAAACTCCTGATCGCGTTGTCGGCGCTCACCGCCACGCGCGAAAACCCGATCAGAGGCGCCCGTTGCGCGCGCACTTCCTCGACGCTCGCGACCCCCACCCCGTCGATCCGCCGCCGGCTCTCAGTGATTGCATCCTCGATAAAAAACGTGATCAGCCGGCGCACGAGCTCATGAACGGCACGGACCGGTTCGAGGCCAGGATAAAGCGCCGCGATCTCGCCGCCAATGTCGCGGAGAAAATCGACCTCGCCAATTTGCGCAAAATCGATGAGGCCCGCGCGCAAGGCGTCGTCGAGGTCATGCGCATTATAGGCGATGCCGTCGGCGAGTGCCGCGGCCTGCGCCTCGGCGCTGGCGAAATGCGCAAGTTCGAGATTATGAACCGCATTATATTCAAGGATCACAGCGGGAAGTCCACGTTTCGCATAACGTGCGGCGACCCTGCCATCGGTTTGCAAAAGCGGGCCGTTATGTTTTACGAGCCCTTCCAGGGTCTCCCAAGTCAGATTGAGTCCATCGAAGGCGGCGTAGCGGCGTTCGAGCTTGGTGACAATTCGCAGCGCCTGGGCGTTATGATCGAAGCCGCCATAAGGAGCCATGAGTTCGTCGAGGACATCCTCGCCGGTATGACCAAACGGCGTGTGGCCAAGGTCATGCGCAAGCGCGAGCGCCTCGGCGAGATCGTCGTCGAGGCCGAGCGCGCGGGCAAGCGTGCGCGCGATTTGACCGACTTCGAGCGAATGGGTGAGCCTGGTACGGAAATGGTCTCCCTCGTGCGGAACGAAGACCTGCGTCTTGTGAGCCAGCCTCCGGAAGGCGGTGCAATGGATGATACGGTCGCGATCACGCTGAAATGCCGAGCGCGATGGCGAATGCGGCTCCGCGATCAACCGTCCGCGGCTTCGTGCCGGATCGGCGGCGTAAGGCGCGCGCGTGGGGGCGAAAGCGGGAGAAAAATGGCAAGCCGGCATGAAAACCTGGATTGCGCCGCAGGACTCATTGCGGCGGCGGGCCTCCCGACGTATCTTACTTATTTCAAGACGAGGCAAGCGGCCCTCATGCGCCCCTTTGTCCAAGCCCACCTTCGAGGTAGTCAAAATGAGCGAAGCAACAGCGGAAGCCGCCATCGAACTCACCGAAAACGCCGCCCGGCGCATCGCCGAGATTTTAACGAGCGAGCCGGCGGGCTCGTTTCTGCGGATCGGCGTCGACGGCGGCGGATGCTCGGGGTTTAGCTATACCTACAACCTTTCGGCCGAACAATCTTCCGGCGATCTCGTGATCGAGCGCGATGGCGCGACGGTCGCGATCGATCCGGTTTCACTCGATCTCTTGCGCGGCTCAAAGATCGATTTTATCGACGATGTGATGGGCCGGATGTTCAAAATCGTCAATCCGGCGGCGACGGCGTCCTGCGGCTGCGGATCGAGCTTCGCCATCTAGCCCTCTCAATGAAGGTGGCGCCAGGGCCGAAGTCGCGCTCGCGGTGGATAAAAATGGCGATCCATATATTTGACGAGCCGCTTTGGTCGTTTGTCCGGTTTCGCGGGAGAATCGTACCAAAATGTTTCACGTGAAACATTTTGGTGCGATTGACGGTCGAGAGAAACATACGCTCGCAAGGCGGGCGATTGTCTTTTGGGCGAAATCTTTTGTGCGGTTCGACAAGAGGTTGCTTGGCACGTCCCGTTCATGCCGGACGCCGGGCAAGTCATGCGCATGATCCGCAGAGGGCATTGTCTCTTGCTGGAAGCGGGGCCGACGGGAGAAGTGCGCCTTTTGAACCGCTTGTTCCGTCTCGCCGCTCGATAGACGCCCTTGGTTAGGGACATTTTGTACCGACCGCCTTTCAATGCAACAGAGCCACGAAAAGCCAGTGGAGCCCATATGCCCGGCCCATCAGACGACAATTTCGCGGGGACGATAGCCGATATCGAGCGAGTGACTGTCGACCCTGCAGCAATGGCAAAGTTCGAAACCGAGGATGGATTCGCGGAGCTGGCTGTTCGACTGATGATAGAAACAGCGAATTATGCCTGCATTGCTACATGCATGATGGGTACTGCTTCAACGTGGGATCGCGACCACGCAGCAGTCGGCGGCAACATGGTCCGTCTCAATAAGCTCCTCGATTGTTTGCTCGATCAGATATGCAAACGCCGAGGAGAGCCAACGTTCATTTTTACCCGGCTGTCCTTCGAGGCAGTGGTGCACATTCGCTACTTAATTCAAGAATTTTCGCCCGCGCTCGTCGATTCTTATGTGAAGTGTTCGCTGAAACACGAACGAAAGCTGCACAATCTCATCGAAAAGAACATCGCTCAACGCAATGGAGTCGTGCTCCCAATTGAGGATCGCATGCTGAAATCCATCAACCGCACCGTTCAGGCCGCTCAAATTCCTCTCGACCAAATAGAGGTGAAGGGCAAGCTATCCTGGGGCGGCAAAAACATTTTTGATAAAGCCAAAGCTGTGAGTCTCGACAATGCCTACCTTGCCGCTTTCGGAGGTGGATCGAATAGCATTCACGGAAATTGGCAGGAAATTTTTGGTCATCACCTCGAATGGCACGAGGATACCGGACGCTTCTCGCCGAAGACCGAATGGGCTTACCCGCGACCTCAGGTGCCCCTCTCTCTTTGCCGCCATGTTATCGAGACATTGGAGATGTACTTCCATTTCTTCGGTGGCGAGATCGCGGACAATGCATTCGACCCCGCACTTTCAGACCTAGATAATCGGGTTTGTGAGGTAGGGTTCGCACACGAGAACTATCTTGCGTCGAAAACCTGGCCTGAGATTTAGATAGCTTCAGTGCCCGGTAGCAAAAGCGATTTGACGTAATGGGGCTTATACGGCTCCGACGCGAGATTGCTCGCGTCACCATTATCTGGCACCGTCTATTATCGGCTTTCCTACTCACCACGGCACGTCATGGCCTACCCACCTCCTGTCACGAAGAAAGAGCACAAAGTTCTCGAATTGATCGGGCGAGGTCACCCGCCGCGCTCGATGACCGTCCGAACAATGGGCGGGGCTTCGGCTACCGTGAATGCGCTCGAGCGGAGCGAGGTCCAGATCGGGGCGGGGCTGGACGCGTTGGAGTTCAGCGACTGCATCGCGCATCTGGGAGCGGGCAACCTGATTGACTCCGCGAGAGAGCTCCCAGGCATGTTCGCTCGGCTGAGGGGTGCGGAAGAGAAATACTACTTCTGGATAACGGCCCTTGGTCGGCGCTTCCTTGCGGAGAACCCGCAAGACGCGCTGCCGGACGTGCCCCCACTGCCAACGCGCGCCGAGTTAAAGCCGTCCGACATCGATGACGCGGTGCGAATCTATGAGAATAGCCTGTCACCGAGGCCATACGTGAAGCCCAACGAAGTCGCCTGGGCGAAGGGATTGCTCGACGATGATGTCAAAAGCGAGATCGCCAAGGCAGCCCAGGAGCTTGAGGCGATGTGGGTCGGCTTCGAGCGCATTTTTGGGCACCGTGGCCCAGTCAAGGTAGGACGCAAGACCGAGATCCGCGATCCCGTGGTCAAGCGCACGGCAGTGCGCGTTTTCCGCGCCAAGGACGAGCAGTGCAGGCGACTGGGTTTCCCACCTTCGCAGAAACCTCGCGCTTGGCTGACACATTACAACGGCGGTAACGTCGGCCTTGAACCGGCCCCCTGGGACCTGAATAGAGATTGTGCGACCTGAAGGGCAGGTAGCTTGTGCAAAAATCAAGACACATGCACCAAAATTAGAGCCTTGATTCAAAATGGCTTTTTTGATGCGTAATTCCGGTGCAAAATGATTCCCGATTTGGGCCAAGCTTTGTCGTTTGACGCCTTTCCAAGCGGCGGGCCATACCAAAAAACTCACACATCGTTGAACGTGAACGGCGAGATGCTGCGCATCGACTCGTCAACTAGCAGCGGACGCAACGCCGGGGGCGCCTCGCGATGAGCGGCGCCCCGCGCGCTTGCTAAGTTTCGCGGGGAATGATAGGCGCGCCCGATGGATCCTTCGCGCCTCCCCTGCCATCCGGAAATTTCGTCCCGCGCGGGCGCCGGGCGATGAGCATCCGCTTCCACAAGGGCGATCTGCCGGACGATGCCGATTTTGGCGATTGCGTCGCGATCGACACCGAAACCTTAGGGTTGGTTCCGCATCGGGACCGGCTCTGCGTCGTCCAATTGTCGCGCGGCGACGGGTCCGCCGATGTCGTTCAAATCGGCTCCGGCCAGGCGCGGGCGAACAACATCGAGCGGCTTTTGGCCGACCCAAAGGTCACAAAACTATTTCATTTCGCCCGTTTCGATGTCGCCGTTTTGTTCAAGACCTTCGGGGTCATGGCGGTGCCCATCTATTGTACCAAGATCGCCTCCAAGCTCGCCCGGACCTATACCGACCGGCACGGCTTGAAGGATTTGGCGCGCGAACTTCTCGGCGTTGAACTATCCAAGCAGCAGCAATCCACCGATTGGGGCGACGCGACGCTCTCGGAGGCGCAGCTTTCCTATGCGGCGTCCGACGTCCTCTATTTGCATGCCTTGCGCATCCGCCTTGACGCGATGCTCAAGCGCGAGAACCGCTTCGAGATCGCCGCCGCCTGTTTCGATTTCGTGCCCGCAAGAGCGCGTCTCGACCTGTTGGGCTGGGCCGATGCGGATATATTTTCGCACCAATAGGCATAGCCCCAGCTTGTGCCCGCCATGACTTCGCCTTTCTTGCTTGCTGTTTGGGCAATCCGGGCGCTGCCTCGCGCCCGGCGGCGCTTGCTTGGCCGGAGCAACGCCCGGTCAAGGCAACGCGGCCAGATTATTAAGAATGTTTAGGATTTCTAAAGCCGCGGCCATGTTCGATCGTGGTTTGAGGAATTTCGCGCAGCCTGGAGCTTGGGTCCCTTTGTCTCACAACGAAGCTCTGCGAGTGACGAAATCGTCAGGCGGCACGGGGCCGCTAGCTGCCGCCTTGAGCGGCGCCGGTCGCCTCGCCCGCCTGGAAAACCCGGCGAACACCAAGCTCGCCTGGCCGGACGTCGCAACGGCCGGTATCGACAGGGTGGACGATGGCCCGGCGGACTCCGGCGCGGTGCGGTTCGACGTGACACCGGCGCTTTGGCGCGGCGGCTTCAAGGCGGCACACCGTCATTCGGCGCAGGTGCGGTTGTTTCGCCGCGCCGCGATCGCCGGTTCGCTTCTCGCGATCACGCTCATCTTCACGGTGGCCCTATTGAACCCCTTAAGGCACCTGCCGGGCGACATTTCCGTCGGCCGGGCCGCGCTTGACGGCACCAAAATCACCTTGGGTTTTCCGAAAATCTCCGGGGTTCAGACGGACGGACGGTCTTTTGAGATCAAGGCGCGTTCCGGAACTCAGGACACTGCGGCGCCGGATATCATCGAACTGCTCGGCATCGATTCCAAGATCGGGGCGGCGGACGCCTCGACAACATGGGTGAGCGCCTCGCGGGGCATCTACGACAGCCTGCACGACAAAATGACATTGGAAGGCGACATTCGTATCAAAAGTAGCACGGGTTACGACATTTGGTTGCGAACCGCGCGGATCGATTTCACCACCGGCGGCCTTGTCTCCGAGGAGCCGGTCAGGGTCATTCTCGACGGCGGGACGATCGCGGCGAAGCAATTGGATGTCAGCGACAATGGCCACAAAGTCTCGTTCGGCGGCGAGGTGACCTCAATGATCGACACAGGGGCGGGGGAGCCCGAAGCCGCCGGCGCCTTGATGGAGAGCGGGAAATGACCGGGCGCTTGGGTCTGGCCGTTCTCGCATTGCTTATTTTGGCTTCGGCGTTCGTTCCGGCGTATGCGGAAAAGCCACGCTCTGGCGCGATTCTGCCGGGCGGCAATTCCAAGGATCCCGTCAATATCGCGGCCGCCAAACTGGATTATTTCGACAAGGAACAAAAGCTTGTTTACACCGGCAACGTCGTTGCGACGCAAGGGGAGAGCAAACTCCAGGCCCGCACGCTCGTCATTTTCCTGATGCCGAAGGATGCCCTGGCACCGGCCGGAGTTCCATCGTCGTCGAGCCAGATTCGCCGCATGGAAGCGGCGGGACCGGTGACCATCGTTTCCAAGGACCAGATTGGAACCGGCGACAGCGGCGTCTATGAAAAATCGGAGGACAAAGTCTATCTCATCGGCAACGTGACATTAACCCAGGGACCGAATGTCACCAAAGGCGATAAATTGATCTATGATTTGAATACTACTCAGGCGGCGGTGAACGGCCATGTCAGGAGCATGTTTCTGCCGAGCGGCGGCACCGGAGACGCGAAAGAGCCAAGGCCGGCGAGACCGGATGGCGCCCCGAAGCCCGATCACGCGGCAAAGGCCTCCTGACGAGCAGCTTTCGCGGGGCGCGGCAATATTCTCGCGGGTTTTTTCGCTCGCGCCGCAAATCCCGGGAGCCGGGCTTGCTTGCGCCGAAGGGGTCTGGGACGGCACTTCCAGTCATCTGAAGATTGCTGTGGCTCTTGATTACGCCTAATGTCCTGCCCCCTGCGTTCGCGGCTTCGGTGCGAACGCAGGGGTAAGCAGGCCACTGAAACGAAAGAGCTAGTGTTCCGGTTCCGGCGCTCAATCATTAGGAGAGAAAGTAATGGCCAAACCGAAACCAACGGCCAGCACCGAGATCATCCCCTATATTTTCTATCGCGACGTTCCTGCGGCTCTCGACTGGCTCACCCGCACCTTCGGTTTCGCCGAGACAATGCGGACGGCTACGCCGAATGGCGGCACGCATGGTGAGATGACGCTCGATGGCCAGCGCATCATGATGGGGCAGGGCAGCAAGGAATGGCGAATGGTGAGCGCTCACGTGACTGAAGCGGCAACCCAGGGCATCTTCATCTATTTGGCCGATGTCGACGCGCACTACGAACGGGCGCAGGCTGCGGGGGCAGAGATCGTCAAGCCGCCAGAAGACCTTCCCTACGGGCGCAGCTACGCCGCCCGCGACCCCGACGGGCATCTCTGGTTCTTCACGATGCCTCCCGCCGAGCGCTGATCGAACTCAGCCGCTGTCGTCGCAAGGATTGTCGTGGCACTTCGTCGGCAATAAACGTAGCGAACTTCGGAATCGGGACACTTGCCCAGGCGCCACGCGACCATCGGCCCCTATTGCTTTGCGGGAAACTATGCTCGAAGGGATGCGGCGGGGGTGCTGGCAAGCCAGGATTTCGAAGGATTATTCCGCTTTGCGCCCGCGAACGGCCCTTTTTCCTCTCGCCGCCTTCGCTCGGCTGCGCGGCTTGTTCCGGCCTGGCACGGCGCCGCCGCGTCGCGCGGGTGATGGCGCTTGGATGGAGACGAAGGATGTCGCGAAGCACGGCGGCGGGCCGGCCGCGTGGCACGGACCCGGCGGTCTTTCCGGCGAAACGCCGCGGGGGGTGACTGGCGGAACCGAGCCGGAAACCAGCGCGCAAGGGGTGCTGGCGGTTTATCATTTGGGCAAATCCTACAAGGCCCGCCGGGTTGTCGAGGACGTGAGCATGACGGTGCGGCGCGGCGAGGTGGTTGGCCTCCTCGGCCCGAACGGCGCCGGCAAAACCACGCTCTTTTACATGATTACCGGGCTAATACGGCCGGACAGCGGCCGCATCGAACTCGACGGGCACGATGTGACGCGCCTGCCAATGTACCGGCGCGCGCGCCTCGGCATCGGCTATCTGCCACAGGAAGCCTCGATTTTCCGCGGTCTCGACGTCGAGGACAATATCCGGGCGGTCCTTGAAATCGTCGAACCCGACAAGCTTAAGCGCGCTGGCGAACTCGAAGCCTTGCTCGACGAGTTCGACCTCAAATCCTTGCGCAAGACGCCCTCGATCGCGCTCTCCGGCGGCGAGCGGCGGCGCTGCGAAATCGCGCGCGCCTTGGCGGGCCGCCCGTCGTTCATGCTTCTCGACGAACCGTTCGCCGGGATCGACCCCATCGCCGTGGCCGATATTCAGCTTCTTGTGCAGCACCTTAAACGGCGCAGCATTGGCGTTCTCGTCACAGATCACAATGTCCGCGAAACCTTGGGGTTGATCGACCGCGCGTACATCGTTCATGCCGGCCGGGTCTTGGTCGAGGGGACTCCGGCCAAGATTGTCGACGACCCCAATGTGCGCCGCTACTATCTTGGCGAGGAATTCCGGCTCTGACGGCGCTGTTTAACGCCGTCCAGGAAATCCATTTTTTAGCGACTAATCAGACCGCAAAAAAGGGGAATTACCCTTGGTTACGCCACAAATTTATTATTGATAACTGTTAAAATTCCGTTCTTATCCAACCCAGACCGCCGTCGGGAGTAACTCATGAGCGACGTTTCTTCGAACCAGCATGGCAAGGCAAGTTTCGAGCTCGATCTCGGGCGTATCGGCTTCGTCGTGATTATTCCCGTCATGCTTTGGGTGTTTTACACGACGTTGAGCGGACTCGTGGACATTATGAGGAAGGGGCCGGACGACAACTTCGGTCTCATCGGCGCGGTAATCGGATCGGCGGCGATCCTAAGTTTGATGGCGCTGAGCTCCTGGCTGCTCGGCTCCGAGCTGGCGGCCGCGGTCGCAGGCAAACGCCGGGCGGCCAAAGGCGGAATAGCCGGGCTTTTCGTCATTATTCCAGCCTTCCTGTTTTTCTTCGGCATGTCGGCGTTTTTTTCCTACACCTATTATCACGCTAACTTATTCAATCTTTCCGCCAGGAAGCTCGCCGGAGAGACGCAACCGATGGAATTGGCCGTGGCCGTGCTGCCCGGGATAACCCTGGCGGTGGGGCAAGCCAATGAAGATCAGATCAAAAAAATATTGGCGCGACAGGATACGCTCGTCTGGATGAGCGGCGTCGACGCGCTCATTCGAACCGCGCGAAAAGATAACGAAGCGCTTGCGCAGAGATGGCGAGATGAACAGACGAAGCGAAGCGACGTGGAACGACAGGCGTGGGCGGAGGAAGCAAAAAAACTCAAGGCGGCGCAAGACGCGAAAATGCAGATCGAAGGGATCGAGCCCAGGCTCGCCGGACGCGCGATCCAATTGCAGGCGCTGAAGGATCAAATTCGACCATGGGACGAAAAGGTTGCCGTGCTCGACGTGGAGGCGGCGAAATTCGACGCCGAGGCGAGTTTTGCCGACCGCGGGCTCGACCGGACCCGCGTCAGAGGCTGCGGCAATGAAGTCTGTAAGCCGGCGATGAGAAACGCCGCCGAGCGCCGGAAGAAGATCGCCGATATCCAAAAGGAATTGAAGCCGAAACACGATGAACTCGCCAGGATCACCGCTGAAATCGGGGTTTTTCAGAAGGCGCTTTCGGGACTGCGCGAGCAGGCGGCCTATCTTTCCGTCCGGGGCGAGCAGACGAGCGCGATCTCCGCGCCAGTGGCTTTCGACCTCGGTTTGGGTTTGCAGGGCCTGGACGAAGCCCGGCGCGAGTTCGAAAGAGACCCGTCCTGGAGCACGATCAATCGCATCAAGGCCTCGTGCGACGTATTGCTGCCGGTCATACGGGAAATGAAGCTCGCGAGCGACGTGCCCGAGAGCCTCCAATGCGCGCCGCAATTCGCCGGCTTGCAGGCCCTGCTCGACCGCCGCGCTAGCTACGCCGGCGCCCGCAAGACGTTCGACGCCCAATGTGCCCTCGAAGGCAAGCTTCGCGAACAATTGGATACTATCGCAGAGCGGGTACGCACTAAGGAATTACAGCCTCCTTTGGCGCTGACGGAGGCGAAGAAGATTGTCGACGGCTGCGTCGCTCTTGCGGGCACCACCGGCGTCCCTGGCGTGCAATTGGCAGAGTTCTACGGTCAGGCGAATGATTTTGTTCTCGCGCGGTCACTCGATCGCAATCGCTTTGACCTTGCCACGGAAGAATTGTTCAAGACGCCGGCGGCCAACAAGGCTTTGGCGGTGGCGGTGGCACAGGACATGCTCATTCTGATCTACAAGTTCCTGGCCGATTTCTACAAATATCGCTGGCGGCCTCGGGGCAAAATTGCGATCGGAGCGCCGATCGATCTGGCGGACGATAAGGAGGATCCGAATGAGATCAGGGCGAGAAAAGCGCTGCTGCGTCTCGCCAAGCCCGGGCGCGACGAGGTCAGCGAGATAAATGACGCCGATGTTGACGCGCTGCCGGCTGAAGTCGCGATGAATCTCAAAGGCTTGCTCAACGGGCTCGCCCGTCGTCAAGCGGTCTGGCGCGTGCGCATCGGCGTTCAGGGCATCGAGAACTCAGTTCTCTTCGCGGTTGAGAGCGAGCTTCAAGAGCAGTTCGGCTCCGCGCCGCCCGCCGAACCTTTGTCGCACAGCGACTCACTGCCATTACTGCCGATAGACGCCCGTGATTTCTCCCAAACGGCACGCGGGAACTTTGCCAATACTGCCGTTGGAGTTCTTTCGGCACTATTGGCAATAGGGCGCCGAGCGCTTTCTTGGATTTCGCCGCGCCCGCCTTCCGGCCTGAACCCCCAATAGCAAGTCCCAGAAGGCGCGCCTCGTTGGGGAGTCCCGAATCGGCCGCAGTCTGATTTGTTTCGCTGTCCATACCGGCCGGCTGAAATCATCGCTAAGGTCAATGAAGGCGATACCCAATTCGTGATTTTCAGAATCCTGGGCTTGGACCTTGCCTTGGGCACCAGTCCGGACCGTTAGACCTGCGCAGTCGTTCGCATATGATGCCGACCGGTCGCGAAGGTGGGAAACGTCAAAAGGCGACGGTTGTGTACGCAAGCATATTTTGTGCTATAGTCACAAACTGAAAGCAAGAAACGGGCCGACAATGGGGCCGTCGCCCTTGTGACGGGCGGCGGTAGTTTGAGGGTTTCACGGAGACATGGCTCTTACCGCCAAGCTCGTCATGCGTCAGAGCCAGTCGCTGGTGATGACACCGCAGCTTTTACAAGCGATCAAGCTGCTGCAATTTTCCAATCTCGATTTGAACGCGTTCATCGCGGAGGAACTCGAGCGCAACCCCTTGCTCGAACGGGCCGAGGACACCCCCGAGCTGCTCGGCCTCGATGGCGCTGGCCTCGATGGCGGGATCGGTCCCGCCGGGATTTCGCCGGGCGAGGATTTCAACGAGGCAAGCGGGGCCGACTGGAGCTCGGCGTTCTTGACCACCAACCGCGAGGCCCTCGAGGCAAGCCTCGGCACCGAATTGTCGAACAGTTTCGACGACGGCCGGACGCCGGCGCCGGGCGACTACGGTTTGGGGGCGAGCGGCTTGGGTCTCTCGGTGCCCTCATGGTCCGAGCCGTCGGGCGGGACCGGTGACGGCGCCGCGGCAAACCTCGAAGCTTATATCGCGGCACCGGCCAATCTCAAGGATCATCTTGAAATGCAATTGGGGTTCGCCACGGCCGGGACGGCAGACCGGCTGATCGGTCAGGTCTTGATCGACTCGATCGACGAGAACGGCTATTTCACTGGTTCGCTCGACGAGATTGCCGCGCGTCTCCATGCACCGCTGGAACAAGCCGAACGCATCCTCCGCCTCATCCAAGGGTTCGATCCTTCCGGCGTCGGCGCCCGCGATCTCGCCGAATGCCTCGCCATCCAATTGCGTGAGCGCGACCGGTTCGACCCGGCCATGCAAGCGCTCGTCGGCCATCTGGACCTGCTCGCAAAACGCGATTTCGCGGCGCTGCGCAAGATTTGCAAAGTCGACGAAGAGGACATTCTCGACATGCTGGGCGAGATCAGGCGGCTCGATCCCAAGCCCGGGCGTGCCTTCGGCGGCGGGTCGATCGCGCCCGTCCTGCCCGATGTCATCGTGCGGCCGCTGCCCGACGGCTCGTGGCATGTCGAACTCAACACGGACGTTCTTCCGCGCATTTTGGTCAATCACAGCTATACGACGCGGGTCGGCAAGACGAAGGGGAAGGAGGCCGACCGGAACTTTATCTCGAGTTGTCGTCAAACCGCCAATTGGTTGACAAAGAGTCTCGAACAGAGGGCCCGCACAATTCTGAAAGTTTCCAGCGAAATCGTGCGCTGGCAAGATAGATTTTTGGCTCATGGCGTCGAATATTTGCGCCCGCTCGATCTCAAGACGATCGCGGAGGCGGTAGGCGTGCATGAATCCACTGTCTCCAGGGTGACCTCCAACAAATATATGGCGACGCCGCGCGGTCTCTTCGAACTCAAATATTTTTTCACGGCCGCGATCGCCGCGCATGACGGCGGCGCCGCGCATTCGGCCGAATCGGTGCGGTTCCGGATCAGGCAGATGATCGGCCAGGAAAGTCCTTCGCAAATTCTGTCCGACGACGCGATCGTCGTCAGGTTGAAGGAGGCCAATATCGACATCGCCAGGCGCACGGTCGCCAAATACCGCGAAAGCCTGAAAATCCCTTCCTCCGTGGAACGCCGGCGCGAAAAGGCGAGGAGTTGATGCGGCGCGCGAACACGGGCTTGCGGGCAGGGCTCGCTCGCATCGGACTGCCATTTGGAGCATGATACTTGGCCGAGACATGCGCTAAAATGAAGAGATCGAGAGCACGTTTGCCATATCAGAGATGAAGAGCGTTAAATTGAGGGCTGGAATCGGCGATCGTTCTTTACGGCCGTGGGGATAAATTGCGCCGGCCCGAATGGCGGGCGGCGCCGGTAACGGAGAATGGGCAATGACTTTGCGCGTCTCGGGCAAGAATTTGGACATCGGCGAAGCTTTTCGCGCGCACATCGAGGCGCGAATCGATGCCACCCTGGTGAAATACCGGGCTCGACCGGCCGCCGGCCATGTAACGATTGAACCGGAAGGGTCGGGATTCCGGGCCGATTGTACCTTGCACCTGATGTCCGGCGTCACGCTGCAGGCCGACGCCCAGGCGCATGAGCCCTACGCCAGCTTCAATCACGCCGCGGATCTCATCGAAAATCAAATCCGGCGCCATAGAGCGCGGCTCTTGGATCATCACGCCAGCACGGTGGCGGACGGCAGGACCAAGCTAGAACAATTTTTGGGCGAGAAAGCTCCCGGCACGCAACGCAACGAGCCACGGGCGGAGCAACGCGAAACACTCGATCGCCATCCGGCGGTCATTGCCGAGCCATCATCGCGGTTCAGGGAGATGACCGTTTCCGGGGCGGCGATGGAGCTCGATTCGACTAACGCCCAAGTTGTTGTCTTTCGTCGCGCTTCCGATGGGCGGACCAATGTCGTCTATCGCCGCCCTGACGGAAATATCGGCTGGATCGATCCAGGCCGGGAGTGATTAAAGACCGGTGCCTCGCGCGAGGCACCGGGCGGCCTCGTTTCGGCCTTGGACCATCCACAGTTATGTCCCAACAGCGGACGCGGACCGGATTATTTCAAACCATGCTGCTGACCGAATTGATCACCCCCGAGGCGATTGTCCCCTCCCTCAAGGTGAACTCTAAGAAGCACGCGCTGCAAGAACTGAGCGATCGGGCGGGCTTGATTTCCGGCCTTGCGCCGCGGGAAATCTTCGATGTTTTGCTCCAGCGCGAGCGTCTCGGCTCGACCGGAATCGGCGAAGGAATCGCCATTCCTCACGGCAAGCTCGCCGGGGCAAAAACGATGTTCGGGATTTTCGCGAGGCTTGCCCGCCCGATCGATTTTGATGCCCTCGACGGCGCGCCGGTCGATCTCATTTGTCTTTTAATCGCATCGGAGTCGGCTGGCGCCGACCATCTGAAAGCGCTGGCGCGGCTGGCACGCGTGCTTCACGACCCAAGAGTTACGGCGAAGCTTCGCGCCGCGCGCGACGTCAGCGCGCTTTACGCGGTGTTGACTGGCGAACCCGCCTCGCACGCGGCTTAGCGCGGGTCTGCCTCCAAACCAAGCGCACCGCCGGCGCGACTTCTTGACTTCGCGGCTCAAAATAGCGAGTTTCCGCGCTCCTGAAGTACCAAGGGCCGATATTGCATTTGGCGTTGGTTTCGGTTCGCGAATTCCCGTTTCTTGGGGAGCCACGATGGAAATTTGGGGGCCGCGCCAAGGCGAGTCCGGTCCTTGGCATAACCTCTCCGGCGGCAATGCGAATCTATCTCGATTTTGAAAAGCCAGTTAAAGAACTCGAGGCCAAGGTTCTGGAACTGCGCGAACTCGCGGCGAATGGCGACGCCGTTGCCATTGGCGAGGAACTGACCCGGCTCGAAGCCAAGGCCGAGAAGGCGCTTGCCGGTCTCTATGCCAATCTGACACCCTGGCAGAAAACGCAAGTCGCGCGGCATCCCCAGCGGCCACATTTTAGCGATTACGTCAAGGCGCTCGTGCACGATTTCACGCCCTTGTCGGGCGACCGGCAATTTGGCGAGGACGCCGCGATCGTCGGCGGTTTCGGCTGGTTTCGCGGGCGTGCGATCTGCGTCATGGGCCAAGAAAAAGGCTCCGGCACCGAGGCTCGAATTAAGCATAATTTCGGCATGGCGCGGCCGGAAGGCTATCGCAAGGCCGTGCGCCTCATGCAGCTTGCCGACCGTTTCGGTTTGCCCGTCGTTTCACTTGTCGATACCGCCGGCGCGTTTCCTGGCGTGGACGCGGAAGAACGCGGCCAAGCCGAAGCGATCGCGCGGGCGACCGATGCTTCGCTTTTGCTGGGCGTGCCGAGCATCGCGGTCATTCTCGGCGAAGGCGGGTCCGGCGGCGCCATAGCGATCGCGAGCTGCAACAAGGTTTTGATGCTCGAACATGCGATCTACACCGTCGCGTCGCCCGAAGCCTCGGCTTCGATCCTTTGGCGCGATTCGTCCCGCGCCGAGGACGCCGCGACAAATATGAAGATAACCGCCCAGGATATGCTCAAGTTCGGAATCATCGACGTAATCATCGCGGAGCCGGTGGGTGGCGCCCATCGCGATCCGGACGCGGCGATCGTTGCGGCTGGCGACGCGATCACCGCGGCTTTGGAGGATTTTTCGGATATGCCGCCAACCGAGCTCAGGGCGTCCAGGGCCGCGAAATTCTTGAATATCGGACGCAAGATATAATCCATCAGCGACGGCGGGAAACGCCACGCCAAACCTTGTGTTCGCCGGCTTTAAAACTTTTTTTGGCCATTAACGGAGCTTTAGAATGTCCCGGATTAGATCAAGGTCTCGGTAACCTTTGCACAAGGATATCGGCGGTAAGCTAGTCAGCTATACCGGCAAGACGATTTGGTGCGGCGGGCAAATTATCAATGCTGTGCAAACCTTTCGCAAAGCGGCTTTTTGCCTTCTCCCTGATTGCCTCGGCAAGCGGGACTTTGGCCGGCTGCGAGGAATCCACCTTCTCGCCCATGACGTCCCGTTCGCTTGCGCCGCTCCCGCCTAAGACGCTCGCCGCGATGGAGGCGATTGGGTCTTCGAAAAACGCTCCTGTCCTGATCCGCACCTATAAGAAAGAGGCGGAACTCGAAATCTGGAAGATGAAAGCGGATGGACACTACGCCTATTTGAAATCCTTCCCGATGTGCCGCTGGTCGGGACAGCTCGGACCCAAGGTGCGGGAGGGCGACCGGCAGGTGCCGGAAGGCTTCTATGCGATCACCCCGGCGCGGATGAATCCGAATTCCGCCTATTATCTTTCTTTCGACGTCGGCTATCCCAATGCCTACGATCGCGCCCTGGGACACACTGGCGGCTCGATCATGGTGCATGGCGTTTGTTCCTCGGCCGGCTGCTTTTCGATGACCGACGCCCAGATCGCCGAGATCTATGCGATCGCCCGGGAAGCTTTCGCCGGCGGTCAGCACGCCATCCAGATGCAGTCCTATCCCTTCCATATGACCGCGGAAAATCTCGCCAAATACAGGCTCGATCCGAATATCGGCTTCTGGAACCAATTGAAGGAAGGTTCCGACAATTTCGAAGTGACCAAACAGGATGTGATCGCCGGCGTCTGCAACAAGCATTATGTTTTCAATGCGGCTCCCGCCGATGGGTCGCGTTTCGATGCAACGGCCGCCTGCTCGCCGCTGAAGCGCAACGACGAAACGCAAGCCGAAGTCGCGGCCAAGCAAAAGCGAGACGAAGCTAAAATCGCCGAACTCGCCGCGCAAGGCGTGCGCCCCGTTCACACCCTCTATGCCGATGGCGGCCAGCATCCGGATTTTGCTTCGCTGGCAAGCTATGCGAGCCGCCCAGAGACGCTGGCGAAAGGCCCCGTCGATATTGCCCTCGACGAAGGCAAGTCAAAGAAAGCCCGGAGGGTGGCCACCGCCAAGCCGGGCGCGATCAGGACGGCCGCCAATTCCGTTCACGGCCCCAGCCCCAAGCCGGTTGAACCCGTAACCGTCGCTCCCGAGCCCGCGAAGCCGCAAGACTCTTCCTTGTTCGCCCGGCTATGGGGCGCGAAGCCGGTCGAAGCGAAAGCTGAAACACCGCCGTCGGTCCCCTCAACCGAAACAGCGATCCCGCGGCCGGCCGAGGTTCCCTTGCCGCCAAGACGTAATGAAGCCACCGCCGCCAAGCCGCGCGACGCCACTGGCAAGCCACAAAACTCCGTCGCGGCCCCTACTCCGGTTAAACCGCAGGCAGCCGCGTCGCCGGCCGGAGCCGCCGCCAAAGTGGTTGCACTCCTGCGCGCCGGGGTCTCGCCAATCGCTCGAGCCGATCATTAACCGCGGCTTGCCCTGGCTGGGATTGCTCCGGCCCCGCGACCCCCACATTTACGATTGGCGCCATGAGCAAGGCTTTCACCAAGGAATCCGAGGCGGAAGCGGATTTCGAGGACGAAATTCCCGCGCTTCCGGCCGGAACCAAAAATTACATCACGCCCGAGGGTCTTCAACGGCTCCAGGACGAGTTTGCCCGATTGCAAAAAATCGAACGTCCCAAAATCGTCGAGACGGTGACCTGGGCGGCGGGCAATGGCGACCGGTCGGAAAATGGCGACTATATTTACGGCAAGCGGCGCCTGCGGGAGATCGACAGACGAATGCGGTTTCTCCGCAAAAGAATGGAAATTGCCGAAGCCGTCGATCCCGCGCGGCAAAAGAATCGGGAGCGGGTGTATTTCGGCGCGACAGTCGTTTATCGTAACGGGCGGGATGAAGAAAAGACTGTCCGGATCGTAGGCATCGACGAAGCACGCTCGGAACGCAACGAAGTCAGCTGGATCTCACCGGTCGCCAAGGCGCTTCTGAAAACAGAGGAAGGCGATGTCGTCGAGGTGCGGACACCGAAAGGCGTCGAGCGCCTGGAGATTTTAAAGATCAGCTATTGAGCTGGGCCGCGGAACTTTCTCCGACTTTGCCGATCAATCGGACAAAAATGTTTCACGTGAAACATTTTGGTACGATCGGCAGTCTCGACGACCACACATTTACGGCGCGTGGCGAGATACGAAGACGGGATTTGGGTCAGGCGGGAAATTGCGATAGAGTTTAAGCTGGCCTTGAGCCATGCATCGATCAACACTTTCGTGCCCGGCGCGGTCTTGCTTTTCCTGCTCGCCGCGGGCGTTGTCACTTGGGGGTAACCGGACCACATGTCAACCAAGGACGGCGCCCCGCCTCGCCGACCGGGCACCTCGCCATCGTGGTCGGGCATCTCTAATGACATAGGCGGGGAGCGCGAGACCCTGTTGCGCGACGCGTCGCGGCACTCCAGGGGCGTGGAGGTCGACGGGTCGATCGCACCATCAATCTCTGCGAGAGCCGGGACGAGAGTTGGCTATGTATTTGGCGCGAGAAGAAGAAATTCGTCTGGTGAAAGACGAATATAATAGATTTATCAGCAGTTTTGATTACGATTCCTTTGTTCTCAATTGCAAAATTCGATCCCGCCTCTTGATCGAAGATCACCGGGACGGGGCCCGTTTCATCGCGGATGAGGCGATACGCGCGCTCGGATGCGCAAAGCCTCTGTTAATGGTGCGAATAGGCGACGCCGAAGCCAATCTTCTTCGGTTTGCCCTTCACCGCAATGAGTTTGAATTTAAATGGGTCAATGCGGTTTTTCTCATGAACGACAATCAAACGCTGCCAATCGAGGACGCCAAGCGTTTGTCGCGCGAGTTGTCTGAGTTGCTCGCCAGCGCCGATATAGTCGGCTTGAGGGCGTTCGGTCCCGGTCAATCCGTTGTGCACATTCGAATAATTTCCCACGCAATCGACGGGAAAGATTTGCGCGGCGCGTTAGGGTTGATCGAAGCGCTGCAATATGGCGATCGGGCGGTCAAAAACGGCGAGTTTCGCAATACGGTCCTGACAAGCGCGTGGGTTCATCTTGGCTTGTTGGAGCATCTCGACGTTCTTCTCGACAACGCGCCGCGCGTTGTCGTGATCACCGGCCGGCACGAACTCGAAACGCTCTTTTCGGAGAAGTTGAAAAATCGGCTTGCGGCGTTTCTGCCGATACCGGTGCAAGCGAGCGATCAATCGTCGCCTGAACGGCCTTTCCATTATCCAACTCGCTACAAAGAGATCCTTGAGGCGTTGCGGACAGACCTTCGCGAAACGCTCGTGCTTGCCGGCGCCGGCATATTTGGCAAGAAATATTGCGCAACGGCGAGACAAAATGGTGCCGTCGCCCTGGATTTAGGGAGCGCGTTCGACATTCTGGCTGATAAAATCACGCGTCCGGTGCATTCGATCCCCTCCTTCATCGATCCAAATCACGGACCTTGGATAAAAACCAATCAAGCTTAAATGCGGCCTTCGCGCTCGCTTGCGGCTGGAGCCGAACGCGCGCCTATCCGAATACAAACGCAAAAGTCGCAATTCGAACGCGGCTCAATTTTTTTAAGGACATGCTCTAGCGCGTTATCCGGTCAGGTTGGTTCATATCCTGCCGCTCTGAAGTAGTTTTCACATTCGTTCTGTGGGAAGTGACTGAGGAGTCCGCTGATGCGGGTCCAGAGGGCTTC
>JALZAY010000058.1 GCA_030948025.1 Pseudomonadota bacterium
GAGTGATCTGCAGTGTGTCATCGTCGCAGCGGTCACGCATCATCAGCAGCCAACGCGCTAGCCGCTCCTTGAGGCTGTGCGTACCGTTGCACGCTACTGACACCAGGACCTGCTGGAGAAAGGCTTGGACGTAAGCATGCATGAGACTTCGGAAGGCCGGCATCGACTCCATGGCCCGTGTGAACGCCACGCGCGACATCTTTGCTGCGTCCCCCGGAATCTGGACGAGAAGCCGGACGGGGGAACTCTTGGCACCGAAGACGGCTTGCACAGGCGTGTAGCCCTCCCTGCCGATCGTTGCCATCTCAATAATACTGCCGTCCGCATAAACCGCCACCACCGAGACGACACCGCTGTCGGGGAAGAATACATGGTCGAGCGAACTATCAGCGTCCATTAGGATCTGCTCGCGTTGGCAGCGAATGTGTTCAAGCTCCGGCATAAGCTGCTTGAGATTGGAGGATGGTAGGGCGAGTAAAAGCCGGTTGCGGGGCCAATTTGATTGAGCACTCATACGCTCTTAATCGCAACCGGTTCGCTTTGGTTGCAAGAGGAACCGCATTGTGACGCCATTCCATGGTTCGCCAGTTCAGCGCTAAGACCCTGGAATGTGTCCGGCAAGGGTCGAAACCAGCCTTGCGGCGGAACACGCCGCCGAAACGCAGCCCTGGCGCGGCGCCCGTCTCAATGTCCCTCGAAGGACATCAGCGTCCTGACCGGCACGCCCATGGCCTTGATTTTTTTGGCGCCGCCGAGGTCCGGCAGATCGATCACGAAACAGGCCGCCACCACATCGGCGCCGATTTTTTTCAAAAGCCCGACCGCGCCCTCCGCCGTGCCGCCGGTCGCGATGAGATCGTCGACGAGGATGACCCTTTCGCCGGGCGCCACTGCATCCTCATGCATTTCCATCTCGTCGAGCCCATATTCGAGCGAATAGGCAATCGACACCTTGGTGTGCGGCAACTTGCCTTTCTTGCGGATCGGCACGAAGCCGGCCGAGAGCTGATGCGCGACCGCGCCGCCCAAAATAAACCCGCGCGCTTCGATGCCCGCGACCTTGTCGATCTTGGTTCCGGCCCAGGGCTGCACCAATTCGTCGATCGCGCGGCGAAACGCGCGGGCGTCGCCGAGAAGCGTCGTGATGTCCCGGAACATGATGCCTTGCCTCGGGTAATCGGGAATCGTGCGGATCGTGTCCTTGAGGTCGAGGGTCATGAACGATTGACCCGTTGCATGATCGCCTCCAGCTTCTTCATCAGATCCCGGTCGCGGGCCGGTGCCGAGGTCAGCAACGCATGATCGAGCGCCCGGTCAGAACCAATCGGACAAGGTTCGTGCTCCGCCGGAAAGTCCCGCAACAGCCTTGCTAAAAGCTTCGCCGCATTTCCGGCATTGGCTTCCACCACCCTTATGATCGAGGCGACATCGACATTGTCATGATTCGGATTCCAGCAATCGAAATCGGTGACCATCGCAATTGTTGCATAGGAAATCTCCGCCTCGCGGGCGAGCTTGGCTTCGGGCATCGCGGTCATGCCAATGACATCGCAACCATTGGCCTTGTAGGCAAGCGATTCGGCGAGCGAGGAAAATTGCGGGCCCTCGATGCAGACATAAGTCCCGCCGTTGACGAAAGCGATGTTTTCGGCCGCCGCCGCCGCGGCGATTCTGTCGCGCAGCAAAGGTGCCACAGGGTGCGCCATCGAGACATGGGCGACGCAGCCATTGCCGAAAAACGAGCCTTGCCGCGCGAATGTTCTGTCGATGAATTGATCGGCGAGCACGAAAAGCCCCGGATAGAGTTCCGGCTTGAACGAGCCGCAGGCGGAAACCGAAGCTATGTCGGTCACGCCGGCGCGTTTCAGCGCGTCGATATTGGCACGATAATTGATGCCCGAGGGCGACAACTTGTGGCCGCGCCCGTGACGGGGCAGGAAGACGGCTTCGGTCTTTCCGATCCGGCCGAAGCGAAGGGGGTCCGAGGGCTCGCCCCACGGCGTCGCCACCCATTCCTCGCGGATGTCTTCGAGACCCGGCAGTTCATAGACGCCCGATCCACCGATGATGCCCACGATTGCTTTTGTCATGCCAACTCCGCCTCTTAAGCGACGCAGTTTCAACCCTAGGAGGGCGGGGTGCAAGCGAAACGATGGGCAAAGTGACGACTGCGAACGGTCGCGGCCCGTTGGCTGCGGCTCCGTTCTATGAAGCAAGAAAACAGGGGACGCTAGGTCCCCTGTAGCTATTCAAGTTGTAAGATTTTTTATCTGTTATGGCGTAACGCAAAAACCTGCCATGGTGATGGCTTGCTTCGTCACCAAGTCGTCTGCGTCGACGGAATCACCGCTCGCTCCGGCACCGCCGATGAGCTTGTGCGACGTGCAATCGTATACAGGTTGCCCTCCGGCGAAGGCAACCACCCCGAAGTGCCGTTCGCCGCAGGTGTATCCGTTTGCGCGCTCGGAATGCCGCAGCAGATTGGTAGCCCATACGCCCCAAAGGGTTGCAGGCCCATTATTGTCGCCCTTTGTGTTGCCGAAAGTTTCAGGACCTTTATCATCAATCCTGGAGGCAAGCCCCACGCCCCTGCTGTCCACCGCTACTTCACTGTTGCTAAAGGAGGTAGTCCAAGCTTTGGCGATCGCGATCAACTCGCTCAACCGAGGCGCATCGGAGGTGAATTCGGTCTTTTCGCAGCCGTCTTCGTTGGTATCCGAGGACCGGATTGCCAACAGGGTGCCCTCTCGATCCGTTACAGCGCACCACCACACACCCGTGAGTGGTTTCTTTTTTCGAAACAGAATGAGTTCAGGGTTATGGGTATTTACGAAATTAGCCGCCGCATGGCACTTCTTTGCGATCTTCTCACCTTGGTCTTCGGTCAACCCTTGCGCCCGCACGGCATGGGAACCAAAAGCAAATGTGACAACAACTGCCAACGGAATCATTTTGTGTATAGTTTTCATAAGGTTCCCTCCATGTATTCGCGTATGATCTCGGAAAAGCCGGGTGCTCGCCCGGTGCCGGGACTTAAGCCAGGCGGGCTCTACCTTAACCATGATGTATTACTGCACAAGGCCCATATGGGTCAGGTGAATATTAACCCCGCGAACGGGCATTTCTCCGCCATCGGCAAAAACGGATCTTCTCAATGCCAAGCCCCCAGTTTGGAGGAGCCCGCCGAAACTAAGCACGACTTTGCCGAAATCAGGCAACCGTTTTCGGGAACCGGGGCACGCTCAAAAACGGCCGGCGGCCCCGGACGCTTCCGAAATAGGCAGGGGATTCGCCGGCAACGAGCCGGGCACCGGGAGAGCCACGGTCACGGTCTGGCTATTTTTCTCGACGGTCATTGTGCGCGAATCGACCGCGCGCAAAATCCACCCCGAGACGGCTTCGCCGACATGGAGACGAACGAGAGTTTTTGTGGTGCGGTCGAGCACAACCGCGACATTTTTGGGGTTGCCGATCGCCGTTCCGACGAGCGTGAGGAGCGGCTGCTCGGGTTCGGCTGGTTTGGGCGGAGGCGGGGCCGCGGCTACTCGCTGGGCCACGACCGGCGGCATGGGCGGCCGCCGGGTCGCCGAAAAAACCGGCCGTTCCCGAGTGGCGGCGAGCGCGCTCATTGGAACCCCCCAGAGCGGATTGCCGCCCGGCGGGGGCTGTCGCGCGCCCGCATCCTTGGGGGCGGCAGGGAGTTGCTCCGTGTTTGGACTGGTCTGACCCGCGTCCTTTTCCCGCAGGGTCGCGCCGGCCGCCTGGCCGATAAATTCGTTCACGGAAAAAGCGCCCATTGCCACGATTACGCAAGCGCAAAGCCTTATCATTTGGTCACCTGCCATTGTCCCGAGACATCGATTTGCACGCGCATCCGCGCAGCTTCCGTCTCGACGCCTACTCCGCCAGCCGTTTGCGGCAATTGTACCACGAGTTGGTCAATAAACAAAAACGGCATTCCCGATTCCAGATCGTAAAGCAACTGCTGCAAGGCGCCCTCGCCGACCTCGCAGTTTGCCGAGAGGCTGACATATCCTTGTTTGGCCTGGGAGCCTTGCAAATCGACCTGCGAGGACAGCACATTCCCGCCGGCATCCCTGACGGCCGCAACGACCCGCTGTTGCAGCGCGGCACCGGCGACTTCCACGGTCGGCCCTTCCAGAAACGGCGAGCCGAACATGCCAGACGCGAGGCCGGACGGCCCGGTCGAAGGCTTGCGGCCTTCGAGCCGGTCGAGCAAATCCGCGGCGGCCGTGTACTCCGCGTAATCGCCGGCAAGGCTTGCAAGCGCGAGCCAGGCAATAACGGCCAAACCCATGATGAGCGCGGCATAACCCAAAAGCGGCAGGGCGTGCGCACGGGTAAAAAGTTTTTGGATCGGATGGGTGCGGAGCATGGGGCTGATCATAGACCTGGCGTGTAAACCGGCTCGATATGAGCCTCGATCGAGAAACGCTCGCCCGACTCCGATGGCGATCGCGTTGTCGGGGCAAAAAAGGTCGCACGGCTAAAATGCGAGGTCTGTTCGATGAGGCGGATCAAGGATGGGGCATCTCGCGTCACGCCGACGATCTGCATCTTGTCGCCAAGGATTCTGAGTTCGGTCAGATAAGTATCGTCCGGCAGCAGCCGCGATAAGGCTTCGATGACAATGACGCTCGATGGCGTTTCATGCTTGTGCCGTTGCAAATCAAGCGCCGCCTCGCTCGTCGCGTCGTGACCCGGTTGGATCGCGGCGCGGCGCTCCGCGATGCGGCGCGTCAAATCGTCTCGTTGCATCTCGATCCCGCCGCCGATGACTGCGCTCGCCGCGACCGATACCGCGCCAAAAACGCCTGCGGCGGCAAGGAGCCTGGTCAGAATACGCCGGATACGGCGTTGTTCGGCCGCCTGTCCGGTCTTCCGTTCGCATATCTTAATGACCGCGATATCCGGCCGGGGTTGTTGCAATGCCGCCGATACAACGATCGTGTCGGCGCCGAGACCGGCGATCGCACTGATGAACGGCGCGATCAGCGTCCGCGCCGTCGCGGCGATTGTGACCGCCATCCGGTCGTTGGCGGTTTCGGTCGAAGGATACCAGCCGAAGGCCGCATCGGCGGCACTCCACGGCGTCAGGCGGTCGATCTGGGCGCGGATAATGCCTTCGAGGAAATCCGAGGCACGGCGCGGTAATTCGAGCAGCCGGAACATGAAACGATTGGGTTGCAGCACGAGTTCGACTTGGGCGCCGCGCAATATTTCCGTCAGTTTGGCCGAAACGGAGGCATCGATATGCCCGTCGACGATGTGAACGGGCTCCCCAGCCGAATCCAAAGTTTCCCATTGCGAGGTCCCGTGCAGCACGAAAGCGCCGTCCGGCTGCTCGACGAGCTGGTAGAGACGCCGTGAGCGCAATGATTCACGGCCCTCGACGATCGTCGTTGCGACACGGTCGATCCAGCGGGACGACGCTTCGACAACTGCGCGATAGGAGTTCATTCAATCTCCGTTCTCGGCCCGAACTCAGACGGGGCCGTCAAAATCGTCGTGCCAGGCCAGGATGCGATAGGGCTCGAGGCTATTATTCTCGGTAATGAGGAGGACGGCATCGGCGATCACTTGGCGGCCAGTGTCAAGGGTGATGTGAACGGCGGCCCGTGTCGCCTTGCGCCCGCCAACCGCGACACTGGAACCCGCCGTGCCAAGCAGACTCAAAACCGCTTGCGGATTTTGTGGATCGCGCCTCTGGACAATATCTTCGATCACGTTCGGGTTCATGTGGGGCAAGGCCGCGACCACCTCTGGCGCGGCCTCGTTGACATCGATTTCCGCCCGGCCGTTGAATATCGTCACGAAGGCGAGAGCGTTGTCCACGAGCGCCGCTGGCAATCCCCGCACAAGCCGCAATTCGGCGGCATTTTGAAAGGGGGCCTGCCGCGGCCCGTAGTTTAAGCCGGCGGATTTATACGCCTCGGCTTCCTGGTTTTGATTGCCCGGCCCCGGTTTTGTCCGCCAGGCAACGATGCGATCCGCATAGGAATCCGCGTCCTCGGGCTTTGCACCGAGCACAACCCATAAGCCGGAAAGCAATTCCTTGGGTGCGAGGTTGAGGTCGATTCGCGCCCCCTCGGAACGAAACGCCACGCCAACATGGGATCGTCCCAGTTGGAAGTCGAAGGCGCCCGAAGTTGGGCGCGAAGCGTCCTCGAACCCAATCAACCGGTAGGCGGTGAGTTCGAGCCCTGCGGCAATCAGAGCTTCGGTTTGCAGCCTGGAGTCGTACACGCGCGCGGCCATCGCCGTGTTGGCGACATACACCGCGTAGACGGCAGCGAGCGCCGCCAGGGCGGCGAGAATCCAGAGCACCGCGACGATAATAAAGCCGTCCGCGGCTGGAGCATTCTTAAGTTCCGGTCGAGGCATGAAAAGGCTCTTGAGTTTCACTTTGCCGCATGTTCTTGATGCGAACCGGCATCCACTTGGAAAGTCCGGCCAAAGTACCTTGCACAAGTTGGGCTCCCAGGGTCGCTTGGGGTGGCGCGGCTTACTGGGGCGGCAATCTCGGCCCGGGCTGTGTCGTCCCGGGCTGTGCCGTCCCGGGTCCGTTTGGGTTTGCTGCTCCGTTGTTTTGGCCGCCGCAACCGGTTCCCGTGCCCCGAACGCATTCGGCTGGCGCGTTCACATTGACCAAGGTCGCTGTGGACACCGGCAAGATCTGGTCTGTCACGGCATTGCGAACAGTCACCCGGACCGCATTTGGCAATTGCGCGACATCGTGCCATGTTTCTTGCCAGATGCGGTCGGGACCCGCGAAGGCGAAGGAAACCTGAAACGGCGGGCGCACCAGCACGATCGGATTGGTGAACTCAAGCGCGCCTGCGTCCAGGTCCGAGGCCGTGACCGGCACAAACGGGACCCGGGCGCGGACCAGGACGCGGCCCCGCGCGTCGTCGGTTTCGCCAAGGCGCACAATTTCGAGCCCGGCCGATGCGTTTGGGCCAATCGCGGATCGCACAAAGGTCACCGACGATGGCGTCCCGTCGAAGAGAGGCCGCGCGTTCTCGCCGCCCGGCGAGACGAATTCCGCCGCGGCAAGATCGGCGGCGATCCGGTCGAGGCCGAGACCGAGCAGATCGGCCCTCTGCACGCGGTCAAAGCCGGCCTTCCAGCCCGGCATCCACTGCGCCGTGACCGTGGCAAGTGTCGCGAGGAGCACGCCCATCAGGGCGACCGCGACAAGGGCTTCGAGAAGGGTGAATCCGCCCATCCCTGACCCGAGGCGGCGGGCGAAGATGCGCCAGTTTTTCATCGCTCGCCGGTCCTCTTTCCAAGCCTTATGGTCGCGAGCTGAAGCGCCGCTCCGGACGGCGATAGCACCTTGATGAGAATCATTTGGGGCGTCCAGAATTGGGCCGCGCGCGGGTTAACGAAATCTCCCGGAAAAGGCGCGATATCGACGGACCAAGCTTGGTCATGCATTTCGCCGGAGAGAGTTCCGGTCGAAAGGCTCGTGCGATCGGGAAGGCCGGTCTCGACCGCCCGCAAGGTTTCGAGGAGCCCGAGATGCTGCTCGATCCTTCCGGAACCGCGAATATTTCCGGCCATGAGCAACCCTATGGCGGCCAAGGAGACGGCCGCGACGGCGAGCGCGACCAGGGCCTCGATGAGGGTGAACCCCGCGCTGGCGCCTTGGTCCTCACCGGGGCGCTCACAAGGCATTGCTTGGAACAATTTCGATCCCCCCCGTCAGCCAAGTGACGCGGACTTCGAGGGTGGTCCCAAGCCGCGAAAGGAAAATCGTGCCGCCGCAGGACATTCCAGACGGAAGGAACTGGATTGACATTCCGGCGGCACGGCGGTCGCATTGGCTCGCAAGGATCGCATTAAACCCGACATCTTGCGGCAATTGCAGCAAACGCCCGGTCGCGCCGGAACGGATCGTCCGGGATATCGAGCTAAGGTCGGTGGCGACGGCGACGCCGCGCCGGATGGCCGCATTGCGATCGGCCTTGAGCAAGGCCGCCGTCTCCATCGCATAGGCGTCGAGCATTGTGCGCGAAGTTCCACGTGGAAACGCCGGCAAGGCAACGGCCGCGAGCATGGCGATGATGGCGAGGACACAAATCGTCTCGAGCAAGGTAAAACCGCTCTCGCCCCGGCGCCGCCTCATCGTCGCTCCCAGCTCTTGATGGCAACCGCCGTGCCGATCCCGCCTTCCTTGCCGGACGATCCGAGGGAGACGATCTCATAGGGGCCATGTTCGCTGGGTGAACGGTAGCTATAGGGATGCCCCCAAGGATCGTTGGGAACGTAGCCCTTCTGCAAATAGGGGCCGTTCCATCCGGTTTCGCCCGCCGGACGTTGGACCAAGGCGGCAAGGCCTTCGCTGGTCGAAGGATAGTGTCCGAGATCGAGATAGAAAAGATCGAGCGAACCAGCGAAGCTCTGGATCTGGATCGTCGCGGCCTTCACCTTGGACTCGCTGAGGTAATTGAGGACCCGTGGGCCGACAAGGCTCATCAGCAGGCCGATGATCGTGATCACGACCAGGATTTCGATCAGAGTAAAGCCGTCCTCATGCCCACTACCGGAGGTGCCGGCAATTTCAGCGTCACGCGGACCGCGTTCCAAGCTTCGCTCCGGCCGCCGGAGACCCCGCGGCCACATGTTGCAAATATTCATCGCGATCAATCCTTATTCATCCGACGACTTGGCTGACTGACATAAGAGCGGTCATGACCGAAACGATCAGGCCGCCGACAATGATGCTGATGCAGACGATCGCCATTGGGCCGGCGATACCGACAAGCCGATCGAGGCTGCGTTGAAGCTTGGCTTCGTAAAACTCCGCGATGCGTTGCGCGAGCATCGGCAGTTGACCTGACTCTTCGCCGAGCCGCAAGGTCCGAACGGCCATCGGTGGAATCACCCCTGTCTTGGCGAGCGCGTCGGAAAGCTTGCCGCCGTGGCGGACGAGATCGACGGTCTTGCTCCAGGCGGCGGAGCGTCCCGTCGTTGCCATCAAATCGGCGAGTATTCGCAGCGTCGCCGTCAGCGGGACCCCACTCGCGAGGAGGACACCGAGGTTGCGGCAGAAGATGGACGTTCGATGAAAATCCAAAACCTTGCTGATGAAAGGCAAATGCGCGAGCGCTTCCATGATCGTACCGCGCACCTTGGGACGGCGCAAGAAAAACCAGCCACCGCCGATGACGACGACGATCGTCGCCGCGAGCGCCGCGGTGTGCGCCCGCAGGAAATCCGAAAGCGCAAGGAAGCCGAGCACGATCGGGTCGAGTTTGGCGTTGAAGTCGCGCAGTACCGCGCCAAATTGCGGCAGCACGAAAGTGAGGAAAAAGAGAAGCACGGCACTTGCCGCGACCAAGACAAAGGCGGGATAGCGCAAGGCGTCGCCGAAGCGCCGGCGCAGCGCCTCGGCCCGGACCCGCTCGGCACCGAGCACCTCCAGGATAGTGACCAGCGTGCCGGAGGCCTCGCCAACCCGCGCGAGCAGGACATACATCGGTGAAAATAAGGCTGGATGGTGGGCCAGCGCATCGGCGAAACTTTCGCCTGCGAGAATAGCCGCGGTGATCTTGGCAACCGTCGGCCGCAATCGGCCGATGTCCGAGTCGTCCGATAATAATTCGAGGGCATCGTTGATGCGGGCGCCAGTTTGCAAAAGAAGCGCGAGATCGCCAGTGAAAATCGTCACGTCCCCGGGACGCGGACGCGACAGGATATTGAAGTCCCAGCGTGGGCCGCGCCTCGCGCCATCATCGCGGACGGTTTCGATCGGAATGAGGCCGAGATATTCGACGCGCTCGGCGACCTCCGCGGCCGTGGCAGCCGCGATCGACCCGCTCACCACTTCGCCATTGGGCGTCAGGGCCCGGTAGCGGAAACTCGTCATGGCTCAACGCACGGTCGTGACACGCAGAACTTCGGCGGCGGAGGTGACGCCGGCGCGGCATTTCGCGACAGCGTCCTCGACCATTGTCGTCATACCGGAGCGTCTTGCGGCGAGATCGATCGCCCGCGCATCGGCGTGCGGTCCGACAAGGTCGTACACCTCGTCCTTCAATTCAAGCGCCTCGAATACCCCATTGCGGCCGCGATAGCCGGCGCCGCCGCAGCGCTCGCAGCCGGCCGGTTCGTGAACGTGATCGCCGGACCGCAGGCCAAGCGCTTCAAGGCGGGGATCGGCGGCAAGATCGCCCGACGTGAGAATGCGTTTGCGCTTGCACCGATCGCAAAGGATGCGAACCAGCCGTTGCGCGATCACCGCCCGCAACGTCGATTTGAGCAAGAAACCCTCGACACCAAGATCGAGCAGGCGCGGAACCGCCGCCGCCGCATTTTCCGTGTGCAGCGTGGTCAGCACGAGATGGCCGGTGAGCGCGGCATGCACGGCGATATTCGCGGTCTCCGCATCGCGCACCTCGCCCACCATGATGACATCTGGATCTTGCCGGACGAAGGCGCGCATCGCGGTGGCGAAAGTAAGCCCGATCGCGGGTTTCACCTGCGACTGATTCACGCCCTGGATCTCATATTCGACCGGATCCTCGATCGTGAGTATCTTGCGCGATGGGTCGTTGAGAATCGAAAGCATGGTCGCAAGGGTCGTCGTCTTGCCGCTGCCGGTCGGCCCCGTCACGACGATCAAGCCATGCGGGAGCGAAAGCAGCCGGCGGACGATTCTCTCATCGGCGGTCGACAGGCCGAGTTTCGCGACATCGAGCAAACCACGATCGCGCGGCAACAGGCGGATGACCGCCGATTCGCCGTGTTGGGCCGGCATCGTGGCGACGCGAATATCGATTTCCGAGCGTGCAACCTTCTGCCTCGCAGCGCCATCTTGCGGCAGGCGCCGTTCGGCGATGTTGAGGCCGGCCAGAATCTTGATCCGGGAGATCAGGGCTTGCGGCAAGGCATTGGCCGGCGCGGCCACCGCGCGGAGCAAGCCATCGACCCGCATCCGCACCACGAGGCCGTTCCGGAACGGTTCGATGTGAATATCGCTGGCCCGAAGCTCCAGGGCTTTTTCGAGCAAGTCGTTGACCGCGCGCACCACCGGGGCGCCGCTCGCCAGATCGCGCAGACTTTCAATGTCGTCCTCGGCGCGGGCGCTCGCGGCCCCACCGTCCCCGGCCGCCGTTTCCTCGCCGCCAAGCTGCTCGCCGAGCACGGTCGCGATATCCTCGAAGGAGGCGATCTCGACCAAAACCGGCCCGCCAAGGACAATTTCGGCGGCACGGACAGCGGCGGCGTCGCTCGGGTCGGCGACGGCAAGCTTGTATTGACCTTTCGGCATTTCGAAGGGGAAGACCGCGGTGTCGCGCAAGAAGCGCGGGGAAAAGCGTCCGGTCAAAGCCGGCGCGGCAACGAGCTGCGGCAAGGTGAGCCGCTTCAAGCCATAAAATTGGGCGACTTCATCGGCAAATCCATTCGCGGTGAGCTCGGTCGCCTCCCAAAGTTTGCGAAGGGATCGTTCCGCGGTGGACGCGCTAGAGGATGCGGAGCCAAATTCCCTGTCCGAAAGCAGATAATTTTTGTTCGCCAAATATTTTGCGAAGTCTTCGACTGCAATTGGACTCATGTTCGCGTCTCTAGGCCGATGAAACGATTCACAATCACGACAGGCTTCGAGCCCGTTCCAAAAGCTTGCACAGAACCCAAACCCTCACCCTGAGGAAGCCCGGAGGGCTGTCTCGAAGGGCGAGGGCACCACGGGAACCACGCGCCGCATCCCACGCGCGCATCCTTCGAGACGCAGGCTTCGCCCGCTCCTCAGGATGAGGGCGAGGCTTTTGAAACTCGCCATTAGCCAGTGCATGGGCAGCGCCACTGCCTTTAATCCGCGCTAGCTTGCCTCGCCATGCCCGAGGATACGACGTTGGCGGGCTCCTTTCCAGCCATTTCGACAAGAAATCACCTCCCGCTTTCAATGACGGTTCACCAGCCAGTGAGACGTTCACGTGGTCGCGCATGTCCCGTTTTGCAGAGCTAGATGGGCCCACCGTCTAGATCGACTTTCGCCCTGGAACTGCTCCCTTTCAGGTTCCGAACGAGGTTTCACCACAACCTCCGGCTGCGCCGCGTCCGCTGTTCAGGGGATGCGGTTGGTGCTATTGTTTCGGACAATAGCGCCAACGCCGGAGGGAGGGACCGATGGGGGCAGTCGAGCATCTCAAGACCTTGTGCTGCCTCGGGCTGCCGCCCGAGAGCGCGATGCTTGCCATCGCGCCTTTGCTGCACGAGATCATTCCGCATGGCTGGTCGCGCGGGTGCCTTGTTGCACCCGACGGCACGATGACCAACGGCTATTCCGAAAACCCCGCAGCCGAAGCGATCATCCATGAGCGTTTGTGGCGGTTCATGGATGATCCATCGGCCCTGGCTTCTCTGTGGGGTCCTTCGTTCCGCGCCGTGGGCATCGGTTGGACTTTGCACCGGCAGGGCGGCGCCTATCTGGAAAGTAGCTATTACCGGGAAATAGAGGCGCCGCTCGATTCCTGTTGGGTTCTCGACGCGATGATCGGCGATGGCGGCCGCGCTATTGGATTTGTTTTCCTCACGCGTCCGCGCAGCGCCCGCCCCTTTACGGTGGACGACGTGCAACGGCTCGACCAGCTCCGGCCCTGGCTCGCGCACGCGTTTCGGCGATCTCCGTCTGGTGATGCGCGCCATCAGGATGAGGCTCTCATAAACGCGGCAGGACCAACGTTGCTGAGCGGCCAGGCGATCGTGACCCCCGACGCGAGGCTCCTCCACCAGACCACCAGCGTCGTACATCTGCTCAGAATTCTCGCGGGAGAGCCGGGCAATTACACACGCCATGTGCCCACCCATGACGGGCTGCCCGTACCAGTTCTAAAACTTCTCCGGCAGACCACTGGTGCCGCGAACGGAACTTTCAACACGCCGCCTCAAATGCAGGTTTCGACCCCCTATGGCGTTCTCACGCTTAAAGCCAAATCGCTCGCGCCCGCGGGCACACTTCCGGAAGACGCCGCCAGGGATCCAAAAGGCTGTCCGATATCGGTGACGATCGAACTCCACGAGCATGCCATTGCCCATGCCGCCCGGATCTTGCGGGAAAGCGGCGCCACGCCGGCGCAGACGAAAGTCGGCATTCCGCTCGCCTTGGGCAAACCGAAACCTATCATCGCGGACGAACTCGGCATCCAACTCTCCTCGGTCGCGGATCACACGAAAATGCTCTATCAGACTCTCGATGTTCACAATTCCACCGAGCTAGCGACAAAAATCTGGCTGGGCCAAAAACAAGACGAGGCGCGCCAAAACTTGCGGCGCGCCGGATAGACTGCGGGATTGCGCCTCCCGGCGAATGCCGCGAAAATCTCTCCGGTCCATGCACCTTCATGATACCCCTTAATCGCTTGTCAAACGTCGGGGTCTTGCTAAGTTGGCGCGGCATCCTTCACAAACTGCGGGATTGCGCCTGCGGGTTCGAACCGATGCCGATTGCGCGAGCCTTGCCGATCTTTGGATGGCGAGCTGGCGGGAGGCCATGCCGGACATCGATTTCGAGGCGCGGCGGCCGTGGTTTCTCGATCATTTGCGGGCCCTCGAAGCGGCCGGAGCCATCACGATCTGTGCTTTTGACGGGTTAAACCGGCTCCTCGGCTTCGTGTCCTTCGATCCGGCGCGGGCCTATCTCGATCAGCTCGCAGTCGCGCCCGAGGCGAAAGGAACCGGCGCGGCAAAGCTCCTCCTTAACGAGGCCCGCCGGCTTTCGCCAAACGGTCTCGTTCTCGATGTCAATCAGGACAATGCGCGCGCGCTAGCGTTTTACGCGCGCGAAGGATTTGCCAAGGCCGGGGAAGGCGTGAACCCGCGCTCCGGTTTAAAAACACAGCGGCTGCGCTGGCCGGGAAACGCTTGAGTCATTTACTGGGGCCCGGGTTTTTTCGTGAGTATTATGCTGCTTGCTTAAGAGGTCCTCAGGCCCCGCAAATTTGAATCGGAGATGGCCGTCATCATCACGATAACGCGTGACGAGAACCCAGTAGCCCCGATCCGGCCATGCTTCGTAATCGTGGCCGGGAACCAGATGGGATAATTTTTGTGCCGCGGCAAAGGCTGCGTCGCGGGATCTAAACCGGGGTCTAAACATTGTGATCATGATCTTCTATTGTAACCTCACATCTGGTGATTCCGGACTTCGCCAGCCTCCCGCAATCGCGCGGAACTGGAAACTAGCCCCCGTTGCCAGCCCCCTGGAGAGTGGCTGGCAACGGGGAAAAATTGTTTGATGCTCGAAACGCCGCTATTTTAAGTGGTTCAGTTCGTTCCCGCACCCCCTGTTCAGGGGATGCGGTGGCTGCTATTGTTTCGTACAGTAGCGGCAATGCCGGGGGGAGGCACCGATGGGAGCGGCGGAGCATCTCAAGGCTTTGTGCTGTCTCGGGCTACCGCCCGAGAGCGCAATGGTCGCGGTCGTGCCTTTGCTGCACGAGATCATTCCACATGGCGGAACACGCCTGGCTTTTGTTGCGCCCGATGCCACGATAATTCGCGGCTACTCCGAAAACCCCGAAAGTGGAGCGGTATTTCGCGAGCGTTTATGGCGGTTCATGGATGATCCATCGTCCCTCATGTCTCTGTGGGTCCCGGGGGTTCGCGCCGTGGCCATCGGTTGGGCGTTGCACCGGCAGGGTGGCGATTACCTGGAAAGTGGCTACTACCGGGAAATAGAAGCGCCGCTCGATTCCTGCTGGCTTTTGGACGCGATGATCGGCGATGACGACCGGACTATTGCATTTGTTAGCCTCACGCGGCCACGCAGCGCGCGCCCCTTTAAGGTGGATGACGTGCAACGTCTCGACGGGCTTCGTCCCTGGCTCGCGCACGCATTCCGGCGGTCTCCGTCCGGCGATTCGCGCCAGGAGGATGAGGCTCCAATAGCAACGGCAGGAGCAACCGTACTGAGCGGTCAGGTGGTCTTGACGTCCGATGGGAGGCTCATCTACCAGACAAGCGGCCTTGAACCTCTGCTCATAATTCTCGCCGGAGAGCCGACCAACTACACGCGCTACGTGCCGGTCAGCGACAGGCTGCCAGCGCCGATCCTGAAGCTTCTCCGGCAGATCACCGGCGCCGCAAACGGTACTTGCAACACGCCGCCTCGCATGCAGATTTCAACCGCCTATGGCGTTCTCACGCTTGAGGCCAAATGGCTCGTGCCTGCGGGTGCGCTTCCGGAAGACGCCGCCAAGGACCCGAAAGCCTGTCTCATCGCGGTGACAATCGAACTCCACGAACACCCGATCGCTCATGCGGCTCGCGTGCTGCGCGAAAGCGGCGCGACGCCGGCGCAGACGAAAGTCGGAATTCACCTAGCCCTTGGCAAGACGAGGCCGGAGATTGCGGATGAACTCGGCCTCCAATGCTCCTCGGTCGCGGATCATTCCAAAAAGCTCTATCAGATTCTCGACGTTCACAATTCCACCGAGCTCGGCACGAAAATCTGGCTGAACCAACATCAAGATGAGGCGCGTCAAGGAGTTTTTCCAGCGCCGTTCTCAAGAACGGGATTTGTTCGAGACAAGCCGCCATATCGTTCTTATGCCGTCGCCGGGGCCGCGTCCAAAACGCCCAGTGGCAATGGCGCAGCTTGACTCGCGGAGCGGCTGAATCCTTTCCTCAATTTCGAATTGAACAGGAATTCTTCTCGGCCGGGAAAAGCTCTAGAAACGGGCAACGAGAATCGCGGGTGGCGGGCGAAACGCGTTTCGTTCCGCGCAAGCCCGGCGCTTTTTTGGGACCACGATGAAATTCACCCTCTCCTGGCTCAAAGATCACATCGAGACCGCTGCCCCTCTCGACCAGATCGTAGCGACGTTGACCAAAATCGGTCTCGAGGTCGAGCACGTCGACGACAAGGCTCTTGCGCGCAAGGATTTCGTCATCGCCCGCGTCGTCGAGGCGAAGCCGCACCCCAATGCCGGCCGCCTGCGGGTTTGTCTCGTCGATGCCGGGGGCGCCGCCCTGGTGCAGGTCGTCTGCGGCGCGCCCAATGCGAGAGCCGGCATGAAGTCGGTTTTTGCCGCGCCAGGGGCCCATATTCCGGGCAAGAAGACCACCCTCGGCAAGGGTGTTATCCGCGGCGTCGAATCGAACGGCATGCTTTGTTCGGGCGCCGAACTCGAATTGTCCGATGACCATGACGGCATTCTCGATCTGCCGGACGGAGCGCCCGTGGGCGCGGCTTATGCGCAATGGGCATCGCTCGATGACCCGCTCATCGAGATCGATCTCTTGCCCAACCGTTCCGATGCCGCGGGTATCAACGGAATCGCCCGCGACCTCGCGGCGGCGGGGCTCGGCAAACTGAAGAGCGAGGCCCTTGCGCCGGTCGAGGGTCGGTTTTCTTGTCCGGTCGCGGTCCGGCTCGATTTCGCGCCACAGGACGCCTATCTCGCGCCTGCCTTCGCGCTGCGCCTCGTGAAAGGCGTCCGCAATGGGCAAAGTCCCGATTGGATGCAGAGGCGGCTCAAGGCGATCGGGCTGCGGCCGATCAATGCGCTCGTCGATATCACCAATTATCTCACCTTCGACCGGGCCCGGCCGTTGCACGTCTTCGACGCAAATAAAGTCAAGGGAAACATTACTGTCCGCCGCGCTACGCCGGGCGAGGAACTTACCGCACTCGATGGCCGAACCTACAGGCTCGACGCGGACAATGTGGTTATCTCCGATGATGCGGGCGTCGAATCCCTGGCCGGGATCATGGGCGGCCAAGCCTCGGGCTGCGACGCGGCGACGACGGACGTGCTGATCGAATCGGCCCTTTGGGATCCCGCGAATATTGCACGCAGCGGACGCAGGCTCGGCATTCATTCGGACGCGCGCTACCGGTTCGAACGCGGCGTCGATCCGGCATTCTGCCTTCCTGGGCTTGAGCTTGCGACAAGGCTGGTGGTTGAACAGTGCGGCGGGGTTGT
>JALZAY010000059.1 GCA_030948025.1 Pseudomonadota bacterium
CAGCTTGCGCCCGTCACAACAGCCGCCACCACGCGGGTCCGAAGATCTTCCGAATAGGGCTTCGTCATTCATCCTGGCTTCCTCCCAGCCAGAATCTTGAATCACGACAAAGCTCGCTTGGGAATCCCACCCGATTCTGTCACAGCGGATAACGCACTAGCCTTCACCTGGCGGCAGGCGACTTTTTCGCCGGAGCAGATCACCACGGTTGAGGTCAGGTGCTGCTGTCGTCATTGAAAACGCGCCTCGATGCGGAACAACTGGTCAGTGAAGCGCCGAAGCATTGATCGGAGACAGGACGATGACCCCCGAAGACTTTCGTCGGCTTGCGCTCTATCTTCCCGAAGCCGAGGAGCACGCGCACCAAGGCCATCCCGATTTCCGTGTCCGAGGAAAAATCTTCGCTACCCTTGGCTGGCCTGACCTTGCCTGGGCGATGGTGAAGCTCACACCCGTAGAGCAGGAGGTGCTCGTACAGGCGGAACCGGAGGTGTTCACGCCCGTACAGGGCGGCTGGGGACGACGAGGCGCTACCAACGTGCGGCTGGCCGTGGCCGATGAAGCAACGGCGCGCAGCGCGCTTGCCATGGCTTGGCGAAACAGAGCGCCAAAGTCTCTCGTCGCACGATCGGGCCGCTGACGGCGGCTCTCCGTCAGGACTGAACGTCTGCACCCCACTCAAAGTTACTAATCTCCCAATATTATACATGACAATTCAAACAGCGTAGCGCACATGCTTTGCATGGAAATATGATTTGATCCTGCGGGGGCACCCTTGGATCGATCAAAGGATCGACGAGGTTGTGGCGACGGGATCATCGCGGGTCTTGGCGGGCTGTGTTCTTGATCGTCTGCTTGCTATCGTTGGAGAGATATTCATCCGGGGTGTGTTCCGGCGCATCGGCCGGAAGAGTGAAAATCTCGATCTCGTCCTTGTGGTACGCCAGCCATTCCTGAACCACTCCTGAGTTTTTGTCGAAGGAGGCGAGATGGACACGCGGATCGCCGGCGATCAGAAAGACCTTTTGCTTCGCGTCGCTGACGAGACGTGTCATGAAGTCGATGAAGATCGCACCATTCAGGGTGCCCTCATGGAGCTTGAACCGCATGAGGCCGCGATTGCTCACCGCGGCGATCATGCTCGTCGAGAATTTTTGCCCGGTCCGTGTCAGGACCGGCGTCTGGCCTTCCGGCGCATCCCCCCGGCCGATCTGATCCTGGTCGCGGACGCCGTCGCTCCAATGGATCGCCGCCTTCTCGCGCTTCGCCCGCGCCGCGATGCGCGGATATTCCGATCGAAGCCAGGCCGCGATCCTTTGCGGATCGCGCGGCGTCGCGCGTGTCGAAGGTTTTTGCGCGGTGAAACCCCACCGCTTCAGATAAAGCGGCATCGTCGACAGGCCGAGCGTCTTGCCGAATTTCTTGTGGATCAGCGCGCGCACGGCTTGCGCCGTCCACAACGCAAACGGCAGCTTCATCTGATCTGGCATCTTATCGCGGATCCAGCGTTGCACGCGCCGCGCCTCCACAGCCGTCAGCATCAGCCGATCGCCGGCGCGCCGTCCGCGCTTCCCTTTCTCGAGACCGGACGCGCCGTCGCGCCGGTAGGTTCCGCACCACCGGCTGACCGTGCCCCGATGCACTCCTACCGCCAACGCCGCTTCCATGTGTGTCCCGCCCTTCTCAACAAGAAGAACTGCTCGATGGCGCAGCGCTTCCTGCGTCTTCTGATCCAGTTTGCGGGCATCGCCAAGCTGCATTCGGGCGAACTATCATGGCGTATGCGTTATGTCATCTGTTTGTTTAGGATATTAGCTTTTCCAAGATGCGCGCCTTTCCCACATCCGGCTTGCCAGCCGGGCGGCTCTGGCGCGCCTCTTGCCTGGCAGCGCCGAGGGACTATGTTGCGCATAAAGCGTCGAAATGCGAAAGAAAGCGATGGTTTCGCGTATTCGGAAGGTACCTTCCTTCGATCTGGCCGTCTTCGGTGGCACCGGCGATCTCGCCCACCGCAAGCTCTTTCCCGCGCTATTTCACCGTTTTCTCGATGCGCAGTATTCGCAGCCGACCAGGATCATTGGCGTGTCGCGGCGGCCCTTGGATCACGCCGCCTATCGGGTCGCGATCGCCCATGCGCTGAAGGAGTTCGCCGCCGCGGCCACCACCGCGCGCGACGAAGCGATCAAGAGCTTCCTCGAATTGATCCATTATGTCTGTCTCGACATTGACTCGGAGGCGGGGTGGGATCTCCTCGGCAATGAGTTCGATGACGATTCCTCGCGCGTGCGCGCGTTCTACCTCGCGACAGATCCGGATCATTTCGGGCCGATCGCCAAGCGACTCGCTACGCATTCGCTCATCACCCCGGCCTCGCGCATCATCGTCGAGAAGCCGATCGGCAGGGACGGCGCCTCCGCCGCGTTCATCAACGATGCGATTGGCGCGGTGTTCCCGGAGAAGCGGATTTTCCGCATCGATCATTATCTCGGAAAAGAGACGGTGCAAAATCTGATGGCGCTGCGATTCGCCAATGCACTGTTCGAGCCGTTGTGGAATTCAGCCCATATCGATCATGTCGAGATCACCGTCGCCGAATCGATAGGCGTCGGGGGCCGCGCTTCTTATTACGAAAACGCAGGCGCGCTGCGCGACATGGTGCAGAATCATTTGCTGCAATTGTTATGTCTTGTCGCCATGGAACCGCCCGCCTCCTTGGACGCGGATTCGGTACGTGACGAAAAACTCAAGGTTTTGAAGTCGCTGGTACCGATTGACTCCAGCAATGCCGCGGCGCTGACCGTGCGCGGACAATATCGCGCGGGCGCCGGCGAGGGAGGCGCGGTACCGGGCTATGCGCAGGAAGTAGGCAACGAGCATAGCAAAACCGAAACCTTCGTGGCGCTTAAGGCTGAAATCGCGAATTGGCGTTGGGCGGGCACGCCATTTTATCTGCGCACCGGCAAACGCCTGCCGCAAAGGGTTTCGGAGGTCATCGTCGCCTTTCGCGAGGTTCCCCATTCAATTTTCACGGTCGAGTCGGGAAAGATTTCCCAAACAAGGCTTGCCATAAGGCTGCAACCTGATGAAGGCATAAAGCTCTGGCTGATGCTAAAGGAGCCGGGCGCCGGAGGGATGCGGCTCCAGCATGTGCCGCTCGACATGAACTTTGCCGAGGCATTCAGCATCTACGCGCCGGAGGCCTATGAGCGGCTGTTGATGGACGTCATCCGCGGCAATGCAACCTTGTTTATGCGCCGCGACGAGGTCGAGGCGGCATGGCGCTGGATCGATCCGATCCGCGAGGCCTGGAACCAAATGGATGAACCGCCGCGGCCCTATCTTGCCGGCACTTGGGGGCCCGCCGCCGCGATCGCTCTGGTCGAGCGCGATGGACGCAGCTGGAGCGAGGAAACCGATTGACCTGATGCGGGCGGCGTCGCGCCAACCCGCTGCAACAAGGGAGCCGGAGATGGTGCAAGCCGCAATCGCCGATGTCACGGCCCGCGTACGCGCGCGCAGCCAGCCTTCGCGGGAAAAATATCTCGGCCGCGTCGAGGCGATGCGGCGTAGCGGGCCGCACCGTGGCGCGCTCGGATGTGCCAATCTCGCGCATGGTTTTGCCGCTTGCGCCGGGCACGAAAAGCAGGCCCTGCGTACCGGTGCCGCCGCCAATCTCGCTATCGTCACCGCCTATAACGACATGCTCTCGGCGCATCAGCCTTACGAGCGTTTTCCCGCCCTCATAAAAAAGGCGGCGCACGAGGCAGGCGGCGTCGCGCAGGTCGCGGGCGGCGTGCCGGCCATGTGCGATGGCATCACGCAAGGCCGCGCCGGCATGGAACTCTCGCTGTTCTCGCGCGACGTCATTGCGATGTCGGCGGCGATCGCCTTGTCGCACGATTTGTTCGACGCCGCGGTCTTCCTCGGCGTTTGCGACAAGATCGTGCCGGGACTCGTGATCGCGGCGCAAGCCTTCGGGCATTTGCCCGCCGTGTTCATCCCGGCGGGGCCGATGCCTTCCGGTCTGTCGAACCAGGAGAAAGCGAAGCTCCGCCAGCTTTATTCCGAAGGCAAGGCCACGCGGGAAGACCTGCTTGAAGCGGAAGCCGCGTCCTACCATTCGCCGGGGACCTGCACCTTTTACGGCACCGCGAATTCCAACCAAATGCTGATGGAGGCGATGGGCCTGCATCTGCCCGGCAGTTCTTTCGTCAATCCGAACACCCCCTTGCGCGACGCGCTCACCGCCGCCGCTGCGAAGCGGGCCTTGGCGCTCACCGCGCTTGGCAACGACTATACCCCGGTCGCATCGATTCTCGACGAGTGCGCCTTCGTAAACGGCATCGTCGCCTTGCACGCGACGGGGGGCTCGACCAACCACGTCATCCACCTCATTGCCATGGCTCGCGCGGGCGGCATCATCCTGACGCTGGACGATTTCGCCGATCTCTCCAAGGCGGTTCCTTTGCTGACGCGCATCTATCCCAACGGCACCGCCGATGTGAACAGCTTTACCGCCGCCGGCGGCACCGGATTTCTCATCCGTTCCTTGCTGGGTGCGGGCCTCCTGCATCCCGGCGCGAAAACCGTTGCCGGATGCACGCTCGAATTCTATGCGCAAGAGCCTTATCTCGATGGCGGAAAGCTCGCCTTCCGTGAGGCGCCTTCGGCGAGCCTCGATGAATCGGTTCTGCGCCCGGCGGCAAATCCGTTTTTCCGCGATGGCGGTTTGAAAGTTCTTGACGGCAATCTCGGCCGCGCGGTGATCAAGGTAAGCGCGGTCGCGCGGGAACATCGCAAGGTGCGCGCACGGGCGCGGGTCTTTCACGCGCAAGAAGAAGTGGAGGCCGCGTTCGGCGCGGGCGAACTCGATTGCGATATGGTCGTGGTGGTTCGCTTCCAGGGCGCGAAAGCGATCGGCATGCCGGAGCTGCACAAGCTGACGCCCGTGCTCGCGTCGGTGATGGCGCGCGGCCATCAGGTGGCGCTGGTCACCGATGGCCGCATGTCGGGCGCGTCGGGAAAAGTACCGGCGGCAATCCATGTGACGCCGGAAGCTCTCGACGGCGGCTCCATTGCCCGGCTGCGAGACGGCGATATCATAGCGCTCGACGCCGAAGCGGGCACATTGAACGTAGAGCTTTCGCCCGAGACCTTGCAAAACCGTCCGCTCGCCGCGTGCGATCTCGAAGCACATGCGCATGGCTATGGCCGCGAACTGTTCCAGATGTTCCGCGCCAACGTCAGCGGAGCGGAACTCGGCGCGAGCGTCCGCGGCTGACCGGCGGACGCATCAACGGAAGGGCGTCACCATGCTTTATCGCCATGGCGAGGCGACCGTCGCCCTGCTTCGCCGCGCGCCCGTCATTCCCGTGCTGACCGTCAAAGATGTCGAGGATGCGCTTGCCCAGGCCCGCGCCCTGATCGCGGGCGGATTGACGGTGCTCGAAATCGCCTTGCGCACGGCCGCCGCGACGAAGGCGGTGACGGCGCTCGCCAAGACATTTCCAAACGCGTTGATCGGCGCCGGAACAATTGTCGAGCCGAACCAGATCGAAGCCTCGGCCAATGCCGGAGCGGGGTTTTTGGTCAGCCCCGGGATGACGCCGCGCCTCCTTGAGGCGGCCGTGCGATCACCCGTTCCTTTCTTGCCCGGGGCGGCGACGGCATCCGAGGCCCTAGCGCTTCGGGAACGAGGGTTTCAGGCATTAAAATTCTTTCCGGCCGAGCCAGCGGGCGGGGCAAGGTATCTCGCCTCTCTCGCGGGCCCCTTGCCCGATTTGATTTTCTGCCCGACCGGCGGCATCGACTCACAAAAGGCCCGAAATTATCTCGCGCTGCCCAATGTGGCTTGCGTCGGCGGCTCGTGGATGGTCGCGCCGGGGCTTCTAATGGCGTGCGATTTCGGCAAGGTCGAACAGCTCGCGCGGGAAGCGTCCGCTCTCGGCCGCCGCCTTTGAGAGGGCAGGGAGCATGGCCGCGAGCGAAGGCGCAGACATCCGCCATGCGATGATCGGCGCCTGTCTCGCCATGAACCGCAACGGCATCAATCAGGGTGGTTCTGGACGCTCTCAGCTCAGCGGCCGCACCTGGCTCGGCAACCACGGCATGGTCGCCACCGGGCGTAAGTAGAGCCCGCGGCGCAAACCGCGCGCGGCGTCGCTTCTGCGCGCGCCGTTTCCGCTGGCGCCCATGCCAGTGCTCTCGCGCAAAAGCGCGCTACGTCAGACGTCGTAGCTGCCGTCGTCGCCGGAGCCGAAATCGTCCGTGCCGTAATCCGAGGCGTCCTGGATGTCGTCCTGGTCCTGGTCGGCGTCTTGCTGAGCATCTTGCTGGGCGTCTTGCTGCGCGAATTGCGAATCGTCGGTCGCGTCTTGTTGGGCGTCTTGGGCGGCGTCCTGCTGACTGAGACTTTGCCCACCGGAATCGTAATAATTGTTGACGACGGTTTCGCCGCCGGGACCCGTGCCCATGCCGCCAAATCCGCTGCCAATGCCAAGCGAGTTATTATGCCCGGCAAACAGCCCGCGAATCGAATCGGCGAGAAGCACACCGCCGGCGACCCCTGCCGCGGTGCCGAGCGCTCCCGTCAAAAACCCACCTCCCGGACTGCCGCCTTGGCCGCCCCATGGTCCGGGCGCGGCACCAGGCGGAGCGTAGCCTTGTGGGGGCTGTTGCCAGCCGCGTTGCGGCGGCGATTGGCTCCAGCGGCCCGCAGGCGGCGCCGCGGGCGCGCGCGGCGCGGAGGAGGAGGCGCTTCCCCCAAACAGCGAGCCGAGCCCGCCGAGGAAGCCGCCAGGTCGCGGCTGGCTGGCCGCCCGGCTTTCCAGGTCCTTGACCTTGCCTTCGAGCTCTTGCAGACGATCATTGGCCGCGCGCAGCGCCTGGTCCTGAACGAGGACGGTCTGCGCCAAAAGATAAGGCGCATAAGGCTGAGCCTTGGTTGCATCCTGGATCAACCCCTCGGCTTCCTGATCGCGCGGCGTATTGGCCGCGCCGCGGATGCGGTCGAACAAACCTGTGAGCAACTGGCGCTCTTCGGGTGACATTGGCATTCTCCCTTTTGGGACTTGGCGGAGTCCTCCCTCCGCCGCGCAAATATAAGCGGTTTTCCGCGTGCGCCAAGGGTCACGCCAATTTGATTGCGGGTGCGGCGCTTGCCGTGGCGCTAGCGCGCCCCTAAAGACATCGAGGCAATGACAGGTCGCGAGAAGCTATGAACGGCAAGAAAAACAACATGCAAACGGCCGACGCGAAATTGCCGCGCGGTTTCGCCGACCGCTCGCCGGCCGAAATCGCGGCGACGGAAAAAATGCTCGCCGTCATCAAGGAGTCTTACGAACTTTACGGTTTTGAGGCGGTCGAGACCCCTTTGATCGAATTTACCGAGGCGCTCGGCAAGTTCCTGCCGGACCAGGATCGCCCCAACGAAGGCGTCTTCTCGTTCAAGGACGATGACGAAAACTGGCTCTCGCTGCGCTACGATCTGACCGCGCCGCTCGCCCGTTATGTCGCCGAAAATTTCGACAAATTGCCGAAGCCGTATCGCAGCTATCGCGCCGGAAGCGTGTTTCGCAACGAAAAGCCGGGGCCGGGAAGGTATCGCCAATTCATGCAATTCGACGCCGATACGGTCGGCGCGGCGAGCGTCGCGGCGGACGCCGAATTGTGCATGATGGCGGCGGATACGCTTGAGCGGCTTGGAATCAAGCGCGGCGATTACGTCATCAAGGTCAACAACCGCAAAGTGCTCGACGGCGTGATGGAGGCGGTGGGCCTCGGCGGCGACGGGAATGCGGGGCGCAGGCTCGCGGTTTTGCGAGCTTTGGACAAATACGATCGCCTTGGTCCGGGAGGTGTGCGGGCGCTCCTCGGGAAGGGCCGAATGGATGAAAGCGGTGATTTCACAAAAGGGGCTGATTTGGCCGACGATGACGCTGGCCGCGTCCTCGATTTTCTGGTCCCAAGGTTCTTCCGAGAATACCCATTGCCTGACGGTAGGATAATTCAACCCGACGATCCTGAATTTGAGACTGCTCCAATTGAGTCAAGCTTGATCAGCAATAGGCAGCAGCTGAAATCATTGAGTCATTTATTCGATGAGGCAACATATCATGATGGACTATCCGAACTTGGACAAATAGTTGAACTGATAGAGAGCGCAGGCTACCGCGGCAACCGCATCGTAATCGACCCCTCCGTGGTGCGCGGCCTCGAATATTACACCGGACCCGTCTTCGAGGCCGAACTCACCTTCGAAGTGCCAGGCGAGGACGGACAATCGGTCCGTTTCGGCTCGGTCGGCGGGGGAGGGCGCTACGATGGCCTCGTCGGCCGCTTTCGCGGCGAAAATGTCCCCGCAACCGGTTTTTCCATCGGCGTCTCAAGGCTTTTTGCGGCGCTAAAAGCGGTTTCGTCGCCAATCGTTGAAGGGGCCAAAACGCGCGCGCCCGTCGTCGTCCTCGTCCTCGACAAGGATCACCTCGCTCGCTACCAAAATTTCGTAACAAGACTTCGCGCGAAAAAAATTAGCGCCGAACTCTACCTCGGGCAAGCGGGCATCAACGCGCAGCTCAAATATGCCGATAAGCGCGGCTCGATCTGCGCCGTCATCCAGGGCTCCAATGAGCGCAATCATCAAGGTGGCCCGCGAGTAACAATCCGCGATCTCGTGCTCGGCGCCGAACTCGCGGCCTCCACCAAGGACCGCGCGGATTACCTGGAGCTTCGCGCCAATGCGCAGTTCAGTATCCCGGAAGATCGGCTCGTGGAGTCCGTCCAAGAGGTGCTTGCGCGTCACATTTGAACCAGAGCGTGAATCTGCAAAATAACCCCAGAGCTGTCGGCCGAGAGAACAGTCCGCGCAAAAACCGCACCGGCCGGTGTAGCGCTTGACGGTTTTCTCGTCGCGAACGCGCGCTTCCTCAGGATCGCGTCCGAATTCTCCCGGCCCCGCCGTTGCCTCGGCAGATCGTCTCCTCGTCGCTTCAGGTTCGGGCTCGCGGTATGGGTCGGGCTAACGCTTCTCTCCATGCGTCTGCCGAAAATCCCCGATTCCATGGGCGGGGTGTCGTAGTTGAGCCAAATGTGCCGAAACGGCACGACCGGTTACCTTCGAGCCAGCCACTTATCGTCTATTCAGGCGGCGTCCACTGCAGCGTCACTGTAGCGCCGGAGATTGGCGTTAGGCAAGATCGATGGGCCGCGCAGCAACGCCTTGCGAGCCTGCCATTCCGTGCCGGCGTCCAGCGTTTCGAGAAAATCCACGACGCCGCCGGCGAACAACGCGACCGGTATTCCTTCGCGATAGAGCAAGCGATTGCCGGTCAGCGCCGCGAGCTTCGGCCCAGGAGTCAGGATACCGGCAAGGTTGAGCGGGTCGGCTCCCGACAGCGAGATCCAAGCACCCGAAGGGGGTTTGCGCCTGACCTCGCGCAACATGCCGATCGCTTCGGGCAGGGCAAACTGTTCGCCGGGGAAGCCGGCGACAAAGCGGCCGCCGCGGATGTCCCCGCGCGCTTCGAGCCGGCGATAAATGCGCAGCAGATCCCGCCACGGCGGCAGCCAGTCGGCCTCGCGCTCGAGCAGGCGCCAGAACACGACGCCGTAACGGCGCAGCAAGATGCGCGCCACGTGCTCGACCGCCTCGGCGTCGTCCCGCGGCCCGGCCGGCGCCGGGCGGGGCCGGCGAGCGAGTGCCCAGCGACCGGAATCCTCCATGCCGAACGTCACCGTGCGACGGCGGCGGTGCGCCCCGGCGGCCGGCTTGCGCCGCCCGGACGGCACGAGCAGCGCGCGCAACCCGCCGAAACTGTCCGAATTCACGAGGCCGAGCGCGACCAGTTCGGCAAGTGCTTCTTCGACCTGAGGACGCAACAGACCGGTGCCGTCGACCAGCTCGGCGAAGAACGACGCGCCATTCTCCCGAAGGCAATCGGCAACCGTTTGCGCCCGGCCGCTCGGCTGGACCGCGTCGGGTATCGGAGCAACCGATGTCCAGAGCGGAGCATGCCGCCGCGGCAGCAACGTGATCGGGGTGGTACAGACCGGCGCGGCGCGGCGCTCGCCGCCGTTCGGCCGTCCGTTGCGCGGTTTCAACCGCGCCCATGCGATACGGCCGGCGAGGCATTGATCGTCGAGCCAGGCCGGCTCGTACTCGGCGATCCGCGCCGCCAGGATCTCGCTCTCCCACGCCCCGGCCGGCGCCTCGAACCCTTCGAGCTGGCCGACGATGGCAGCGACCGCGTCCGGCCCCGTCATCCGTGCATCGGCGTCAACCCGCTGCCAGCGAAGGAGGAAGCGCAAGAAGTCGCGGGCGGCGACCGGCTCGATTTCGGCGCGCAGGCGTTTGATCGTGTAGCGGTGAATCCGGGCGAGCAGCCGGCGCTCGCACCATTCGTCCTCGGTCGCTCCCGGCGTGAAGCGTCCGCGCAGGGCGAAGCCTTCGGTCTGGAGAGCCGCGAGCCCGGCCGCGAGGTCCTTCGTCTCGAATCCGAGCGGCGCCGCGAGCGTGTCCTCGGTGACCGGCCCCTGCCCCTCGAGCCGTCCGCGCAGGATCTCGATCAGCGCGTCGGCGCGCGACCAGTCCCGCCCGGCATAGGCTTCCGGGGCGGCAATCACGGGGTCGGGCCTTGCTCCGGGCCATAGGGCCTGGAACTGCGGCAGGCGCTCGGCGGCGACCCACAACGTCGCCCGCGGCGCGCTCAGCCGGGTGACGCGGCGGGCGCGCGCAAGCTCCGCAAGCCAGCCGCTCCAGCCAGGCTGGGTTTCTTCCGCGCCGAGGAACCCGAGCCAGACCAGCGCATCGTGCAACTCATCGGCGTTGGTTGGGTCGGGCCAGGCTTCGGCGCGAACCCGGGCGATCGCGTCCGGATCAAGTCGTCCCAGCTCGGATGCGGCCTTGGGCGTGAGCCAGCGCCGGCTCATCACGGCCTGGGTCCGGCGCTCCTCCAGCGGCGCATCGTCGAGATAGGCGTAAGGCCGGGCCGACAGCACTTCGAGGGCAAGCGGCGAAGGCCCGGTGAGATCGCGCGCGACGACGCGGATGGCGCCGGATTCGAGCCGGGCGAGCAGCCGTTCCAGACCGGCGATGTCCATCGCCTCGCCGAGGCAGTCGGCGATGGTCTGGCGGATCAAGGGATGGTCGGGAATCTCGCGCTCGCCGACCAGGTTTTCGGCGCAAGCAAGCTGGTCGGGAAAGACCGCGGCGATCAAGTCTTCGGCGCCCATGCGGGCGAGCTGCGGCGGCACTTTCCGGCCGCCGCGGAAGCGCGGCAGCGCGAGCGAGACGCCGGCCACCCAGCGCCAGCGCGTGATGAACATCGGCGCGTCGAGCAGGGCCTGGATCAGCAACGGCCTGACGCTCGCCGAATGCAGGTAGCGCCGCACCTCGTCGAGATCGAAGCTGTGCGCCGTAGTGAGCGACAGCGCGATGTTGTCCTCGGTCGCAACAGCCTGCAGCTCGAAATTGAATTTGCGGCAGAAACGCTTGCGCAACGCCAGCCCCCAGGCGCGGTTGATGCGGCTGCCATAGGGCGAATGGATGACGAGCTGCATGCCGCCGGCCTCGTCGAAGAAGCGCTCGAAGACGAGCGCGTCCTGCGTCGGCAGGCAGCCGAGCGCGGCACGAGCCGAGGCGAGATATTCGACGAGCTGCCGCGCCGCGGGCTCGCTGATGCCGACCTCCGCCAGCAACCAGCCCAACGCGCTTTCCCCGGCCGGGTCGCGCGTCAAGCTGGCGTCGATCGTCGCCCGCAGGCGCGACACCGAGCGCGATAGTTCGTCGCCGCGGCCCGGCGCCTCGCCGAGCCAGAACGGAATGGTCGGGGCCATGCCATGGGCGTCCTCGACACGGACGACGCCGCGCTCGACACGCAGGATGCGATAGGCGGCGTTGCCGAGCTGGAAGACGTCGCCGGCGATGCTCTCGACCGCGAAATCCTCGTTGACGGTGCCGATGAGGTGGTTTTCCGGCTCGAGGAGCACCTGGTAGTCAGCATTGTCCGGAATCGTGCCGCCGGAGGTCAGCGCGGTCAGCCGCGCGCCGCGCCGGCCGCGCAGCACATGGTTCACGGCGTCGTGGTGGATCAACGCGCCGCGGCGGCCGCGCCGCGTGCTGAAGCCTTCCGCCAGCATGCCGATCACGGCGGCGAAATCCTCGCGGGTCAGCGCGCGATAGGGCCAAGCCCGGCGCAGCAGCGCATAAAGCTCGTCCTCGTTCCATTCGCGCGCGGCGACCTCGGCGACGATCTGCTGGGCGAGCACGTCGAGCGGCTGTTCGGGGATCGCCAACAAGTCGAGCTCGCCGCGCCGGACGCTGTCGAGCAGCGCCGCGCATTCGACGAGCTCGTCGCGGGTGAGCGGGAAGAGGCGCCCCTTGGGCAGGCCGTCGATCGCATGCCCGGAACGCCCGACCCGCTGCAAGAAACTTGCGATCGAATGCGGCGAACCGAGCTGGCAAACCAGGTCGACCTCGCCGATATCAATGCCGAGCTCGAGCGAGGCGGTCGCCACCAGCGCCTTCAGCGCGCCGCGCTTGAGGCGCTGCTCGACGTCGAGGCGTTGTTCCTTGGCGAGACTGCCGTGATGCGCGGTCACCTGATGTTCGCCGAGCCGCCGCGAAAGTTGGCGTGTCGCCCGCTCGGCCATACGGCGCGTGTTCACGAAGATCAGCGTGGTGCGGTGCGCCGCGACCAGCTCGGCCAAACGGTTATAGACCTGCTCCCAGACGTCGCCCGACATCACGGCTTCGAGCGGCGAGGCGGGAACTTCGAGGGAGAGGTCGCGCGTCCGGTGGTGGCCGGTGTCGATGACCCGGCATGCGGTGCCCGGCGCGCCATCGCCGGCGCCGGCCATGAAACGCGCGACGTCGTCGATCGGCTTCTGGGTCGCCGACAGGCCGATGCGCAGCAGGCGATCGCCGCAGAGTGCGGCCAAACGCTCCACCGAAACCGCCAAGTGGGCGCCTCGTTTGTTCGGCGCGAGGGCGTGGATCTCATCGACGATCACGGTCCGCGTGGTGGCGAGCATCGAGCGGCCGGAATCGGAGCCAAGCAGGATGTAGAGCGACTCAGGCGTCGTGACGACGATGTGCGGCGGGCAACGGCGCATGCATTCACGCTCGCGCGACGGCGTATCGCCGGTGCGCACAAAGGTGCGGATGTCGACGCCGGGCAAGCCTCGCGCCCGCAACGTCTCGCTGATGCCGGCAAGCGGTGCATCGAGGTTTTTCCGGATGTCGTTCGACAATGCCTTGAGCGGCGACACGTAGACGATTTGAGTCTCGTTCCTCAGCTCGCCCGCCAGTCCCTGCCGCACCAGCCCATCGATGGCCGCGAGAAAAGCGGCCAGCGTCTTGCCGGATCCCGTGGGAGCGGCGATTAGCACATGCTGGCCCGCGTGGATCGCCGGCCACGCCTCCGCCTGCGCCGCGGTGGGCGCCGCGAAGCTATGATCGAACCAGGCGGCGACCGCCGGATGAAACAGAGAGGCTGGGTTCACGGGAAAAGGCCGATGTATCGGGTCACTAGCAGCGATTTTGCCTAGGAGAAATAAGGGGATTATTCGTCAAGAATCAACTCTACGCGTTATCTCCGGCTAAGCTCGATGCCTCGGCCGGGGACTTGCAGGCCGGTCTCAATCCCTGCAGATCAAGGTCAGCTACTCCAGGACGCGGAATCCAGATCGCCGAATTCTCGTCGCCGAACGGCGTGGCTCGTCCCTCCAAAGCGCATATTGCAACCGAGCCACAGATGCACCGTGGTCAGAAATTCGCACATTCGAATATTGAATCCGCCACCGCCGCACAGAAATCACCTGGCGCGGGCGATCCAGCGCTTGCACCGCGTTGGCCTAACCAAGCGCCGTTCCCATGGCAGCATTGTTGAAGGAACCGATAATCCGCTGCGATCCACTTTGCTGGATTCGACCTTCGGCTCATCGGCCGAAAGTCTTGCACCAATTCGTGGGATGTTGGCCATCGATAGTCCCACGCGCTATTCTATTTAGAATAACGGGGGTAAGCATGCTTGTTCTCAGGTTGGGGATCGTCGTTTTTCTTGGCGTGCATAGTCTCACGCCCTTTCGCGAGATGCGGACGAGCCTGATCGGATTATACGTTGCCATCAAGTATCACTTACCATGAGCATCTTGAAGAAAAGCTAGAGTGATCCACCATGATCAATTATATCTTCTATCAGGCGGTGTCCCCCATGGGAGTTTTTCCCGCCGGACCATCCTGCGCAAATACGTTTGCCTGGAGTGAAAAACGAAAGGCCGGCTTCTAGGAAAAACGCGATACGCTTTGATGCTTGTTATGTTTGTAACGGCGCAAACGCACTTTTCAGCGCAGGCACAGCCGCATGCCCGCCACCACCACTATCACTGGGCGCCCAGCGCCCCGCATTGCTCGCGAGCTATGCGAAGCGGCCCCCCTGGAATGTTGCCGGGGTAGACTATTCGGTAGGTCTCCCGTCGATGGTGACGCTGACCGATTGGCAGTTACTGAGTGGCCCAGGCATAACCGTGAATACGACGAACATGCCGCTCTATGTTAAGGTCGATGATACAAGCAATGTAGTGCTATCCGGCGTCGATTTCTCTTTACATAATGGTGCGGTCCTTTTCTTTGTCAATTCTCCAAACCCCACTGTGACCGGCAATAATTTCGGGTGGACAAATCTAACCACGATCTCGGCATCTATTATGTTCGCCGATTCGGCCTCGCCGAACTTTACCGTCTCCCACAATACGATTGACGGTGCCGGCAGCGGGAGTGGCTCATCTATTATCAGCGTGGCAGGGGGCGGCACGACAACGCTTAGCTACAATTGGCTTAAAAACTTCCCACAGCATGTTTTGGAGATCAGTATCCAAGATGATGCTCCTTATTCGGTCATATACAAGTATAACCTCATTGAGCAAGGTGCAATGGCACCAGGTGCCCACCTCAACTATCTCCAGTTTGGGGCAAATTTAAACTCTTCTTTAGCCGTCGATGTTGAGTGCAATACCAGCTATCAAACCCGGCAAGCATCGAGTGGAGAACGATACCAGTTTTATTCCAACGGCACCGGTCTCATCAAAAATGTAACGTATGCGTACGATGTCATGATCGCGGCCGCGCCTGGTGCCGGCTTGCCGGTGCCAGTTTCCCTCCTCTCTATGTCCACTATGGTCCACGGCGGCAGTTCTCAGAATGCGGGTATCGTGCATGACAACTATATAGACAAAACCGCCGCTTATTTTTGGTTCTATGCTAACTCGTTTACTGGATGGAACTTTTCCAACAACTACAATATGCGACCGGGGCTCCCATATCCCCGTAATAGCCTCCTTATCAGCCGGTTGACGAAGGCGTCGCGGGCTGATTCTGTCTCAATGTTTGTCCGGGAACCTGTTGAATCATTTGAACCGCTAGAAGAATCTGGAAAAAATAGGCACAAAAACACGTTAACCCATCATAGCCTTTCTCATAGAAATCATAAAGAACTTCAAACATGGGCTCCTGCTCAATGGAAAACGGTATCCCCTGTTTGTTGGGGGCAGAAAAAAATGTTGCCAATGCCAAAGCACAACACTGAGTGCTACCACGCCGCGCAGCACATCAAGAGAGTAAAAGCGACTTGGGGATACGCTCTTTGCCATGCAAAGCCTTCCGTTAGTATCGTGAGACGGTTTTGATCCAAAGCCGCCATTTTGCAGATAGCTGTCGGTTTCAGTCATTCTGCTTGGGTTCCGCTCTCCCGACAATGCGGAGCAGTGCGCTTGGCAATGGCCACGTCGGATTTCGAGCCACCGCCGCGTCTATTTTTTTTGAAACCGATGCACATTTTTCAGCGCTCGGCTAAGCCGTCACCATCGCTTTGCGCATCTAAATTCGCCTTTAGAACGGGATGTCGTCGTCAATGATGTCGGCGGCGCGGCTTGGGCCGGCGGCGGGACGGGGCTCCATGCCTTGCTCTACCGGCGGCGCGCGGCCGAAGGAATCGCTGGACGCCTCCAAGGCACCCCCAGCGTCGCCGCGGCCGCGGCTGTCCAGCAGGGTTAGTTCGCCGCGAAAGCGTTGCAGCACCACTTCGGTCGCCTTGCGCTGATTGCCGTCGCGATCGGTATATTCGCGCGTCTGCAATTGCCCTTCGAGGTAGATCTTCGTGCCCTTCTTGCAATATTGCTCGGCGATCTTGCCCAAATTCTCGTTGAAGATCACGATATTGTGCCATTCGGTCCGCTCCTTGCGCTCGCCGGAGGCCTTGTCGCGCCAGGACTCGGATGTGGCGAGAGAGAAGCTTACGATAGGATCGCCGGCGCCCGTTCGCCGCACTTCAGGATCGCGGCCGAGATTACCGACGAGAATGACCTTGTTGATGCTCCCAGCCATGATCGGTTCCCCTATTGCGAAACGGCAAATATGCTGCTTACGGCGAACGGCTCCTTTGTCGCGTATCCGCGGCGCCCTTGGCGCGACTCGCGGGATTTGTCCACGACATTCCGGAGATTCAAACGCTCTTTTTTATTCTAGCACCGCAACAGTCCCGCGCAAGCCGCCCGCGCGAAAACCAGCTCGACTGAAGACAACGACCATGTCCCGCTTTCGCTAGCACAGCCTCCAAACCACTGTCATAAAATAAATTACGATATTTCTTATTAAATCCCTTTACAAGCGCGCCTAGATATGCGAACAAATAGGCAACATTTAACGAACATAAGGGAATAGAAAATGCAAAAGCCAGCATCGTTAGCACGTAGATTAAGCCGTGTTTCGACGGAGGAAAAGGCTGCGAAACCCATTGAAATCACTGAGATTGTCGAGGGCGCGCAATGCACCGCGGCCTATATTGCCC
>JALZAY010000237.1 GCA_030948025.1 Pseudomonadota bacterium
TGGCCGGTGGTCTGGGGTTTCGCGATTATCAACTATGTTTGGTGGATCGCGATCGCGTCTGGGGGAACGTTCATCTCCTCGCTGTTCTATCTCACAAAGGTGGAATGGCGCACCTCCCTTAATCGCATCGCCGAGACGATGACGGTATTCGCGGCCGCCTGCGCGGGGGTCTATCCGATCCTGCATCTGGGCCGGCCATGGTTATTCTATTGGCTGTTTCCCTTTCCCAATGTCCAGACCCTATGGCCGCAGTTTCGAAGCCCGCTGCTGTGGGATTTTTTTGCGATCCTCACTTATGTCATTTCTTCCATCCTGTTTTGGTATTTTGGCCTCATCCCCGATCTCGCGACGATGCGCGATCGCGCGGCAACGCGCCGCAAGCAGATCCTCTACGGTGTGACGGCTCTGGGGTTTCGCGGCTCGGATCGCCAATGGCGGCATTATCATCCGACCTACGGCGTCCTGGCGGCGATCATGGCGCCGCTGGTTGTCTCCGTTCACAGCATCGTCGGACTGGATTTCGCCGGCGCCGCCACCGTCGGATGGCATTCCACCGAGTTCCCGCCCTTCTTTGTCTTCGGCGCATTGCTGTCGGGGTTCGCCATGGTGTTGCTCCTGGTGATCCCGCTGCGCCGCTTGCTGAGGTTGGAAGACTTCATCACCGGGCGGCACTTCGATATCTTGTGCACAATGTTGTTGGTGAGCAGCCTCTGTCTTGCTTACGCCTATATGATGGATGCGTTCACTGTATTCTACGGTGCCCAGCGTGCCGAGAAGACCATGTTCATCGACAAGGTCAGCGGATCCTTGGCCCCCGTCTATTGGGCAACCATCCTGTTCAACATCGCACTTCCCCAGCTGATGTGGTTTCGGCGACTGCGCCTGAACCAGACATTGATCCTGGTGATAAGTCTCGGCGTTATCGTCGGCATGTGGTGCGAACGCTACACCATCGTCGTGATGAGTCTGCGCCGCACACACCTGCCGTCCGCGTGGGGCGACTTCCACGCCACTTTCTGGGACTGGGCGACACTTTTTGGTACGATCGGCCTCTTCGCGTCCGGAATCCTTCTGTGCGTGCGCTTTCTGCCAGTGATTTCGATGTTCGAGATGCGTGGGTTGCTCCAGCGCCGCCCACGCGAAGGAGAGAGCCGATGAACGGCGTCATCGTTGCTTCTTTTGAAACCGAGACGGCCCTGCGCGACGCACTGGAGCGCTTGCGCGCCGGGCGTATCGGCGGACTGCAAACATACACGCCGAAACGTCTAGATGAAGATCCAGCGAATTCGCCTGTGCCACTGATAATCCTAATCGCGGGACTGTTTGGCGCCGCGGCCGGTTTCGGGATGGAAGCCTATGCGAACGTAATCGCCTATCCTCTCGACATCGGTGGACGGCCGGAATTTTCCTGGCCGGCTTTCGTGCCGATCGCGTTCGAGATCGGCGTGCTATTCGCCGTTCTGGCCGGAGTTTTCGGCTATTTGGCCGCCGCCGGCATGCCCAGTCTCTATGATCCGATCGACGAGTGCGAGTCTTTGCGTGAAGCCATGCGCGATGGATGGGTCGTCGCGATCCACACTCACGACTCGCAGGTACTCGAGCGAGCCCGCCAGATACTTGACAGCCTCGACCCCAAGCTGATCGAGGAGGCGCCGGCATGAGGCGCGGACTCCTCCTGATCGCCGTGCTGGCGCCGCTCGGCGGCTGCGACGACATGAGCGTGCAGCCCAAGCAGAAGGCCTATTCGCCGCTCGCCGGGCCCGTGCAAATACCGTCAGGCACGGTGGAATATGATGATAAGCCGGCGCGGGCGCCACCGGTGACGCTCGCGCTCCTGGAGCGCGGACAAGACCGCTTCCGGATCTACTGCACGCCCTGCCATTCGGAGCTCGGGGACGGACGCGGCATGGTCGTGCAGCGCGGCTTCCCGCCGCCGCCTTCTTATCACACCGATCGTTTGCGCCAAGCGCCGGTGCAGCATTTTTACGACGTGATCACGAACGGCTACGGCGCGATGTATTCCTTTGCTGATCGCGTGCAACCCGCGGATCGCTGGGCGATCGCGGCCTATATCCGCGCCTTGCAGCGTAGCCAGCACGCCACTCTCGCGGATGTCGCGGCGGATCAGCGGGGAGCGCTGCAATGACACGTCTCGATGCGGAACGCATAGCTTGGATTGCCGGAAGCGCCGGTCTCGCCGGCGCAGCGGCCGGATGGCTCCTTGCGCCGGCCGCATTCCCGCACGCCTGGCTGGCGGCGTTGACTGCCTGGCTCGGTTGGCCTCTTGGCTGCGTGGGGCTTTTGTTGGTCCACGCGCTGACCGGCGGCCGCTGGGGTTATGCGATCCGGCCGCAGCTAGTGGCGGGAATGCGTACGGCGTTGCTGCTGCCGCCAGCGGCGATCCCTTTGTTGATCGAGTTGCGCACGCTCTATCCCTGGGCACGCCCAGACGTGGCGGCGCATCTCGGCAACCGGTTTTACCTGAACCAGCAGTTCTTTCTCGGACGAGGAGCCGTCTACCTGATCGTGTGGCTCGGGCTAGCCGGGCTGATCCTGCGAGCGCTTCGGCAAGACATCCCGGAGGCAAGGCTCGCGCGCATCGCGCCCGCCGGGTTGATCCTTCTGGCGATTACCGTCACCTTTGCGGCGATCGACACGACCATGTCGCTCGATCCGCGTTTTGCGTCCAGCGCCTACGGCCTGATCGCGATTGCTGAAATGGGGCTTTTGGCGCTGTCGGTATCCATCTTCGCCGCCGTTATCGGTGAGCCACCGGACGATACTACGTTGCGCGACCTTGGGAGGCTGCTGCTGGCGCTGCTTATCCTGTGGGCATATCTTGACTTCATGCAGGTGCTGATCGTCTGGCAGTCCGACCTGCCAAACGAGGCATCATGGTACGTCGTCCGCTCGAGAGGCGGATGGGGCATCGCCGCCGCCTGGGTGGCGGGGTGCCATTTCGTGCTGCCCTTCTTCGCTCTGCTGTCGCCGCGGCTGCAAGGCTCGCCGCGCGGAATCGCTTGCGTCACCGCACTGCTGATACTGAGCGAGGTCGTCCGCTGCTGGTGGCTAGTGGTGCCGGCGTCCGGGCGCAACTTCGGTCTGGTCGATGTGTTGGCGATGCTCGGCCTGATTGGAATTGCGGCAGCGCTGGCGCTACGTGCGCCGCTGTTGCCGGGCTTTCCAGAGGTGGTGCGGCGCCATGTCTGAGAAATTCCTTGACCCCGCACGCCATGAGCCAGACGATGTCGGCCGCCTCTTCATCTGGGCCGGCTCGGCGCTGGTGCTGGTGTCGGTGTTTATTTTGGGATTGATCGTTCTGTGGCTTTACCCGGGAGCGACCACCGACCGCACCTTGCGCTTGCCCTTGCCGCGCTATCCAGATCCCCAGCTTCAACTCAATCCAGCGGCGGACATGCAGCGTTTCCGCGACGAGGAAATGCGACAGCTCAACGGCGCGGGTTGGGTCGATAAGGCCAAAGGCTTTGCGCACATTCCTATCGCGGATGCGATGCGCAAAATCGCGCAGGAAAATATTCCTGGCTGGCCCGGGGCGGCGGAGCCGCCCGTCGCGCGCGCGAATGCTCCGGCATCGCCCGCGCCAGCCGACCAGCCCCATGAAGCACAAGAGACTGTTCCAAGCTCGCCAGCATCGACGGAGAAGGCCCATGCGGCTGCGCGTCCTACTGCTTCTTCTTCTTCTGCTCATGGCGCCACCATTCGCGGTTGCGGCGTCAACGCCGGATCTCAGCGGCATTGCCTACGAGCAAAAGCCAGGCGCCCAAATCCCCATCCAAGACATGTTCCGCGACGACACCGATCGCATGGTGCGGCTGGCCGATCTTTTTGAAGGAAAGCCGTTGGTTCTTGCACTTGGCTACTTCCATTGCCCCAATCTCTGTAGCGTGATTCGCGCCGATTTGTTCGAGGCGCTCCGCGCGTCGGGAATGACGGCTGGTCGTGACTACTCGTTGGTTGCGTTGAGCATCGATCCGTCGGAGACCAGCGCTGACGCCGCTGCGGCCAAGGTGGAAGATTTGCAGCGCTATCCGGCCCCGGGCGCCGCGCAGAATTGGCATTTCCTGACCGGGACCTTCGACGCCGTGCAGGCAGTCGCTAACGCAGTTGGTTTTCACGAGCGCTTCGATCCGGAGCTGAAACAATTCGTGCATCCAGCCGGCATTGTCTTCGCCACGCCCACTGGCGCCGTGTCGAGCTATCTTCTTGGCGTCGGCTACCAGCCCGCCGACGTGCGGCTCGGCGTGACCCGGGCTGCATCGGGAAGCATCGCGGCTGCGGCGCTGCCGGTGCTGTTGCTGTGCTACGACTACAATGCGGTGACGGGGCGGTACACGCTCGCCATCATGAAGCTATTGCGCTTGGCCGCGGCGATCACGGTAGCCTCCATAGCCGGCGTGTTGTTCCTCGCGTTTCGCCGCGAGAAGGAACGCACATGAGGTTCTGGCTCCCTCAGGCGACGACCAGCGCGGCGGAAGTTGATTACCTGATCCTCGCCCTGCTTCTGGCGTCCTGCGCAATCCTCGCGCTCGTCTTTGGTCTGATTTTGCTTTACATGATCAAGTACCGCGCTGGCAGCGATATTGATCGTGGTGTTCTCGCCGACAAGACTTGGCGGCTGGAGGCGGCGTGGACCGTCGCGACCTTGCTCATCTTCTTTGGTCTATTCGTCTGGGGCGCGAATCTCTACGTCCGGCTTTTCCAACCGCCTTCCGACGCTTTGAAGATCTACGTTATCGGCAAGCAGTGGATGTGGAAAATCGAGCATCAAGGTGGCCAGCGCGAGATCAACGCCCTGCATCTGCCGGTCGGGCACGCGATCCAGCTGGTGATGACGTCGGAGGACGTGATCCATGACTTTTCCGTGCCTGCATTTCGCATCAAGCATGACGTGCTTCCAGGCCGTTACGAAACATTGTGGTTCGAGGTCAATGAGCCTGGGACCTATCACCTGTTCT
>JALZAY010000060.1 GCA_030948025.1 Pseudomonadota bacterium
AGGCCCGCGAGGCGGCGCGAGAGTTCTCCCTCGCCGGCCTCGGGAAACGCTTCGTACAACATCCCGGAAACGGCGAGACCCAATACCCGGTCGCCGAGAAATTCGAGCCTTTGATAGGTTTCGCGCTTGCGCCCCGCCGCCGCGCTAACATGGGTCAGCGCCGCCGCGATCAGATTGCGATCGGCGAAAACGTGCCCGATCCGCGCCTCGAGTGCTCTGACATCCTGGACTTGCCACGCCATTCTATTTCACGGATTTGAGCATCCTGTCGAAGCGCGCCGTCCACGGCCATTCCCAAAACGTCCAGGCCGGCTCGCCCTTGCCGACCGAAAAGAAGATCAATTCGGCGCGTCCGACGAGATTTTCAAACGGCACGAAGCCGACGCCGCCCTGATCGGGCGGAACCCGGCTGTCCGTCGAATTGTCCCGGTTGTCGCCCATCATGAAATAATTTCCGGCCGGAACTTCGAAAACCTGGGTATTGTCGTTGTATCCGGTGTCGCCTTGAATCTCGATGATCGTGTGGCTGACCCCGCCGGGCAGTGTTTCGCGATAGGTCGGGACGCCGGTTTCACGCCCGTAGAAATCCTCGGTATGGACGTTGGCAATCGACTCGCGCGGCACGATTTCGCCATTGACGTAAAGCCGGCCTTCCTTCATTTGAATCTTGTCGCCGGGCAGGCCGATCACGCGCTTGATGTAGTCCGTTTGTCCGTCGCGCGGAAGCTTGAAGACGGCGACGTCGCCGCGTTTCGGCGGCGACGCAAGAATCCTTCCGGAAAACAAATCGGGGCTGAATGGAAACGAGTGGTTCGAATAGCCATAGGCATATTTGGAGACGAAAAGATAATCGCCAATCAGCAAGGTCGGGATCATCGAGCCGGAAGGGATATTGAACGGCTGAAACAAAAGGGTGCGCACGACGAGAGCGATGAGCAGCGCCTGAACGATGACCTTCAAGGTATCGCCCTTGCCGCCTTCCTTTGCGCGCTGCTTCATGCCGGTGCCTTTTCGATCCAACCGTGCGGGCTCTGTCATGTTAGTTTTCTCTCCGAAGAAGCGCGCCAGGACTCTGCTCTGCTCCCTAGCAACCGCCCCCCGCGCCACGGAGCGCTCCTTACCATGCCGCGAAACGCCGGTATAGGGCTCGCTCCGAGGCTTCGGCGTATGCCTGTCCGGGCGAACGGCGGCGAACAAAAGATTTGCATTTTTCAAATTCAGCTATCGATTAAAGCAATAGAAAATGTCGCCTTGCCCCGAGCCATCATTGCCTCCATTTCCGGAAGACAGAATTATGTTTGAAACTTCGCGATCCGCGCCCTCGCCGCCTCTGGCCAATCCTCTCAGAGCGCCTTGACCGCCGCGAGCACCGCCTCGGCATGACCAGGGACTTTCACCTTGTTCCATACCATCGCGATCTGGCGGTCCTTCCCGATGATGAACGTCGTGCGCTCGATCCCCATGTATTTCCGGCCATACATGCTCTTTTCGGCCCATACGCCATAGGCTTCGAGCATGGCTTTCGATTCGTCGGACGCGAGCGCGAGTTCGAGCTTATGTTTGGCCTTGAACCTTGCATGGCTTGCCACCGGATCGGGCGATACGCCAAGGATCGCCGCGCCGGCCTTTTTGAATTCGCCCCGCAAGCCATTGAAGTCGATTGCCTCCTTGGTGCAGCCGGAGGTATCGTCTTTCGGATAGAAGTAAAGAACAAGCTTCCTGCCGGCGAAGCTTTCGAGCGAAATCCTGGCGCCGGCATCGCTCGGCAAACCGAAATCTGGCGCCTTGTCGCCCGGCGCCAACTTTTTGCCTAAGTTGCTGCCCAAGCTACTGTCGGAATTCTTGTTCAAGTTCTTCGGCGGCTCATTTGACAAATTTTTATTCATGGAGCTTTCCCTTCGTCACATGGAACGGTGGTTGGCAACATCCAACCGTTCGCCCGTTCGCGCCGCGCGTCTTTCCGGTAAAATGCGTATAGTCGCACAGGATCAAAGTTTCCAGCTTCAGCTTGGTTTTGAAAGGCCGCGAGCGGTTGGCCGGACATGGTGAGGAAAATCCGGCCCGGCCCCGCGCGTGGCCGGGAAATTGGCTGCGCCGGCAGGGGAAAGCGGCGCGTGCCGCTCTATGCGTCCGGCTAATGACAAGCAGGCGCGGCCCCGCATGGCATGCGTGGTCCGCGTGCAAACTGGTGCTCGGGTTGGTTTTTTTCGCGCTCGTCGGCGGCGGTTTCTTCGTTGCCCGCCTCGCGCTGGGGCCGCTCGCGATCGACGGTTTCGCGCCGCAAATCGCCAAGGCACTCGACGATCGTTTCGGCCATCGCTACGAATTCGGTTTCGGTGGAACCACGATCGTAAGGAACGGCTATGCGCCGGCGCTGAGCATCGACAAATTGTCGATTAAGGAACCCTCCGGCCGCATGATTTTGACCGCGCCGCGTGCCGAAGTGTCGGTCGATCTTCTTGCGCTCGGTGTTGGACGGGTGACGCCAAGGCGGCTCGAAATTTTCGACGTCGAGGTGCATCTGACATTGCGGCCCGACGGTTCGCTCGCCTTGCCGGTTGCGTCCAATTCCGGGGAAGCAGTGGCTCTTACGCCGCCGCTTGCCTCGGCGCTTGCGCCAGACAGCCCTTTGCCGCCGGACGCGGGGACGAAAGATCCGGCCGCGCCGGCGCTCACGGCTAAGCCGCCACGCGCCCTCATCGTCAAGCAAATGGCGGCATCGATCCGGCTCGTTATCGACACTCTGACCGATCCGGCAAGTTCAGCCGCGGCGATCGATCGCATCGGCATCACGCGCGGCAAGATTGTTATTGACGACGAGACCACCAATCAAACCATGGTCTTTAACGGCGTCAATCTCGGTTTCGATAAATCCTCCGGCGCCACGAGTTTCGATCTTTCCGTCGAGGGACCGAACGGCCGCTGGTTGGCCTCGGGCGTTGCCGGCGGCGTGCCAGGTTCGGAACGCGGCCTCATGCTTTCGGTTTCAAATCTATCCCTCGATGAAATCTTGCTGGCGACCGGCACGCGCACGATCGGCGTCGATTTCGACATGCCGCTGTCAGGCAAGCTCAGCGTCCATTTACAAGCCGATGGGATGCTTTCGGAGGCGGCCGGCCAGTTCGAATTCGGGGCAGGTTACCTGCGTTTCGACGACCCCGACGATGAACCCCTGATGATCGACAAGGTCACCGGCGGGTTTCATTGGAATCCGGCGGCGCGGCGCATTGCGGTTGATCGTTGGCGGCTCGCGGCGGGCGCGACTCATTTCGCGATGTCGGGCTTCGTGACACCCCCGCATCGAGAGGGCGATCCGTGGTCGATTGGGCTGACCAATGCGGAGCCCAACGTGGCGGGTCCCGAGCGGCCCGGAGAAGAGCCTATTTCGATCGATCACAGCGACTTGGCGGCGCGGCTTTATTTGGCTGAGAAAAAGCTTGTCATCGACCGGTTTTCGTTTGGCGGTCCGCAGGGCAGCATCGCGATGGCCGGCGGGATCGATTGGATCAATGGACCCCATATGAGGCTCGGTGCGTCGATCTCTCCGGCGCCGGTCAGTACCGTCCTACGGCTGTGGCCCTCGTTCGTCGCGGCGCCGGTAAGATCCTATCTGCTTTCCCACACGAGCGAAGGAACGGTGGAGAAGGGCACCCTGCGGATCGATTTCGATGCCGACGATTTGCGGGCGATGCGGGCGGAACACGCGCCACCCGATGCAAAGGTCTTGCTCGATTTCACGATTGCCAATGCGAGCCTCGCGTTTCTGCCAGGCGTGCCGCCCTTGCGCGGCATCGATGGTGCCGGTCATGTCACCGGCCGGACCGCGACTTTCGCGGTCGCGAATGCCGCCCTCGATGCCGGCAATGGCCGCGTGCTGACCTTGTCGGACGGCAGTTTCCATGTCGCCGACTTTGAGTTGAAACCCGCGCCGGCGGTGGTGGAAGCCAAGGTCACGGGCAGTGTCGAGGCGATCGGGGAGCTTTTATCGCATGAGGCCTTAAAACCCTATGCCAGTCTGTCGCTCGATTCGTCTACCCTGAGCGGACAGGCCGGCGGCAGTCTCGAAATCGATATGAAGCTCGGGCGCAACACCGGCCCGGCGGATACCACTCTCAAGATCGATGCGACAGTCACCAATTTCACCGCCGAACGGCTGATCGGCAACGAGAAGCTTGACGCCGCGACTCTGACCGTCAATGTCGATCCGTCGGGCCTAAGAGCGAGCGGGCAGGGCACCATGTTCGGCGCTCCGGCCGCGATCGGCATCGAGAGATTGCCAGGCAAGCCCGCCGAAGCTTCGATTGGCTTGACCCTGGACGATGCCATCCGCGCGAGGCAGGGTTTTGGCGCCAATTCCGGGGTGACTGGACCGGTTGGCGCTACAATTACCGCGCCCATCGGCGCCGGGGAAAAACCTAGGGCGCGGATCGAGCTCGATTTGAGCCGTGCCGCGATCGAGATTCCTGGAGTTTCGAAGCCGGCGGGACGGCCGGGAAAGGTCGCCTTCGCGCTCGCCGTCACCGACGCTGGGACCTTGCTCGATCAGATCGTTGTCGACGCCGGGACGATTCAGGTGCGGGGCAATGTGCAGCTTGGCGCGGGCCTCTCTCTTGTCGCGGCGAAATTTCCACAGGTGAAGTTGTCGGCCGGCGACGATATGAAGATCGACGCGATAAAAACCGGCGAGACAATGAAAGTGATCGTGCGGGGAACCGCGATCGACGCAAGGCCGTTCTTGAAATCGCTGATTTTCAACCCTCCCGCAGGCAATGGTGCCGCGCCAAGCAACGGCGGGGAGCGCAATGAGGCAGGTCCAATCAAGGAGATCGAAATCGATGTCAAATCCGGCGTTTTGAGCGGGTATAACAAACAGATCATTGCCGGGGCCGAATTGAGATTTGCGAAACGCGGCGACCAGATAAAGCAGTTCACGTTTGCCGGGACTTTCGGCGGCCAGCCGATTTCGTGCAATCTGACCGGAGGCGGCGCTTCTCCCCAGCTTAATCTCGTCAGCGAGGATGCTGGATCGCTTTTGTTGTTCCTCGACCTCTACAAGCACATGGAGCGCGGACGGCTCTCGGTCGGGATGCGTCTTGGATCGGACTCTCTTGCCGGCGTCCTTCTCATCGATGATTTCGTTTTGCGGGACGAGCCCGCGATGCGCCGACTGGTGGTCGAGGGCGCGCCGCCGCTGGATACCCCAGGCCAGGTACAAAAAATCGACGTCAACGCGATCGCTTTCAACAAATTGCAGGTGCGTTTCCAACGCGACGGCAGCCGTCTCGATCTCAGCGAAGGCACCATGCATGGCGAGGCGATCGGACTAACCGTCGAAGGCGCCCTCGATTTCGTGCATGACCGGGTCGACATGAAGGGTACTTTCGTCCCCGTTTATGCCTTCAACAATTTGTTCGCGAAGTTACCCGTCGTTGGTCTGATCCTCGGGGGCGGTTCCAACGAAGGGTTGATCGGGGTCAACTACCGGATTAGCGGCTTGGCCAGCGCGCCGACCCTGAACATCAATCCCTTGTCGGCGATCGCGCCCGGAATCTTCCGCCAGATTTTTGGCGTCGTCGATTTCGACCCCATGCATCCGCAGCGATAGGATGAATCAAGCGACCTTCAGCAGGACATGGCGCTTGCGTCCGAGCGAAAGTTTGACCGCGCCTCCGGTTAGATCGCGCGGCCCGATCATCATGCGCTCGTCGGTGACGGTCCTGTCATTGATCTTCAGGCCGCCGCCTATGATTTGACGCCGCGCCTCGCCGGTCGAGGCGACGAGCCCGGATCTGACGAAAGCTGTGAGGACCCCAAGGCCCGCCTCGATCTCTGCGGCGGGGATTTCGATAGTGGGCAGGCCCTTCACAACTACCGCCGTCAAGGCTTCCGAGATGTGAATATTGCCCCGGCCGCTCACAGTACCAGTCCCACGTGCTTCAAGTTTCACGAAGGTTTTTCGCGCCGCGTCCGCTGCCTGCAACGCCTTCTCACGCCCGTGCACCATGGCGGTCGCTTCGGTGGCGAGAACCTTCTTCGCCTCGTTGATTTCGGCGCCGCCCAGCGCTTCGAGGCGGGCGATTTCATCGAGCGGCAATTCGGTGAAGAGCCTTAAGAACCGCCCGGTGTCCCGGTCCTCGCAATTGCGCCAATATTGCCAATACTCGAAGACGGGCAACATGTTTTCGTCGAGCCATACCGCGCCCTGGCCGGTCTTGCCCATTTTGGCGCCCGACGCCGTCGTCAGAAGCGGCGAAGTCAGCCCGTAGAGCTGGCGCGTCCCCATCCGCCGGCCGAGATCGATCCCGGTGGCGATGTTGCCCCATTGATCCGAGCCGCCCATCTGCAATTTGCAGCCATGGCGCTTGAAAAGCTCGACAAAATCATAGGCCTGAAGACACATGTAATTGAATTCGAGGAACGATAAATCGAGCCGCAGTTTCACTGAATCCATCGCCAGCATCTGGTTGAGCGAGAAATGGCGCCCCACTTCGCGCAGAAAATCAATGTAGTTGAGCGTGGCGAGCCAATCGGCGTTGTCGAGCATGATCGCGTCGTATTTTCCTTCGCCGAAATTCAGGAACCTGGCGAAGACGCGTTTGATCCCCTCTTTATTGGCGGCAATCGTCTCCAGAGGGAGCAATTGACGGCTTGCGTCCTTGCCAGACGGATCGCCGACCCGTGTCGTGCCGCCGCCCATCAGCGCGATCGGCTTGCCGTCGGTCAATTGCAGCCAGCGCAACAGCATAATTTGGACGAGGGAGCCGGCGTGGAGCGAAGGCGCGGTGCAATCGAAACCTATATAGGCAACGAGCTCTCCCGATTTTGCTATTTGATCGAGCCCCGCGAGATCGGAGCATTGATGCAAAAAGCCGCGCTCGACGAGCACGCTCAGAAAGTGGGATCGGGGACGAAAATCGCTGGTCACAGGAAGCCTTCGGCAAAAGAATCGCGCCGTTGCAACAAGTGCGCAATCCCCTCGGATTTATGAAGCCGTGAGATTTAGGGGGAAGGGCGCGGCAATGCAACGGGCGGCATCGGCAGCGTCGGCGGTTGGGTCGAGAGAGGCGGTGACCATACGAAAGTATATGTGTGGGCCAAGAAAGCTTCGGCGTATTGTTAAGCTACTTTTTATAACCTGCTTATAAGCTGCTTTAGTTGGCCCGGCAGTTCGTCGCGGCGTGATTTTTTTGCGAGATTTTGCATGAACGAAAGAATTGTGCCCAGCACGATTGCGGCATCGTCCGCTCCGCGGTCCGCGCGGTTTTCACCGGCGAGAATGGCGAGTTCCGCTGCCTTGTTACGCATGGCGCCATGTTGGAGTTCGTGACTTTCGGCTTTTACCGGTTTTGGCTTGCCACCAACATAAGGCGGCATCTATGGTCGAATACCTCGGCCGGAGGCGATCTCGAATATACGGGCACTGCGCGCGAACTTCTCATCGGCTTTCTTTTCGCCCTAGCGATCCTGGTCCCGATCGATGCTCGACAAGGCGGGCGGCGCGCCGGCAGGCGAGCCCTTGCTCTCGTTTGGCGAGTGGCGGGCGTTGAAAGCGATTTGCAAATAGGTCAGAAAGTTTCGTTGCCAATGGTCCTGGGGGAGAAAGCCAATTCGAATGGTTCGCGCGATAGGGCTGATGAGCGGCACCTCGATGGATGGCGTCGATGTCGCGATCATCGAGACCGACGGGCAAGAGATCGTCACACTTGGCCGCACCGGATTTTTCTCCTATGCCGAGGCGGACCGGACGTTGCTGCGAGGCGCGATCGCGGAGGCGGCCTTGCTCGAGGACCGCAATGCGCGGCCGGGCTGCTTGGCGCTGGCCGACGCCATGATCACCAGCCGCCATGTGGAAGCGGTCGAAGCCTTTCTCGCGACGGACTCCATCGACCGCACCACGGTCGATCTTATCGGCTTTCACGGCCAGACCGTTTTACACCGGCCCGGGCACCGCCTGACCGTGCAGATCGGCGACGGCGCGGGTCTTGCCGCAAGATTAGGGATCAAGGTGATCCATGATTTTCGCGCCGCCGATGTGGCGCAAGGCGGGCAGGGGGCGCCGCTCGTGCCTGTGTTTCATCGCGCGCTTGCCGCCGCGGCGGGCTTTTCGCAGCCAGTCGCGATCATCAATATCGGCGGCGTCGCCAATTTAAGTTTTATCGCGCCGGGCGAGGAACCGATTGCCTGCGACACAGGTCCTGGCAATGGTTTGCTCGACGATTTGATGTTGAAGCGCCTTGGCGCCGCCTTCGACCGGGACGGCGCGACTGCTTCCAGAGGCAAGGCCGATGGCGCGGTTTTGAGCGCACTTCTCGCGCATCCTTATTTCGCGGCCCCGCCGCCGAAATCGCTCGACCGGAACGATTTTTTGGGCACTGCCGTCGAGAGTCTCGCGACCGAAGACGCGGCGGCGACGCTCACCGCCTTCACCGCGGCCAGCATCGCTTGCGTGCTGCCGCTGTTGCCGTCGCGCCCCTCGTTCGCGATTGTATGCGGAGGCGGCGCGCGCAACAAAACGCTGATGCGGGAATTGGCGGACCGGCTGTCTTGCCTGGTTGTTTTGGCGGAAACCTTCGGCTGGTCGAGCGACGCCATGGAAGCCCAGGCCTTCGCCTATCTCGCGGTGCGGCGGGAGAAGCATCTGCCGATTACGTTTCCAATGACCACGGGGGTCGATAAGCCGCTGGAAGGTGGGGTTATCGCGGAGCCTGGGGTGGCGTGAGATTCTTGCCCCTGTTGGGTGATTCGCGTTTCTCAATAGCGGCATGATGGACAAGACTATATCAAGCGAAGCGAACATAGGTTTGTTGCACGATCGGCGTCGTTTCCGGTGGAAAAATGCCGCGCTTCATTCCGTGAATAGAATTTCGCCGGGCACGGGATCGTAGTCCACCCCCATGAGATAAAGCCCTTCGGGCGGGGCGACCATGCCGCAGCGGCGGCGGTCGCGCGCGTCGAGCGCGGCCCGCAGATCGGCGGCGTTCCATTTGCCGGAGCCGACATGTTCGAGCGAGCCGGCGATCGAGCGCACTTGAGTGTGCAGAAACGAGCGCGCGCTTACGCTGATCTGAATTTCTTCGCCGGCCCGCATGACATCGAGCCGTTCCAGCGTGCGCACCGGGCTGTCCGCCTGGCACTGGGAAGCGCGAAAAGTCGAGAAGTCATGGCACCCTACGAGATGCCGCGCCGCCGCGTGCATGGCGCCGGCATCGAGCTTTCGCTTGACGAGCCAGGCATGGCGTCGCCCCACCGTCAAGGGCGCGCGGCGATTGACGATCCTGTAGAGATAATGGCGCCGAACCGCCGAGACCCGCGCGTCGAAAGTTTCAGGCACGCGTTCGGCGGTCAAAATGGCGACCGGGTGCGGCCGCATGTGCGCGTTCAGGCCATCGCGCAAAACATCGCTCCGCCAATCCTTGCCGAGATCGGCATGCGCGACCTGGCACATTGCATGGACGCCGGTATCCGTGCGTCCGGCGCCGCGTATCGTGACGCGTTCGCCAGAAAGGGCGTTAAGCGCGGTCTCGATCACTTCCTGCACGGAAAGGCCATTGCTCTGCCGCTGCCAGCCGACGAAGGGCGCGCCGTCATATTCCAAGGTAAGTTTAAAGCGCGGCATCGGTTTTCGGGGCGAGCAGCGTTCCCCTGCTTAGTCGCGCGCCGCGCAAAAACTCTTCGGCCGGCATTGGCACTTTTCCCGCGCGTTGCACCACAAGAAGGCGGATCGCCCCTTCGCCGCAGGCGATCGTCAAGCCATCGTCGAGAACGGTGCCGGGCGTCCCGGCTCCTTGGGCGATCCGGGTGCGAAAGACTTTCACGCACTCCAATCCCTTTCCAAGACTGACCTCGAAAAATGCGCCGGGAAACGGCGCCAGACCGCGAATCAGATTGTGTACGTCCGATGCCGGTTTTTTCCAATCGATCCGCGCTTCCGACTTGTCGATTTTATGCGCGTAGGTGACGCCGGCCTCCGCCTGCGGGGTAAAGGCAAGCCCCTCCAGCATCGCCAAGGCGCGGGTCATCATACCGGCGCCGATCAAAGCCAGCTTGTCATGGATTTCACCGGCATTCGCATCGGGGCCAATCGCGATGCGCTCGGCGAGCGCGACCGGGCCGGTATCGAGACTTTCCTCCATGCCCATCACGACGACGCCGGTTTCGGTGTCGCCCGCCATGATGGCACGCTCAATCGGCGCCGCGCCGCGCCATCGCGGCAGCAGCGAAGCGTGCAGGTTGAGGCAGCCTTTCGCCGGGACATCGAGAATGGCTCTCGGCAGGATCAAGCCGTAGGCGGCGACCACCACCGCATCGGGTTTGAAACCGCGCAAGGTCGCGGCGGCGTTCCCAGTACGAAGAGTTTGCGGCGTAATCACCTCGATGCCAAAACGCCGCGCCGCCACATGAACAGGGGAAGGCACCGGTTCGAGGCCGCGCGGTCCGCCGGGTTGCGGCGCGCGGCTATAGACCACCGTCACAATGTGACCCTGGGCTATGATTCCGGCGAGCACGGGCACCGCGAATTCCGGGCTCCCCATAAAGACGATTCGCAACTGTCGCGGCCTGATGTTAGGATTCTCTGGACGGCGAGCAATGAAACTGGGCACCGCTGGAAAATCAAGCTTAAGCTGAAATGAATGATACTCTGCCCCGGCACCGCTTCCAATTTCGCATCAGACTTATGCAACAAATTATGCTTTTGATATCAACGACCTAATTTTCTTGCATAAGTGTTGATTCGCAAAATCCCACCCGTGGCTTGACCAAAAATTTCGCGCATAGCATCCTGAGATTTGGCGTCTTTATCGCACGGGAGCCAACGGTGTCGAAAATAGTCCCGAATCTTTGGTACACTGAGAAAGCAGAAGAAGCCGCCGCCTTCTACGCATCGGTGCTGCCTAATTCCAAAGTGGACAGTGTTACGGCACTTCCTGCGGACAGTCCGAGCGGCCCGGCTGGTTCTGTGACGGTGGTCGAGTTCACACTGATGGGGCAGCCGTTCATGGCCTTCAGCGCGGAACCGCTTGACGCGTTTAATCATTCCATATCGTTCATGGTTCAATGCGACGATCAGGCCGAAATTGACAGGCTCTGGGCGGCGTTGTCGGAAGGCGGAAAAATCGAGCAGTGTGGGTGGTTGAAAGACCGCTATGGGCTCTTCTGGCAAATTGCGCCCACGGTGCTCGGCGATATGATGAAGGATTCGGATCGTGCGCGCGCCAAGCGCGTTGCCGAAGCAATGTTGAAAATGGTCAAGCTCGACATCGAGGGATTGAAGAAGGCATATGAGGGATGTTCGCCTTGATTCTTGTGAGCTGAAAGCAATAGCATAATTCAAGGCATTAGAGCTCAGCATCGCGGTATTATGGCGCAGACGCCACAAGCCGGGATCAGCGATGACGCGGCCGGTGGCGATTTCGAGTCTCCGCCTAGGGTACAAACCCTGGAAGGAGAACCTCAATGTGGTTCAAAAAATATTGGAAGTCGATTCTCGGCGTCGCGTTTTGGCTCGGGCCGATTTGGGATTTCATTAAGTGGTGCCTTGACTGGCGGGGCCGCGTTGACGCCCTTGCCGCTACCTACCACGATATCGGCGGCTATCACGTCGTGATAGCTTACCTTCTCAATCCGCCATCGTGGCTTTATCTGCCATTCATGATCATTGGCGTTGCACTGATTTGGTGGAACTTTCGCCGGAACCGTCGTCCCGTTCACGTTCATCACGTAGAGATACGAGAACATATGGCCATAGGATCATCCGTTTCTCCTGTGGTCGTACGTTCCGCAATTCCCAGTGGTGATGAACTAGATGGTTGGGAAAAGCTTTTTGAGGAATATAATACAGAGAAAGGGAACGAGCTTAGATTGAGATTTCTGCCGGATACGGACGATCAGGCAAGCGATGCGTTGTTGTTAATATGTTATGGGTACAAAATTATAAAAAAGAGAGAACCTATCTCTGCTAAATTTGCCAACTTCCAAATTGAATATTTATTACAACATGCTCCGAACACGCGGGAATCTCCGATATATCGCTTTAGCAATGCTATGGCCTTTGCTTTAAGCGAAAGGGACTTTGGCAAAAAGTGCGTCAGTCAAGGAAATGTTGAACGAATCGGACTGTCCAAAGGCGGCTTTTATCGCCTAACTAGCTGGGGGGAAGAGAACGCGAAGAACCTCGCACGTGACCTGATTGGACGCGCGTGATCCACAGAACAGGATAATTACGCATATACCATTACAATGACTCTAAACAAGACTCGTTTAGCGTGTAGGTTGTATTTTGAGCACGCTACACGCGAATTTACAAAAGGGTAGGCGCGAGCGCCCATTGAGCGTTGCGGCCGGTCCAATACCACTGGGAAATGAAAGCGCCCGCCGGAGGAGGAGATCGGCAGGCGCTTCCGGCGCGGGAGCTTGTCTGAGCCCAGCCGGTGCAATTAATGGCTAGCACTAATAGTGAGACTTACAACACTTTAATTAGTTATCAACCATTAATTTTGCATCGCCCTTATGTCAAAATACATGCATTCAGCGCCCATTTGGCGTCGCGGCTTGTCCCGGACTTCGCCACGGTCCCGCGTTTCGTGAGTCGCCGACCGGCGCACCATAATTCTTGAATTTTGCACTAACATCATTCTCGAATAACACGCATTCCACGGCTCACGAGGCCGGAGACACTCTGCTGATTTTGTTGTAGAAACTTTCGTGATGAAAACCATAAAGACGCGGGCGCGCGCTAAATACGATCTCGCCCTGACACATCTCAAGCCTTATGCCTTGCGCTGTCGCGAGCTAGCTGCCGCGCGATTTAATAAACAACCTCACCTTTCGTTAGCCGCCATTGTCTTCGCCTCCGGATTTCTGGCGATCCTGATTCATTTTCCGACACAGCAGGGCAGCACGACGCTCGCGGGGGCACTCTTTGGAGCTGGGGCGGCCTTCATCGGCGCGTGGGTGACGGAAAAAAATCGAACAGCCTCCGAGAAGATTGCCGAAGAGCGACGGATGGAAGCCGCCCGCGTCTATTTCACCCCGGAACTCACTCGCATTGTCGCGCACCAAATACATGATCTGGGACGGCTGGTGCCGAACTTCTCGATGGCGTCGGTCGGAAAGCCAATGCCTCAAGTGGAAACGTGGGAATCGTTCAGGCCCAGACGGCCTGTTCTCTATCCTACGGCAGTATCCTACGGCAGTCCAATTCAGAGATTTGTCGGAAGCCGACGCAACCTCACTGATTAATTTCTATGATTCTGTCCATGGCATCGCCGAAATGATAGATACATGGATCGAAACGAATACCCCACAGGAGGTCAATTCTTGGAACGTGCTAATGCAAACCGTCCATGATAGCCTGAATGTCGGCGAGATTGCCGTCCGGCGATTTTGTCCAGAAAGACAATTGAGCCCGATAATGCCAGCCTCGGGCACTTGATTCAAAACATCGAACGCACAGGCTCCATGGTGCAAACGGCATTGACTGCTCACCTGTCTCGGAGCGACAGCCTCAAGTTCGCATCTGAGTTTGAGCGACTATCGAACCTTCCGCCGAAACACCCTCAGTCGATCAATCCGTAAGACGAGCCAAGCAAGCCGCATAAGCCCCATTACGTTAAATCGCCGCCGCCCGCGCCTCTCAAAAACCCTCGTTTTTGAGAAGTGAATCTCAATGAGCAAAATTCTTGAATAACGCACTCTGGAAAGGGAGGGGCCGCGCGCAAGCGGCTGCGAGGGTATGCGCGGTCAGACACTGATCGAGGGCTGATCGATCACCCACAGCCACGTGCCGTCGATCTGCTTCCGAGCTACCTCGGCAGTCACGATACCATTTGGAAGGCGCGTTGAAGTCAGCGCCAAGTTCTCACGAAGCATCGCAGGCCGCTGCTCCCCGAGATCGAATGTTCGCCCAGTCGCCAGCAGGTCAGCATAGAACTTGCGAATAGCGTCCGTGCCGACTGCAATCCGTCCGTCTCCGCAAGCGAGCGCGACGTCTGGTTCATACAAGGCGACCATCCCTTCAACGTCGCCCGCGGTTGCTCTGGAGACCAATAATCGCGCCAAATCTTGGGGATCGAGGGCGAAGTCTCGACTTACAGGATTCATCGCTACAACCCACTTTGGCCGTTGGTTTCGGATCATCGGGCCGGGAGTTCGGGGATCGAAGGGAGGCCAGGTCTCGCGGCGGGGCGAAGCGGGTTACGCCCCGGTGCTGGCGGGCGCGCGTTCCTTGCCCGCGCCATCCTTGCGGGCAGGGGCCCCGTGCTTGGCGTTCTTTCTGAATTTCCTCATGATACGGTCGCGCTTCAGCCGGGAAATATGATCGATGAACAAGACGCCATTCAAATGGTCGATCTCATGCTGGAGACAAGTCGCCAAAATGCCGTCCGCCTCGATCTCTTGCGCGCGGCCATCGCGATCGAGGTAACGGGCGCGCACCCTGGTCGGCCGCTCGACATCCTCGAAAACGTCGGGGATTGACAGACAGCCCTCCTGATAGGTCGAAAGCTCCTCCGAGGCCCAGAGAATTTCTGGATTAGCGAGACAAAGAGGATCCGGCGCGGCGGCTTCATCGGCGCGTTTGGCCACGTCGAGAACGAGCACCCGTTGTCGCACGGCGATCTGAATGGCCGCGAGGCCGACGCCGGGCGCGGCATACATGGTCTCGAGCATATCGTCCATAAGCGCGCGGATGCCCTCGTCGACTTCGGGCACCGGCGCGCCCACGAGGCGCAAACGCGGATCGGGAAGGTTGATAATGGTCCGTATAGGCATGTGCAGGAGATAATACGAGCGCCGCCGGAGGTCAATTTATCGCCGCCTCGCCACAACGCCCGCTTTGTCCGATCCCGGATGATCCGCCAGTTGAAATTCTGCGATTCGCCTGTTTTCGAGGAGATCTCCAATGTGCAAGCAGGACTGCACAACCGCTGTCTTGCTGGATCCGCAACCATTTTTTCCCAAGGATCGTCCCGTCTCCTCAAAAATAAAATAAAAACAAGGACCTAAAGACCTATATAGTTTTCCAAAAAAATCGGACAAACCCACTTGCTTTTTGTGCACCGCACGTGCATATTGTTGCGATGCGGCAAGTTCGTTGCCGCCGATGCCCTCTTTGGGTGTTTCCTCCCTAGACTTGGGCCGCTTGTGGCAACGCAGGCGGCCTCTTTTTTGGATTATTTTCCCCTATCGCTATTTACTGCTGATCTGTCTTCGCTCCGCTCGGTTCCCATAAACTCGCTGGTTCGAAAAGCCATCGAAGCCGCCGGGGCGACGCAGTGCTTCTTGCCCCCCTACAGTCCTGACTTCGATCCCATCGAACAAGTCTTCGCCAAGCTCAAAAATACGTTGCGCAAAATGGCCCCCCGAACCGTCGATGCTCTGTGGTATGGCATCGGATTAGCTCTCGACGACTTCTCCCCAACCGAATGCTGCAATTATTTCCGCAATGCATATGAGTCCACCTAATCGGGACGCGCTCTAGCGCCTATGGGGTTTAACCCGGGGGGCCGATCTCACCGGCTTTTGTGTGCCTCGCCGCGAGGGTTGGTCTTGCCAAAATCCGTCGAACGCGGCAATCTCAGCCTCGACAAGGCCGTCATCCGGTGGGTGAGCAGCGGCGGGCGCGGCGGGGCAAGCCCTCAACCTTGTAACGCGCCGCGGCGGGTGGCTGGACGCGAGAAGGTTTTTGCATAGACCATGCGCGCCCCCAACGAGATCGATTTCTGGCGCGGCTTTGCCCTTGTTACGATTTTCATCAACCACATTCCGGGAATCTATTTCGAGCGTTTCACCTTTCGCAACGTGTCGCTGTCGGACTCGGCCGAGCTTTTTGTGTTTCTCGCCGGCTGGGCCATGCGCAAACTTATCGACGGTCCTGCCCGCGCGCTGCCGGCAAAATGGCTCATTTTGCGGCTCGAATCCCGCGCCTTCCAGGTCTATGTCGCGCAGATGGTCGTCACCGAGCTGGCCATCGCGCTTCTCGCGGCGGCCGCGATCTTTCTCGATGCGCCCTTCCTCCTCGACTGGCACAACGCGTCCGCCGTCTTCAACGATCCCATCAAGGCGCATATCGGTCTCGTTTTGCTCACCCATCAGCTCGGCTATTTCAACATTCTTCCCCTGTATGTCGTTTTAATTTTCATCGCTCCGGCGGTCGCACTTCTCCACCGTCATGCTCCGGCGCTTTTGCTGCTTGCTTCGCTCGCGATCTATGCCGCCGCTCTGGTGTTCGGCGTGAACTTGCCGACCTGGCCGGTCGAGGGCACCTGGTTCCTTGATCCGCTCGCATGGCAGCTCATCTATGTTCTCGGTTTCCTGCTCGCGGGCGAAGACGGGATTGGCGGTTACGCGCGGCGTCACCGGGCCATTTTGCGCTGGCTCGCTCTGCCGGTGGGGGTGCTTGGCGTTGCCGTGGGGATGACCGATTTCTCCCCCGATCCGGTCGATCTGCCCGAGCCGAAGCTCTTTTTTACGTTCGACAAGACGTTTCTATCGCCGGCGCGGCTCATTCACAGTCTCGCCTTGACGGCGATTTTTGCCGGCTCCTTCAAACTCATCGGCCGGTGGGTCCCGCGTCTTCCCGGCCTTTTATGCCTTCTCGGACGCAATTCGCTCAGCGTGTTCTGCGCCCTGTCGCTTCTCAGCCTGAGCGGGCAAATCTTCCGCTTCGTTTATGGCGGACATGTTGCATCCGACGCATTCATCGT
>JALZAY010000238.1 GCA_030948025.1 Pseudomonadota bacterium
CGGATCACTGTCCTCCCCGCAACGCCGTTGCCTGTGCCTGGCGTTGGACGCCCCCGGTGGCAGCTCGAATTGATCCGGTGCCGCGCCGGGGAAAGCGCCGATTTCGAAGTGGAGGCCTGCGATGCCACTTCCTTCCGGCCTGGTCCACGGACCGGCTGAGAAGGATATTGGGCGACGCCGCGCCTTCGGCTGAGGCGCCGCTTGGCAATCAAAAAGATTAGGATTGCCGGGCAGTGTACCCACAATACTCACAATCGAACGGCGCCAATGGGAGTGTGTCCAACAATCAGCGATTGTTTGTGTTCGATGAGCCGCGCTTCAACGCGAACATCACAACCGACATAGGGAATGATTTTGGATTTAAAGTGCAGACATTCATCGAACCCGCACCGTATGTGAATTACGCCACAACGGAGCGCTCAAATTTTCCGCCGAAGTTGGTCTCCTGGCGGAATTGTTCCTCAATGCTTGTCTTCGGAGAGCCCATGCGATGGGTGACGTGCATCGCCGCGCCGATTTTGTTGGCGGACGTAGGTAATCACTGCTTCGGGGTATTCAGTCTTGACCTTAAGCGCGGCGATGAGCGCATCTTCGGCGTCCACGGCGATGTGGTCCGTCTTCCCTTTCAATTTAAGCCCGACGGTGAATTGCACCGGCACGCCTCCTCTTCCCATTACTTTGGGGCAGACATTCGTCGGTGTCCAGCCCATGCGTAGCCAAGGGTCGCGAACCAGGTTGGTTGCGCAGTGAATGCTGCCAGCGTCTTCAAAGAGGTTGTCGGACAAACGTGATTCGAAAGGGGAAGAAAATAAAATTAGGAGTTGTTGCGGCCTGCGAATGGCTCGGCAATTTGGCGGCGATGGGTAACCCCCGACGATGCCCCAGCGCCCGCGCTCGTGAAAGAATGTCGTAGGCCATAAAGACGTACCCCTTCGAGCCCCGCGCAGCGGCGAACCGCCTCCCACGGCCGGTTGACTCCGGGCAGTTGAACCGCGAGCACCCATTTCTTTTCGCTCAAGGCCCATTGCTGTGGGGAATTATCTCGTGCTGGTGACAGCCTCCAAGAGATTGGTTGACCGTTAGTGGTGGTTGGGGTTGCCTGGCGTTCGGGGCGGGGAAGCATTGGGGTATCTATATGATGTGGAAGGAAGACAAGGACGAGATTATTGCGCACGAGTGGATGACACTCAAGTTGCTCTGGGATCGCTGCAAAGCGAATGCTGCCAATAAGCAGGATCACGATAAAATCGACGCTCTGTTCTCTGAACAGCCAAAATGGTCGTCACAGCCGCAGGATTGGTATGCGCTGAATCAGGGTATTCGCGAAAACCTCGTCGTAAGGTGAGCGGTGTAATCTCGTGCTGAAATTCGTTACTGCGGCGGATGCGAGATGCACTCTTGGCCAGTGCAGTGAGCAGGAGCCACTGGCAGCCATGACCCGCGTGGACCGCTGCTATGCGCCAGATCGCGGACGCGAGACGATGTCCGCGCCATCGGTCATCTCGGGAATCAGCGGCGACGCTATCAAAACGCTGGAATTGACCGCGTTGATGTCAACGGCACCACGCAGACCCATGGTCACACTGAGTTCCTTCGCTATGATCTCCAGGCAGAGCCGTACACCTGCTTCACCCATCGCGCCTAAGCCATAAAGAAAAGCGCGTCCGATCATCGTCCCTTTGGCGCATAGCCCGATAGCCCTCAGGACATCCTGCCCGCTCCTGATGCCGCCATCGAACCAAACCTCCGTTTGGCCCTTAACAGCCTTCGCGATCGTGGGCAGCACGCGAATCGAGGAAGGTGCCCCGTCGAGTTGCCGGCCACCGTGGTTGGATACGACAATCGCATCGGCACCTACGTCGATCGCGCGGCGCGCATCTTCGGCATCCATGATACCCTTCAGCACCAGCTTATTATCCCACAACCGGCGGATCCAGGCGGTATCGTCCCAGCTTAGCCGCGGATCGAATTGCTGGTCTATCCAAGCGAGCAGCGAGGTCATGTCACTGACGCCATCCACGTGATCGACGAGATTGCCGAAGATCCGCCGCCGCGTGCGCAGCATTTCAAGGCACCATTTGGGTTTCATAACCATGTTGATAAGGTTGGCGACCGTCAGTCTCGGGGGAACAGAAAGTCCGTTACGCAACACTTTGTGACGTTGGCCGGCCATCGGAAGATCGAGCGTCACCACGAGCGCCGAGCACTGTGCCTGCGTCGCGCGGCCGATGAGGCGCTCGACGAAGTCCCTATTGCGCATCACATAGAGCTGAAACCAGAACGGTTTCGTGGTGCTGGTTGCGACGTCTTCGATCGAGCAAATGCTCATGGTCGACAAGCAAAACGGTACCCCGAAGGCCTCAGCGGCGCGGGCCGCAAGGATCTCGCCGTCGGCGTGCTGCATGCCGCAGAGTCCGGTGGGCGCAAGAGCGACCGGCATGGCCACGTCCTCACCGATCATCGTTGACAGTTGACCGAATTGACCGATTCTCGATGTTCACGGCCACACGTTGCCGAAAGCAAATCGTTGCAAGATCGCGTTCGTTGGCTCGGTACGTGCTTTCGGTCCAGGAACCCGAATCCACATAGTCGTAGAACATCCGGGGCACGCGCCTGCGCGCCAAGAGACGGAGGTCTTCAATGCAAGTTATGAGCGGCATTGCAATTGCCTCTCGCGCTGGCCGCCGCTCTCCAAACGAATCCGCCGCTATGCATGCCGCCAATGCGGCGGATAGGTCTTCTCGTAACCTGGGAGCTGCTCGACCCGTTGCATCCAGGCCGCGATGCCGGGAAAGCGTGTCTCGAAGTCATCAAGCCCCAGCTCCAATGGAGCTGCTTCGGGGCGCTGCGAGGCCCGCAGCAAGAGTTCAGGCCCGGATAGGCGACGATATCGGCGGCCGTGAGGTCCGGACCTGCCATCCAGACGCTGCTTTCGGCATATCCTTCCAGCCGGGCGAGACTGAGGTGAATCTTCTCGCGCGCTTCTTTCGCCTCGTCAGCGCCAAGCGGCGGCCCGAAGAAGATCGAGCGGCCGAGGCGTTGGTTGGACGGCCCAAAATCAGAGCTGAACTCCGAAATGCACTGGAAAATCCTGCCGGCTTCCTCGGCAGTGCGCCCGAAAAGCGGTGGGTTAGGGTGCTTGCGGTCGAGATACACCATGATCGCAAGGGATTCGTGGAGCGTGAAATTGCCGTCGCGGATCGCGGGGACGCGACCGAGAGGATTGATAACGAGGAACTCCGGGGTCTTGAGCCCTCCCTTTGACGCTTCAAGAAGCTTCCCTTCATAGGGGATATCCTTTACCTCCGCGGTAAGTAGAACCCGCCAAGCAAAGGGGCTCCCCGAGATCCAATAGATTTCCACGGGGGATGACAATTGCGACATGAGACGGTCCTCCTTCTCCTCCGGCCGCCACACGCATCGACACGCCCACGGCGGTTCGTTCAGGAACAAGATAGAGGGGAAACCGGCCTGATACACAATAAAGTTTCTGTCTTCATTAGGCACCAAGCAAACCACTATTGCTGCGCGCGTAGTTCGAAGGCCGGTCGTTTTCCATTCTCGATTTGGGCAGCGGCGATGCTAATACCCTGTCACCCTTGGTGCGGGGACCTTCCTCTTCAGCTGCGCCGAATCGTGATGCCAGATGCACGACAGCAATTGTGACTCCAGCCTTCCAACCGCGTTGCAATTGAGCGGGGTCATGTCGTCCACATATGACTGAGACTCTTGAGGGGCGAAGGCGGCCTATCCTCCTCCAGTGGCCAACTCTGCCCGGCCGGTGTCCCGCGCCGACATCGGCAGCCCGACCGTGAGCGAAGCCGGCATCAATCGGCTTTCGCCATCCGGTCGCGCGTTGTTGCAAGATCGGAAGCCGGCCGAACCCGGACCGAGCGGTAGAGCGCCATATGGCGCGGGAGAGTTTTCATAAAGGGGAAGACGGTTGTCGTTACGGGAGGCACTTCCGGCATCGGAGAGGTCGCTGCCGAAAAGCTCGCGGCAATGGGCGCCCGGATCGTTCTTGTGGCGAGAGACAGATCGCGCGGCGAGGGGACGCTGGCGCGGCTTCGCGAGAACGCGCCCGGCCTTGCCCACACGGTTCATTATGCCGATCTGACGCGCATCCTTGAAATGAAGCGGGTGGCCGCCGAAATCGCGGGAGCGGAGCCTCGCATCGATGTCCTGATCAACAATGCGGGCGCAATGTTCAGCACGCGCAAGCTCACCGAAGACGGGCTCGAAACCACGTTCGCGCTCAATCACATGGCCTATTTCGTCATGACCCACGGATTGCGCGAGCGCCTCGTAGCCTCGGCGCCGGCGCGGGTCGTCAGCACAGCTTCGGCCGCGCATCAGGGAGCGAGGCTAGATTTCGACGATCTGCAATTGGCGAAGAGCTTCGGCGCCATGAAAGCCTATGGCCGTTCCAAGCTTTGCAACATTCTCTTCACGCGCGAGCTCGCCCGCCGTCTACGCGGCACGGGCGTGACCGCCAATTGCCTGCATCCAGGCTTCGTCGCCACCCGCTTCGCCGACGAAAGCGGCGGCTTGATCTCGCGCTTCGCAGGACTCGCCAAGCTTTTGGCGATCTCCCCGGAGAAGGGCGCGGAAACGATCATTTATCTCGCGTCTTCGCCCAAGATCGCCGCGACGACGGGCCGATATTTCTACAAGTGCCGCCCGATTGCGCCATCGCGGGAGGCGCAGGACGACCGGACTGCGTTATCGCTCTGGGAGCGCAGCGCGGCGTTAGCGGGCCTGAATGCGTAGATGCGTCGCGCTGGGACTGCACATTGGAACCTCTTGAGGGAACTAACCGCCAGCGCCATTCGTCTTGGCCTGCGCATGGTGCGCGGCCTCGCCAACACGGACGGCGCGGCGATCGTCGCCGCGCGGGCCGGCGCACCCTTCGCGACCGTCGTGGATCTTTGGCGGCGTTCGA